>JARBUN010000058.1 GCA_029239635.1 Microbacterium sp. | reverse complement strand
CTCCTCGGAGACACGGATGCCGCTGACCGCGTCGCCCTGCAGGCCTTCGCCGTCGAGGGGGTCCACGCGCACGACGTGGGCCAGTTCCTCGACGCGCGCGGGGTCGCGGCGCGCGTCGGCCACCACTGCGCGCAGCCGCTGCACCGCCGCTTCGGCATCACGGCGTCGGTGCGCGCGAGCGCCGCGATCCACACCACCGAGGCCGAGATCGACACGTTCCTCGACGCCGTCTCGGGCGTCCGCGGCTTCTTCGGGGTCGGCGCATGAGCGGCGTGTCGATGACGTCGACCGACCGAGCGGGGGTCGGCGCATGAGCGGCCTCGAAGCCCTGTACCAGGAGCTGATCCTCGACCACGCGAAGAAGCCGCGCGGCTTCGGCCTCGCCGAGCCCGGCACCCGCAGCGCCACCGTGCACCAGCGCAACCCCGTATGCGGCGACGAGATCACCCTTCGCGTCGACGTGGACGGCGAGCGCGTCACCTCCGTCACGTGGGAGGGCGCCGGATGCTCGATCTCGCAGGCGTCGGCCTCGATGCTCGTCGCCCTCCTGCGGGAGGACGGCGGAGACGAGGGGATACCGCGCGCCGACGTCGACGCCTTGATCGCCGGGTTCCGCGAGGCGCTGCGCTCGCGCGGCAAAATCCCCCTTGACGAGGAGACCTTCGCCGACGCCGCCGCGCTGTCCGGCGTCTCGAAGTACACCGCCCGCGTGAAGTGCGCGATGCTCGCGTGGGTCGCACTGGAGGAAGGGCTGCGGCAGGCCTGAGGCCTCGGCATCCGGACGCCGCCCCGCCCGCGCTCCCGCTCAGGCCCGCGCTCGCGCTCAAGCCCGCGCCCGCGCCCGCGCCCGCGCCCGCTGAGTGTCCAAAACACCCGGACGCCTCAGAAGACCGTCCGGGTGTTTCGGACACTCACGAGGTGATTCCGTGGGCCTCGCCGACGAGGCGGGCAGCGGATGGTGGAGCCGCCGGGGCGGCGATATCCTGCGACCACGACGGAGAGAGGCGGATGCCATGGCCACCGGATTCAGCGCGGAAGAACGCGCGGCGATGAAGCAGCGGGCCGAGGAACTCCAGGCCATGAAGGGCTTGAAGGGCCTCGCGAAGCTGCAGAAGGAGAACGAGGCGTGCCTCGAGGCGATCGAGAAGCTCGAGGGCGTCGACCGCGCGGTCGCCGAGCGTCTGCACGTGATCGTCCTCGAAGAGGCGCCGCACCTGAACCCCAAGACGTTCTACGGCTTCCCCGCCTACGCGAAAGACGGCAAGGTCGTGGTGTTCTACCAGCCGGCCTCGAAGTTCAAGACGCGCTACGGCACGGTGAGCTTCGACGACAGCGCGCAGCTCGACGACGGCCCGATGTGGTCGGTGTCGTACGCGGTGGTCGAGGTCACGGACGAGGTCGAGCAGAAGATCCGCGAGCTCGTGCGGCGGGCGGCGCCGGCGGCCTGAGTCGCGTTGCTTCGCAGCGGGGCGTCAGCGCGCGGAATCGGACCTGCTCAACAGAATCGGATCCACCCAGCCCCGGCATCCGAAGCCGCTGCCCTCATCCGAATCCAGTGACCCGGATGCCGCGACCCTGAGGCCGCGGCATCCGTGAATCAGGCGACGACCACGCGCTCCATCCGCTGGAAGCTCTGCTCCATCCCCTCGACCATGCCCGTGGCGAGTACGGTGTCGCGGGTGGCGGCATCCGGATACTCGATCAGCAGGGTGACCAGGGTCGATGAGCAGGGTCGCGCCGTCGAAGCCGAAACCCTCGCCCTCCGTGCCGGTCTCGGGTTCCCAGGCGATGCGGTAGGTCCCGCCGACCGAGAAGTCCACCTCGCTGATGCTCATCCGCCAGCCGTCGGGGCCGAGCATCCACTGCCGCATGAGATCGGGCTCGACGTGCGCGCGCCAGACGAGGTCGCGCGGACCGTCGATGAGCCGCGTGATGCGCACGTGCTGGTCGCTCAGGACCTCGAGGCGCGTGCCCTTGCCCTGCGCGAACTCCCGGAGCCCGGCGAGCACGACGTCGAGCTGGTTCATCGCGAGCGTGGCGCCCTCCGCGGCACCCATCGCGAGCACCTGCTCGAAGCCGTCGAGCGAGTCGAAGTACGTGATGTTGGTCAGGCGCGAGCCGGTCTCGGTCTCGTCGAACGCGAAGGTCATGCGCATCGCGGGCGTTCCCGGCAACGCGTCGCCGTTCTCGTCGACGAAGGAATCGACGACCTCGAACCCGCGCGGGGCGTCGATGTCGAGGAACTCCCAGCTCCCCCGCGCGATCTCTCCCCCGGTGCTGGTCATCTGGTATCGCGCTCGCCCGCCGCGCTCGAAGGCGAACGAGGTGAACGTCGCCGGCCACCCCGGAGGAGCGCCTCGGTGTCGCTCTCGACGGATGTGACGGGCATGACGGACTCTTTCGTCGGTTCAGTTCACGGATGGAGGAAGGGATGCCGGGGCCCCGGCGTCATCGCGGCGGGGTGTCTCGGCCGAGGGTTCGGCCAGCAGCGCGTCGAGCCGGTCGATCCGGCCGCGCCACAGGTCTTCGTAGGAGCGGAGCAGGTCTTGCGCCCGGGCGAGGGCGGCGGGGTCGGCGCGCACGAGTCGCGCCCGCCCCTCCGCTCGCTTCGTGATCAGCCGCGCTTCGGCGAGCACGGAGATGTGCTTCGCTGTCGTTTAACCATTTGGTTGCACGTTAGCGCGTGTCGCGCTCTCACACAATGGCGTCGGTGGAGGATGCGCGCCCTCTCCGCCGTCGCCGGCCGCTGCGGCGAGGAGCGCAAGCTGCCGCCGGGCGGACTCCCGGATCATCGAGACGTCGTTGCCCACGCTGAGAAACGAATGACCTCGTCGGATCCACGCGGCCGCGTCACCCGGCGGTGCGAGCGCTCCGCCGAGAAGTGTTCCCTCCTCGACGACGCGAGCCTCGACGTCGTGCAGGGTCGAGACGTAGTCCTCGTTCTCCCAGTCGCCGAGGGCCCCCACCGATGCCGTCAGGTCCAGCGGGCCGAGGAAGATCATGTCGAGTCCGGGCTCGCGACACATGCGCACGACTTCTCGGGCACCCGCGCGACTTTCGATCATCGCGATGAGGAGGAGCTCGCTTCGGTACCCGTCTCGGTAGCGCGCGGTCTCCGCGCCCCATCCCGCAGCCCGCGACACCGTGTCGTGCGCACCCCGGTCCCCGGCCGGCGGGTATCGCGTTGCCGACAGGAAACGCCGGACGTCGTCGACGCTCCGTGCGTCCGGCAACAGCAGTCCCTCGGCTCCCATGTCGAGAAGCACCGTGATCTCTGCGGCAGTGTTCTCCCGCACCCGCACGAGGACGGTGGAGTCGCCCGCCGCGCGGACAGCTCGAAGCTGCTCGCGCGTGCGCGCGAATGACACGGGCGTGTGCTGTCGATCGAGGATGACCGCGTCGAACCCGCACGTCCCCAGAACCTCAGCGGCATCCACGTCCGCGGTGAACACCCAGGCAGCGCTGCACACGCGCCCTCGGTTGAGAGCGCTCTTCAGTTCGTTCCTCCGGAACATGGGAGGCCCTTCACCTGCCGTCATGCGCGTCGAAGAACGCCTGCGCGGGCTCCACGAAGGGTCGGAAGTCGTGGGCGACTCCCGGCACGATGAGGTGCCCGACACGCACACCCGCCGCCCGCCAGTCGGACACGAGCGTCTGCAGGCGTTCGACGCGCGTCACGCCGGAATCGTTCGCCCCGGGCACCCAGCGAGGCTCTTCGGGCGAGATGGAGATGACGCCACGTCCGTCGTCGTCGCCCCCGACCATCGCGAGAACCGGCACGTTCCGGATGTCACCCGCCACTGTCGATCCCTCCCCCAGGTCGCGCAGATCATCCACGCCGACCCACCAGCGTCTGCCCGGTGCCAGCAGGGTGACGTTCCCGGGGGCGACGACCACCAAGGACCGCACGTTCGCCGGGCGCACGAGGGCATAGCGGTGGGCGAACTGCGCGCCCCCGGAGAACCCGAACAGGTCGAACGATCCGCCGGGGATACCGTGACGCCCGATCGCATCCTCTTGGACGGCATCGAGGATGTTCGCGAACGAGAACGCCGGCAGGAGGACTTGTTTGTAGCCGTCGAGATCCTCCGGCTCCGGTACACCGCCGGGGAAGAGCGGCGCGACCAGGGCGGTGTCGTGGTCGTCCGCCCAGGTCGAGAACGTCCGAACCAGCCCCACGGGGTCGCGATCGCTTCCATGCACGAGGACGACGGTGCGCGTGGCCCGACGCGCGGGGAGATAGGCGCACCAAGAGAACCGCGCGTCCGCCGCGAGCGCGCGCAGCGGCACGAGCCGGCCGGCCGTCACGACGACACCCGGGTGGCGTTGGCGATGATCTCGGCGAGCTTGCCCAGGATCTCGACGGGTACGCGCGAGACGGCCGCGCGGATGTGCGGGAGCCCGCCGTTGACGGACGATGACGACCCGCTGAGGACGAGGACCCCGTGCCCGGCGAGATACTCCTTCGCCGCGACCTCGTCCAGCACGGGGATCCACGCGCACAGACCGTCGGTCGACCGGACCTCGACGCCGCGCGCGCGCAGCTCGGCCACGAGGCGGTCCAGCCGGACCGCATAAGTAGACCGGGCCTCCTGGAGGGAACGTGCGGATGCCTCGTCCCTCAGCATCCATTCCAGAGCCGACTGGAGGATGCGCGAGGTCCACTGCCGAGTCAGACGGATCTGGGCGTGGGCCGCCCGCACGAGGTGCTCCGGCCCGCCCATGACCGCCAGACGCAGGTCGGGGCCGTACGCCTTCTCGTACGACCGGATGATCACGGTGTGGTCCGGGAAGCGCTCCGCGATCGAGAGATGCGGACTCCGCGCGAGGTCGCCCAGGTCGTCGTACTCGAGGAAGATCGGCCGGTGCGGGCCGCGGACGGTCGCCGCGATGGCATCCCTCCCCGCCGCGCTGATCGACCACCCGGTCGGCACCTGCGCGCGGGGTTGGAAGAACATCGCAACCGGGCGGGTGCGCAACGCCTGCTCGAGGGCGATCGTGTCGACGCCGCCGTCGACGTAGGCGACCGGGATCGGTTGCAGTCCCAGATCGAGCATGAGCGAGAGGATCTGGGGCTGCGTCGGCGTCTCGACGATAATGCGATCGCCGGGCACGGAGAGGGACCGCAGGACCGCCCAGACCGCGTCGACGGCGCCGTTCGCGACCGCGAACGTGTCGACGGGCACCGGCCAGCCCGGCTCCACGGCCTCGGCGAGACCGGGGAGGATCGCCGAGTCGTAGTACTCGTTCAGGTTCGGCTGCTGAGCAGCGCCGCGGAGCGCGTCGTCGAGCCGAGGCAGGAGAGCGACGTCGGGGTACACCAGGCGGAGATCGTTCACCCCGGGAACGGTCGCGAAGACCTCCAGACCCCGCACGAGTCCGCTCGCGCTCGCAATGCGTGTCCCGGCCTTCCCTGAACCGACGAGCATGCCACGCTTCTTCAAGAGACCCCACGCCGCCGAGACCGTCGCCGGACTCACACGGAGCTCCTCCGCGAGGACGCGCACCGGGGGGAGTACGTCGCCCTCCCGGATCGCCCCGTCGCGCACCAGGGACGCGACGTGCGAGGCGATGCCTCGTGCCGAGACGTCCGGGATGTCAGCGCTGCGCGCCCACGCGCTCGCCGAGTCGGCGCGGTCGTATGACATCGGCTTCACCGCCCCACGCTCGCCCGGGCCGGCCGGGGGGTCGCATCGACGGAGAAGCGAGTCTGGTGCAGCATCGGGAAGCGCTCGCGGACACCGGCCAGACGCTCCGCCGAGATGCGGCCGATCAGCAGCGTCTCCTCGTATCCCGCCGATGCCTCGGGCACCCCGTCGGGGGCCACGACGAGCGAGCGCCCGATCCGGTTGCCTCCGGTCTGGCACGCTCCCGCGACGTAGACGGCGTTCTCGATCGCCCGCGCGGCACACAGGGTTCGCCAGTGGTCCTCCTTCAACGGGCCGCTCACCCACGACGTCGGAACGGCGAGCAGGTCCGCTCCCCGCTCGGCGAGCAGACGCGCGAGTTCGGGGAACCGCACGTCGTAGCACGTCATCATTCCGACACGGAAGCCGTTCACCTCGAACACCTGCACGGGGCCGTTGCCCGGCGACATCGAGTCGGACTCGCGCGCTCCGGCCGCGTCGTAGAGATGCAGCTTGCGATAGACCGCGACGACACCGCCCCGGCGGAACGCGACGAGTGTGTTGAACGGCAGGCCGCCCTCGCGCTCCTCCGTCATGCCGATGATGACCGTCATCTCGGACTCGGCAAGCTCGTCACGAAGGCGGGCCACGAAGGTACCGTCGACGTCGTCTGCCCGGGGCGCGATGGAGGGGTCGTCGGATCGGCTGGTCGTCGACTCCGGGAAGATCAGCAGGTCGACCCCGAGTGCCTCCGCGCGTCGAGCGGACGCGACGCAGTGCGCAAGGTTCTGTTCCGGATCGAGGACGGAGTGCATCTGCACGCACGCGATGACCAGGTCGGCCGGGCCCGCGGTCATCGTGTCGACTCCTCGACGTGCCGAGACGCTCCCGTGAGCCGACCCAGCGGCGTTCCGGCCGCGACGGTCGCGCGAAGCGAGGTGATAACGGGATCGGCATCGAGACGGGCCATCCGGTGACTGATGTCCTCGGCATCCGCTCGGGGAAGCACGCACACGCCGTCCCCGTCTCCGAAGATCACGTCGCCGGGAAGGACCGCGACCCCACCGACAGCGATCGGCACGTTGATCTGCCCTTCCAACCCGAGAATGCGCGTCGTCAGAGACGTGGCGCCGCGGGAGTAGACGGGGAAGCCCAGCTCACGGATCTCGGCGATGTCATTGGTGCGACCGCTGGACACTGCAGCGACCGCGCCCGCGTCCGCGGCGATGGCGGCCAGTGTCCCCCCGAAACTCGAGCGCTCGTCGTCGCCCGACTGATCGATGACGAGGACATCCCCGGGGCGCACCAGGGCGAGGGCGTGATGCACCGCGGTCGAGTCCAGGTGCGGGATGCGGATCGTCAGCGCAGGGCCGGCGAAGGGGACGACAGGCCCGACGGGGGCCAGGCCGCGGATGAACCCGAAGTCCGTGAGATGGCCGAGCGTCGCCGTGGATGAGGCCCGCAGCGTGTCGAAGACCCAAGGGGAGACGGTGCGGGGCATCTCGTGGACGCGGAATCCGCTCACTCGCCCGCACCCATCGTCCGCGCGGTGTCGTGAGACACGCGTTCCGGCATGTCGCGGAACAGCGGGTCGAGCAATTGGTACATGAAGAGAATCCCCTCGTCGAATCGAGGAACGACGGTGATCACCGAGTCCTGAGCGCCCAAGCCCCAAACGGATGATGTGCCGTTCAGTATCGAGGCCCGTATGTTCAGCGCCAAACGTTTTTGTTCTTGTACAAAACGCGCGGAGGCGCCCGCCACACCCCTATTACGCACGCGCTCCGGTCGCGTATCCGGGCGATGAAATCCGCTTTCCTCGCTTCCCTTCCTCGGGGGATGCCGCTAGCGTGATGCCGCGCCCAACGCCCCCTGGACTCAAGGGGTCACACATGAGTCGCACTCCGCTGCTGCTGAGCGTCCGGTCGCTGTCGATTCGCTACGGCACGACCGAGGTCGTCACGGACCTGTCGTTCGACCTGCACGAGGGCGAGACGCTCGCGATCGTCGGCGAATCCGGATCCGGCAAGTCGACCACGGCGAGCGCGATCCTCGGCCTCCTGCCGGCCGGCGCGGCCGCGCACGGATCGATCCTCCTGGCCGGCACGGAGATCGTGGGGGCGACCGAGCCGACCATGCGCCGACTCCGCCGAGGCACCCTCGCGTACGTGCCGCAGGATCCGATGTCGAACCTCGACCCCGTGCACCGCGTGGGCAACCAGGTCATCGAAGTGGCGGATGCCGTCCGGAAGCGGCCGCGACCGGAGGCACGCGCCCATGCGGTGGCGGCCCTGCAGTCAGCCGGTCTGGCCCAGGCGGAACAGCGGTTCCGGCAGTATCCGCATGAGATGTCGGGCGGTATGCGCCAGCGCGCTCTCATCGCGATGGGGATGATCCCCTCCCCGCGGCTTCTCATCGCCGACGAGCCGACCTCGGCCCTCGACGTCACCGTGCAGAAGGTGATTCTCGACAACCTCCAGACCCTCATCCGCGAGAGCCGGACCTCCGTCATCCTCGTCACGCACGACCTCGGTCTCGCCGCCGAGCGTGCCGACCGCGTGATCGTCATGAGCCGTGGTCGAGTGGTCGAGCAAGGTTCTTCCCGCGAGGTGCTGCTGCACCCGCGCGAGGAGTACACCCGCGCGCTGGTCGCCGCCGCTCCGGCCAATCGCGCGGGGGCCGCGGCTCCCGCCGCGGATTCGAGAGCACCCGTCGTGCTGTCGCTCGACAACGTGTCGAAGACGTACCGCGCCCGGGGGCACGGGCGCGCCCGCACCGAGGCCGTTCCCGCGATCGTGAGCCTGTCGTGCGACGTCCGGCGTGGGCAGACGCTCGCCATCGTCGGCGAGTCGGGGTCGGGCAAGAGCACGGCGGCGAGCATCGCTCTTCGACTCATCGATCCGACGACAGGCTCGGTCCGTTTCGACGGGCGCGACATCACCACAGCACGCGGGCGCGGCCTCACGGACTTCCGACGCCGCGTCCAGCCGATCTTCCAAGATCCGTATGCCTCGCTCGACCCGATGATGACGGTCGAACGCAGCATCACGGAGCCGCTGAAGGCCTTCCGCCTGGGGAGTTCGTCGACCCAGCGTGCCCGCGCGCGTGAGCTCCTCGATCTCGTCGGGCTGCCCGAATCCGTGTTGGACCGCGCCCCCAGCGAACTGTCCGGCGGCCAACGTCAACGCGTTGCCATCGCCCGGGCTCTCGCCCCGGACCCGGACGTCATCATCTGCGATGAGCCGGTGTCGGCCCTCGACGTCCTGGTCCAGGCGAACGTCCTCGACGTGCTCACGCGCATTCAGCGGGAGCTCGGTGTCGCCTACCTGTTCATCTCGCATGACCTCGGAGTCGTGGAGCAGATCGCTCACGACGTCATCGTCATGGCCCAGGGCGAAGTCGTCGAACGCGGAACCACCGCCGACGTGTTCGCCCACCCCACCCACGAGTACACCCGGCAGCTCTTGAGCTCGATTCCGGGCCGCGCGCTCCTCGCGGCCTCGAGCGCCGGCTGACTCATCTCCCGCACCCGAAACTCCTGCCCAGAAAGAGAGACGCCATGAACCGCACGACGACCCGGCCGCGGTGGCTGACCGCGCTCGCCCTGACCGCCGCTGCCGCCGCGACACTCGTCGGCTGCACATCGCCCGCCGGCTCCTCCCCGGGGGCGACGAACGCCGACGCCGTCTTGACGGTCGGCATCCAGAAGCCGACCAGCCTCATCCCCGGCAACAGCTCCGGGCTCTTCGCGAACACCGTCGTCGGAGCGCTCTTCGATGGTCTCGTCGACTACGACCCGGCGACCGGCGAGACCCGAAACCTCGTCGCCTCCTCTATCGAGACCGACGACCAGCGCGTCTGGAAGATCGCGATCGCCCCCGGCTGGACGTTCCACAACGGAGAACCCGTGAATGCCGCGTCCTTCGCACGCGGGTGGAACGCGGCGGTCGATCCCGACAACGCGTGGGCCCAATCGGACCAGTTCTCCAACATCGAGGGCTACGACGAGGTGGCTCCCGCCGAGGGCTCTCCGACCGCCGAGACCATGAGCGGGATCTCCGTCGACGACGATCTGCACCTGACGGTCACCCTGAAGAAGCCGAACAGTCAGTTCCCGTACCTGCTCGGGCGTCAGTACTACTCGCCGCTTCCGCAAGCCGCTCTGGACGATCCGGAGTCGTTCGCGACCAAACCGATCGGCAACGGGCCGTACGAGATGGTGGAGCCGTGGACGGGCGGTGAGCAGATCGTCACGAGGACCTATCCCGATTACCCGGGGCAGGCTCCCGCGAACGGCGGGGTGACGTTCCGGGTCTACACCGGCAACGACGTCGCTTACACCGACTACCAGGCGGGCGCGGTCGACATCGTCACCCTCAACTCGGCCGACATTCCCGAGGCCGAGGCCGCATACCCCGATCTTGTCCGACGATCCGCGGTCGATGACTGGCGCAACTACCTGAGCCTGCCCACCTACCTGCCGGGCTACGACAACCCCGACATCCGCAAGGCGCTCTCGATGGCGATCGATCGCGAGGCCATCATCGCGTCCCTGCTCGACGGGGAGGCGCACGTCGCGACCGACTACGACATCCCCATCAGTGTGGGCTACCGCGACGACGCCTGCGGCGAGAGCTGCACGTACGACCCCGCTGCCGCCAAGGCACTGTGGGATGCCGCGGGCGGCATGGCCGGCCCCCTCACCGTCACGTCCGTCACCGGAACCGGACGGGAGATCTGGGCCGAGGCCATTGCGAACCAGTGGGCGAAGACCTTCGGCATCGACGTGACGGTCGCGCAGGTCGCGTCGGAGAACACCTGGTCGGGAATCCTCGGGAAGGAGATCGAGTCTCCGGTCGCCCTCGGAGCGCCGGGCAACTACCCGTCGCCGCTGGACACGCTCGGCCCTTCATACTCCTCGACGGGCAGTGTGAACGGCTCGTTCTACTTCAACCCGGAGTTCGACGGGCTGCTCGCCGACGCCGCCGCCGCGAGCGGGACACAGAACCAGATGGACCTGTACGCGCAGGCCAAGGATCTGCTGATCCGTGACACCGCGTCGATCCTGCTGTGGACCTATCCCAGCACGTACGTGGTCTCGCAGCGGGCGTCCTCGTGGGTGCCGGACTCCTTCAACAAGGGCCAGTTCGGCTCCGTCGCGATCTCGGAGTGACCCGAGGGGTGTCCCGGCCCTCCACCCGGGGCACCCCTCCTCGACAGATAGGACACCACCGTGCACCCCGTGCTCAATCGCCTGCTCCAGGCTGTCGTCGTCTTCTTCGGAACGTCGCTCCTGGTTTTTCTCGCCGTGTTCGCGCTCCCCGGCGACCCCCTCGGCACGCTCGCCGGCGACGCGCAGCTGACCGACACCGTGCGACGGAATCTCGAGGAGCGGTACCACCTGAACGAGCCCGTCCTCGTGCAGTACGGTCATTACCTCGCAGACCTCTTCCGAGGCGATTTCGGGGTGACGATCACGGGCGAGAGCGTCAACAACATCCTCGCGAACGCGTGGCCCATCACCGCTCAGCTGGCCGTGACCGCGTGGATCATCGAGCTCGTCATCGGCATCGGCCTCGGTGCCGTCGCGGCCCTCCGCCCGGGCGGGGTCTTCGACCGCTTCGCCACCTCGACGACGATCCTCCTGCTCGCGGTGCCCACATTCGTGCTCGCTTTCTTCGCGCAGCAGGTCTTCGGCCTCCAGCTCGGATGGTTCCCCGTCGCCGGGGCGGCCGCAGGGTGGCCCGTCGCGTTCCTCCTCCCGGCGGCCTGCATCGCCGCCTTGGGCATCGGCCCCATCGCCCGCCTCACCCGCACGAGCATGCTGCAGACGGTTACGGCCGACTACGTGCGCACCGCTCGGTCACGCGGCATCACCCCCTGGCAGCTGAACACGCGTCACGTACTGCGCAACGCGATCATGCCCGTCGTCACCTATCTGGGTCTCGACCTCGGAGCCCTCCTCGGCGGCGCCGTCCTCGTCGAGGGCATCTTCAATCTGCCTGGCATCGGTCGAGCACTGTTCACCGCCATCAACACCCAACAGGGATCGGTCGTCGTGGGAATCGTCACGGCAGGAGTGTTCGTCGTCCTCCTTGCCAACCTCCTCGTCGACCTCCTCCACCGAGCCCTCGACCCCCGCATCGGCAAGGAGACCAGCAATGCTTGAGGCATCCACCGCGTCGTCGACCGCGACCCTGGCGGTGCCCCGCCGCAGAAGCGGGGTATGGAACCGCCTCCGCCGCAATCCGGAGTTCTGGATCGGTGCGGCGCTCGTGGGGTTCTTCCTCCTCATCACGGTGTGGCCGGCGCTCATCGCGGGTGTGTTCGGACACGGCGACCCGCGGGCCTGCGACCTCTCCGACTCTCGCGGTGCCCCCGATCTCGCCGGAGGCCATCCGTTCGGCTTCACCATCCAGGGCTGCGATCTGTACGCCAGCGTGGTGTACGGCGCGGCCAACTCGATCATCGTCGGCGTCACGGTCACGCTCGGCACGCTCCTCATCGCGATCACCCTGGGCCTTCTCGCGGGCTATTACGGCGGCTGGCTCGACACCGTGCTGTCGCGCATCTCCGAAGTAGTCGTCTCGGTGCCGCTGCTGCTCGGAGCGGTGCTCGTGCTGAACTCGGTCCAGACACGGAACGTCTGGTTGGTCTCTGCGGTGCTGATCGCCTTCTCGTGGCCGACCGCGATGCGCGTCATGCGGACATCGACGATCTCGGTTCGCTCTCGGAGCTTCGTGACCGCCGCCCGGTCGCTGGGACTCCGCGACGCGCGCATCATGCTCACCCACGTCGTACCCAACACGGTGGGGCCGGTCATCGTGCTCGCCACGCTGCAGGTCGGGGCCGTCATCGCGAGCGAAGCGACGCTCACCTACCTCGGTATCGGGCTTCAGGCTCCGGCACTGTCGTGGGGCCTGCAACTCTCGCAAGCCGAGCCGTATTTCGCCAGCGCGCCGCACCTGCTCTACGCGCCGGCCGCCGCCCTGACACTCGCCGTCGCGGGCTTCATCCTCCTCGGCGAAGCGATCCGTCAGGCAGGGTTCCACTCCACGAACTCCGCGTGACCGGGCCCACCGGCGACGGTCGCTTCGCGCCGCGCGGGTCGAACGCGCGCTGACCTCGCGGGGACATCGACGCTCTCGACGCATTCATAGCGATTGCACGGCCCCTTCATTTCGCGCATGAGCGAGCCCGGGGCCGGGGCGCGAAATGCCCGTCGCGGCACCGTTCGAATCTCGCTGCTCGCCTCGCTAGACGACTCCACGAATCCCACCTCAACGTCAGTACCTCACGGCAAAGTGCGTACCTGCGTCGTCGAAAGAAGCCTGCGATCCTGCCGGTGATCCACGAGCAGCAGAATGCGCGCCCGTGTCTCCCGATCACCCTAAGGAGAACAAGATGCCCCTGATCGGCCCCCACCGCCCCCGCCGACTCACCCGCACCGCCGCCCTCGTCGCGGGAGCCGCGGTCGTCGCCGGACTCGCCGTCGCCACTCCCGCCACGGCCGCCGCTCCCCCGACCGGGTCGGCCGCTCAGGTGACGAATGCCGGCGACCGGTTGGACGCCGGCACCGAGCACCGGAACACCTGCGTCATCCGCACGCTCTTCGCCGCGACCTTCGACGATCCCCAGAGCGAGTTCTCCCAGAAGCTCGCCCGGTGGTTCGTCGCCCCCGACGCCGTCGTCCACGGTGCCGGCACGGCATCCGGACCCGAAGGCCTGCTCGCCCAGTTCGCGGCGGACCGGGAGCGCGTGCCCGGCTCTCAGGCGGTCATCAAGCACATCGCCGCCGACGGAGACCTCGTCGCCGTGCACTGGCAGATCGCGCCCGACCCGAGCGACGAGCGCCGCGGTGACGCCGCCGTCGACCTCTTCCGCGTGCAGGACGGGCGGGTCGTCGAGCACTGGTCCCTCGAGCAGGCGATCCCGACCGGCACCCCGGCGAGCGGGAACATGAACACGATGTTCAGCGACCTGTACCGCCCGTCGCAGCCCACCCCGCCGCCGACGGAGGAGCAGGAGGAGCAGAATCGCGTCTTCGCCGTCTCGGCCTACGACACGCTGTTCCGCGACAAGGACGTGTCGATCCTGGACCGCGCGTTCGACCCCGCCTACCTCCAGCACAACTCCGTCGCTCCGAACGGCACCGCGGCCCTGAAGCAGTTCTTCCGCAGCGGCATCTCGTTCCCCGCACAGCAGTCGGTCATCTCGTTGTCCGACGGCGACATCGTCTGGACGTTCTCTCAGGCCGTCGACGCGAAGCCCGGCGACCCCCTGCTGGCAGCCGACCTGTTCCGTGTCGACGGCGGCCTGATCCGCGAGCACTGGGACGTCGTCCCGGCGAGCTGAGAGCCGTCGGATCTACGGGGAGTCGCGCCGGAAAGGATCCGGACACCGGGCGCGGCTCCCCCGCGCGTCTTCTCCCCGCGCGGAGAGAGGGCATCAGCCCCGTAGCGCCTCCAGCAACGCCCCCACGGGGTGATCGCTCTCGACCGGGTGCCGCATCGGGAGGTCCTCGACGCACTCGTAGCGATTGCGCCGCCCCTCCTTCTCGCGCTTGAGGTAGCCGGCTTCGACGAGGTCGGCCAGGATGCCGTGCGCCGTGCGCTCGGTGATGCCGACGGCATCCGCGATCTCCCGCACCCGCGCACCCGGGTCACGGGCCACGTAGATGAACACGTGGGCGTGGTTCGTCAGGAACGTCCAGGTGTTCATCCCGACAGCATAGTGACCGGCGGTACCGGAATCCAAGAACGTGTTATTGGTTGCCTGTGTTTTGACACACGTAATTTGTTGCATGTATCGTGCGTCGCATGTCACCGCTCGCTCCGCTCCTGACGGCCGCCCTCCTCGCCGCGGTCATCGCCGCCCTCTTGCCGGATGCCGCGCGCCACCGCACTCCGGGCTCGCTCGCCGTCTGGCCCGGGGTCGTCGCCGCAGCCCTCGCGACCCTCGGCCTCGCGGGCGCCCTCGCCGAACGTGGCGACGTGGCCGGTGCCGCGCTCGCGCTGCTGATCGTCGCCCTCACCGTCGTCGTGCAGGTGTACGCGAGCCGTCACCTCCGCGGTGACCCCCGCGCGCGCAGCTTCTTCGCCCTGTCCTCGCTCGCGGCGCTCGGGTCGACGACCGCGATCGCTGCGGACGACGTCGTGCTCCTCGCCGTCGGATGGACCCTGGCGACGCTCAGCACGATCGCCCTGATCGCGTCGGGGGGCTCGGGCCCGCAGACGCGGGTCGCTGTCCGGCGGAGCGCCGTGGCGCTCCTGATCGGCGACGCGGCGCTGTGGGTGGCTGCGGTCGTCGCCACCGCGTCGACCGGATCGATCTCGTTCGCGGCCCTCGGCAGCCTCGACGACACGGCGGCGGCCATCGTCGGCGCGCTGGTCGCCCTCGCCGCGATCGCCCGGGCGGGGTCGTTCCCCCTGCACGGCTGGCTTCCGGCCACCGCCGCGACGACCACTCCCGTCTCGGCGCTCCTCCACGCGGGGTTCGTGAATGCCGGGGCCCTGCTCCTCCTGCGCTTCTCCGCGGTCCCCTCGGCCCTCGGCCCCTGGATCGCCGGGATCGCCGGAGCCCTCACGCTGATCCTCGCCACGCTCGCGATGCTCACCCGCGCCGACGTCAAGGGCCGGCTGGTGCACTCCACCGCCGCGCAGATGGGCTTCCTGCTGCTCGCCTGCGCGCTCGGGGCCTACGGACTCGCGTTCGTCCACGTGATCGGCCACGCCCTCTTCAAGGCGAGTCTGTTCCTCGGGGCCGGCTCCGCGGTCGAGCACGCGCTGCGGGAACGCGCGGTGCCGCGACCGACGCCCTCGCGGGTCGGCGGCGTCGTCGGGACGGCCCTGATCCTCGCGGTCGCCGTGGTCGGCCTCATCGCGAGCGACGCGCTCGTGCATTCGACCGCGGTGCTCCTCCTCTTCGCGGTCACGACCGCCGCCGTCGCGGGGGCACGGATCGGCGCATCCTCGGTGCACGTCTCCACCCGCGCGGCGCTCCTTCTCGCCCTGGCGATCGCGGTCGTCGGCTACGTCGCCGTGGTCTTCCCCGGAGCCGAGGCGCTCGTGCCCGTCACCGGGGCGACGATGCTGCCCTGGGGCGTGACGGTGGCGGTCTTCCTCGTCGCCGCGGCATCCGTCCTCGCGATCCACTCCTCGGGAGTGCTCTCGGACCGGATCTTCGCTTTCGCCCTCGCGTGGGGCCGACCGCCCCTGAGCGCCCCCACCCCCACGCCCCGGGCTTCGGCATCCGCCGGCGGCCCCCTCGAGTACCGGAGAGTCTGATGACCACCACCGCTCCTGCCCCCGCCACGATCCGGGGCTGGATCGCCGCCGCCGGCCGCGCGATCGCCCCGCACTTCCCCCTCGAGACCTTCATCGCCCGCAACCCCGTCGCCGGATACGAGGACCTCGACTGGGAGGACGCCCTCGGGCAGGTCGCCCGCGACCACGGCATCCTGCTCTCCCTCCCCGAAGAGCGCTTCCGGGAGCTGCACGCGCAGGGGCGGATCTCGTCCGACGACCTGCGCGCCGCCCTGCGCTTCACGGTGGCGGACGCGCGCGGGACCAGCCTCCTCTCGCTCGGCCGGGTCATGGCCACGGTCGGCGAGGTGCTGCAGCAGGACCTGCTCGTCTCGCCGCCGATGGCGCCCAACTCATCGCTTCCGACGCCGGCCGGCGTCCTCTCCCCGCGCGTGCACGCTCGCGTCGATGACCTCACCGCGCGGTGGCTGACGGCCACCCTCGGCACGGGCGCATGGGCGGGACCCGTCCGGCGAGACGGCATGTGGACCGGGTGGCGGCGCCTCGCGGCGGTCGACCCGACGCTGTCGCGGCGCGTCCGCGGCGGCATCCGGAGCACACCCACCGACGCGGCGAGCGCGATCACGGTCGCCCTCGAACGCTGGCAGCTCGAGGGCTCGGCGGCCGAGGACTTCCTGCGGGCGCACGTGCTGGCGCAGCCGGGCTGGTCCGCTCTCGTCCGGCACCTCGCGGACGGCTCGCGGGAGATCGACCTCACCTCTCTCGTCGCGATCCGCGTCACCCTGGAGCGCCTCCTGCTGCCCGCCGCCGCCGCTCTTCCGGCGCCGGCCAAGATCGCACCGAACGAAGAGGCGCGCCGGGCACCGGAGTCGCCCGCGAACGGTCGCCCGCTCGCCCAGGCCGTGTTCTGCATCGACACGCGGTCCGAGAGCTTCCGCCGCCACCTCGAGGCGGCGGGGCCCGTCGAGACGCTCGGCTTCGCCGGATTCTTCGCGGTGCCGATCTCGTTCCGCCCCGCGGACGGCTCCCCCGAGATCGCCTCCTGCCCGGTGCTGCTGACCCCGCGGATCGCGATCACCGAATCGTCCGTCGAGCGCGACGCCCTCGACCGGTGGCGGCGCCACCGCGTCACGGACGGGGAGCGGGATGCCACGCTCGACGCGCTGAAGGAGGCGCCGATCACGCCGTTCGCGTTCGCCGAGACGGCGGGCTGGGTGATCGGCGCGGCCTCCGCGCTGCGGACGCTCGCCCCGGAGGGCTGGCGCGCGCTGGTCGAGCGGATCCGGCCGACGAAGCCGTCCACGCACGTGGACGCCGACGTCGTCTTCTCGCTCGAAGAACGCGTCCTGTACGCCGAGACGGCGCTGCGCATGATGGGCCTGGTCGACGACTTCGCGCCCCTCGTGCTGGTGTGCGGCCACGGCGCGACCGTGACGAACAACCCCTTCGCCTCGAGCCTGCAGTGCGGAGCGTGCGGCGGGCACGAGGGAGAGCCGAACGCCCGCGCCGCGGCGATGATCTTCAACGACCCCGAGACGCGCCTGGCGCTGGCCGCGCGCGGAATCCGGATCCCCGCCGACACCCTGTTCCTCGCCGCGCAGATGGACACCGTCACCGACGAGGTGACGCTCCTCGAGCCGTGGACGGTCCCCGCCACGCACGAAACGGCCGTGCTCGAGCTCGGGCAGTATCTCGAGGCGGCGCGCGCGGCGAACGCCGCCGATCGCAGCGCGAACCTCCCCGGCGGGAGCGACGCCGCCGGGGCGGTGCGCGACACCGAACGGCGGGCCGCCGACTGGGCGGAGTCGTACGCCGAATGGGGTCTCGTGGGCAACGCGGCGTTCATCGTGGGGCCGCGCTCCATGACCGCCGGGCACGACCTCGGCCGGCGGGCGTTCCTGCACAGCTACGAGGCCGCCGCCGACCCCGACGGCTCGGGGCTGGAGACGATCCTCACCGCGCCGATGATCGTGGCGCAGTGGATCAACGCCCAGTACGCCGCGTCGACGGTCGCGCCCGACCGGTTCGGCGCGGGTCCGAAGCCGCTGCACAACGTCGTCGGAACCGTCGGCGTGCTCTCGGGCTACGGCGGCGACGTGCGGCTCGGCCTGCCCTGGCAGTCCGTGGGAGTCGGCCAGGAGGCGCGGCACGAGCCGGTGCGCCTCCAGGTGTTCGTGCAGGCGCCACTCGAGCGCGTCAACGGCATCGTCGACTCCTCCGAGGTCGTCCGCACCCTCGTCGCCCACCGCTGGATCACCCTGCGCGTGCGCGATCACGAGAGCTCGCCCTGGATGCGGTGGGGAGCGTTCGGCTGGCAGCTCGACGATCTCGACACGGCCGGGGCGCCCGGCATCCCCGTCCTCCACCCCGAAACCACCACGAAGGAGTCCCACTCATGAGCACGTCCGCACTGACCCCGATGACCAAGATCGAGGTGGTCGTCGCGAGCGACGACGTCGCCGAGGTCTCCGCCCTGATGCAGTCGCTCGGCGCGCGCGGGTACACCGC
>JARBUN010000170.1 GCA_029239635.1 Microbacterium sp. | reverse complement strand
AGGGAAGGATCAGTATTTGCGGTCGGGCAGAGCGGCCTTGGCCTGCTCCTGGTCGAACGCCTGGTCCTCGACGATGTAGCTCTTGTCGACGGACTCGCCCGCCACGACCTTCTTCACGACGTCGGCCACCTTGTCGCCGAGCAGCGGGTTGCACTCGACGATGTAGTTGAACTCGCCGTCGGCCAGGGCCGTCATGCCGTCCTTGACCGCGTCGATCGTCACGATCTTGATGTCGGTGCCGGGCTTGAGGCCGGCGGCCTTGATCGCGTCGAGGGCGCCGAGGCCCATGTCGTCGTTGTGCGCGAACAGCACGTTGATCGTCGAGCCGTACTTCTGGAGGAAGCCCTCCATCACCGTCTTGCCCTCGGCGCGGGTGAAGTTCCCCGTCTGCGAGTCGAGCACCTTGATGTCCGTGCCCGCGATGGCCTCGTCGAAACCGGCGGCACGGTCGGTCGCCGCCGACGAACCCGTGGTGCCCTCGAGCACGACCAGGTTGGTGGGCGTCTTGCCGAAGTTGTCGGCGACCCACTTGCCCCCCTGGTTGATGAAGCTGCGGACCGCGGCGATCTGCGCCTCGGGCTTGTTGTCGGCCGCGTTGAAGATGAGGTTGAAGCCGTTCGCCTCGCTGAACGCCTCCTTCATCGACTCGGTGTTGGCGCTGCGCCATCCGCTCTCGGAGCCGGTCTGCGCGAAGCCGACGGTGATGACCTTGTCGTCGCCGCCCCCGCCACCGGCGTTGGTGCCGCCGGCGCAGCCGGCCGTGGTCAGCGCGATCGCGCCCACCAGAGCGAACCCGGCAACAATCTTCTTCGCCTTCATGTGAAACCTCCTCGTTTCGCCGGCACCGCTGCCGGTTCATGTGATGCAGCCCCCTCGGGTGGGCTGGCTCCTGAATGTTAGCGCTCACACAATCCGTGCTGTCAAGGAATCTTCTCGCCAGAAAAGTCACGAATTGATAAATGTGAAGCTTCACACGGCCCGATCGACGGGCGGCGGTGATCGCTCAGAGCGTGTCGCCGTGTTGCGCTCCGCGATGCCTCTGCCCGCAGAAGCGCCTAGCGTTTGAGGTATGACTTCCCTTCCGCACGCCGACCCCGAGAGCACCCCCGCGATCGGCACCTCGGTCTCGGCGGACGACTTCAAGCGCGCCTTCCGCGGCCACCCCGGCGGCATCGCGGTCATCACCGCCTACGGCGAGAACGGCCCCGTGGCCCTCACCGCGTCATCGGTCTCCTCGGTCAGCGCCGACCCGCCGCTGTTGATCTTCTCGGTGTCGGCCCTGTCGTCCGCGACGCCCACGATCATGCGCCTGCCCACCGGCGAGCCCGTCTACCACGGCGTGCGCGCGTGGCTGCGGTGCAAGATCGTCAGCCGGATGGATGCCGGCGGCTCCACCGTCATCGCTGCCCAGGCTCTGCAGGTCGACGTCGAGCGCGACCTCGAACCGGGCGAGCCGGGTGCCGCGCTGGTCTACCACAACCGCACCTGGCACCGTCTCGGCGAGCACTCGCGCCTCGACTGACCCCGGCGGGATCGGAGGAGCGCCCGAGTCGTCTGACCGGCACGCCTGCCGCGACGACCATTGCCGTGCCGTACGCTGGCGCCATGTCGCGATCCGATGACTGGCATGTGGACCGGTTAGTACTGCAGAACTTCCGGGGATTCAGCCGACTCGACATCGACTTCGACCCATCGCTGACAGTGCTGGTGGGGATCAACGGCGTCGGCAAGACGGCCATCTTGGACGCCCTTGCGGTCATGTTGTCCTCGCTCCTACGACCGCTCGGAGGGCCTGGCCGGGGCTTTTCTCTGGACGACGTGAGAACTGTTGCGACGGATCTGACGTCAAGCTCTGAAATCGCTCATATCGACCGGCAGTTTCCTGTTTGGGCGACCGCCACCGCATCAGTGGCAGGTCAGGTCACGGTGTGGGAGCGAACCAGGTCAAGCGCTTCGGGGCGGACGACCTGGGGCCGAAATGCCGACATCGCGTCCATCGTCGGCGGCGTCTGGGAGTCTTCGAAGGGGTCTGGAGCTGGGACGCCGCTCCTGCCCGTCATAGGACTCTATGGAGTCGAGCGGTTGCTCGGGGTCCGCAGAGCCGCAGGTGCCATATCGCGCTCTCGTTCGGGCGCCTACGACTCTGCGCTTGAGGGCAAGTCTGACTTCGCACGTCTCACGTCGTATATAAAGAGCCTCACGCTCGCCGAGTACCTCGCCGAGCGTCGCGGCGAAGACGCCGATGCCGCCCGACGACAGCTGAGGGCGATCGCTCTTGCCTGTAACGCCGTCCTCGACGGAACTGGCTGGCGCGATCCGGAGTGGAGTCCCGTCGTCGAAACGCTGACGCTCACCCACGACGAACACGGCACCCTCCCTCTGTCTTCACTATCGAGCGGTTTGAAGATTGCCGTCGGCCTCGTACTGGATATCGCCAGCCGAGCAGCACGTGCGAACCCGAGCATGGGAGCCGAGGAGCTCCTGGAGCACGTTCCCGGTATTGCTTTGATCGATGAGGTCGACCTTCATCTGCACCCCGTATGGCAGCAGCGCATCATTACGCAACTGCGCACGATTTTTCCACGGGTTCAATTCGTTGTCACCACACACAGCCCCCAGGTGCTGTCGACTGTTGAAGCGAAGCACATTCGAATCGTCGACGGCATCGAGATCAGAGGGGTGGATTACTCCGCTGGCCTGCGCAGTGACATCGTCCTGCGAAAGATTCTTGGCACTGACCCTGAACCGCCTCTGTCCATCAACTCAGATCTCGACAAATACATGCATCTGGTTAATGACGGCCAAGGAGACACACCTCCCGCTCGCGAGCTTCGTCGGCGACTGGACGAATCTCTCGGAGGCGTCTCGAACGTTCCCGACCTCGCTGACGCGGATGCAATCATCTCGCTCTACGATTTGGAAAATTGATGCGGGGGATAGATCCAGCGCCGGAACCCGCCGACTTGACGACGCAACGAGCGAGCGGGGTGCCCTACGCGCAGCTCTCGCTTACGCAAGTCCGTCGAGCTCTGTGGGACCAGCAATCTGGACGGTGCGCATACTGCGAGCGGAGCCTACGTGCACCCGACCGCGATGACCACCAAACCAAGATTGAGCATTTCCATCCGCAGAGCTCAACAGAATGGACAGCCGCGTGCAGTCGAGAGAGTGGGGCGAGCAGTCCAAACCTCGCGCCGGTCGTGTGGAGCAACCTGCTCCTCTGTTGCGACGGAAACGAATCGGCGCGTCGAGCCTTTACTTGCGACACGGCTAAGGGCGGCGTCGACATTTGTGAGTGTTTTCGCAACCCAAAATCGTGGGGGCGAGGACCGCTTGTAAGTATCGACGGAGCGGGACGGGCATTCCCTGTGGCGGGGCTCCCGGCGGGCGCCGAAGAGGTGGTCGAGCGCACCTTGAATCTGAACGCGGACACGCTGGTGGCTGCCCGTTTCGAGATCATTCGGGCACGAAAGAGGCAGATCGCAAAGTATCGAGCCACACATCACGGCTTGACCGCGCACGCTCGTTCCACTCTAGCGGCGCGTTTTCGCGAAGAGTCATTCACGGCCGAGTTCGGTTCAACGCTGGCCTCGCTCGCGGCCTCTCTCAGCCCCTGA
Organism: Microbacterium sp.; assembly: GCA_029239635.1. GTDB lineage: Bacteria > Actinomycetota > Actinomycetes > Actinomycetales > Microbacteriaceae > Microbacterium. The sequence continues at coordinate 1,133 of JARBUN010000170.1, read as the reverse complement.
CCGTCGCGAGCGGATCGCCGAGGTCACAAGCTCGCCTGCCCCTCGCCGGGTCTCGCGCGCAGAGATGTGATCTCGCGCGGAGACAGCACCGCACCGCGCACAAACTCCGCCGTCAGCTCGTGACGATCTCGACCACCGCGGCACCCTGCGCGGGGGCCACCACGCGCGAGACGCAACAGCACATCTTGGACCGGGCGTCCTTCTGACGCTCGCTGTAGAAGACATCCCGGTGGTCGATGTCGCCGGAGAGCCCCAGGACGCGCACCTCGCACAGGCCGCACTCGCCCTTGCGGCAGTCCCACATCATGTCGGCACCGGCCGCCTCGAGCGCCTCGAGCATCGACTGGTTCGGGCGGACGCGCGCTTCGATCCCGGTCGCCGGGATGCGCACGGTGAACTCCTGCGCGTCGAACCATCCGCTGTTGCCGAAAGTCTCCATGCGGAGGTCCGCGATGGGACGCTTCCGTGTCATCCACTCCCGACGGATGGCATCCATCAAACGGATCGGACCGCAGACGTAGACCTCGGTGCCGGGCTCGATGCCGTCCACGAGATCGGGGATCGACAGCGACGTCCCCTCGTCGCGAACGTGCAGGCGGAGGCGCTCGCCGTGCGCCGCGCGCAGGTCGTCGACGTAGGCCATGAGGGGGCGGCTGCGACCGGCGTAGAGCAGGTGGTAGTCCGCTCCGCGGGCGCGCAGGCTCGCCGCCATGCCCACCATCGCCGTGATCCCGACGCCGCCGGCGATCAGCACGTAGCGGGGGGCTCCGGGCCGCAGCGGGAAGTCGTTCAGGGGCTGCGTGAGCTCCAGGCGGTCGCCCGGCGCGAAGGCGTTCATGACGGCCGCGCCCCCGCGGCTCACCGGCGAGGTGGAGACGCTGAGCGCGATGCGGCGGCCGTCGTCCGTGGCATCCACGATCGAATACGACCGGCGGTCGCGCTCGCCCGCGATCGTCAGACGCACGTCGATGTGCGCGCCGGGGTCCACCGGGACGGGGGCGTCGACCTCGATCTCGATGCGGCGGATCTCGGGGGTGAGGGGTCGGGATGCCACGATCGTGCCGCCCTGCCAGACCTCGGTCCGTGAGACCGCCACGTCAGCGCACCAGCTGGGCGCCGCGGCGCGGAGCGGG
>JARBUN010000169.1 GCA_029239635.1 Microbacterium sp. | reverse complement strand
GACGGCGTTCACCGTCTGGGCCCCGGATGCCCGCGCCCTGCGCGTGATCGGCGACTTCAACGGCTGGGACGGACAGGGCAGCGCGATGCGCTCCATGGGATCGAGCGGCATCTGGGAGCTGTTCGTTCCAGGAGTCGGTGTCGGAGCGCGCTACAAGTTCGAGATCCTCGCTCGCAGCGGCGCGTGGTTGCAGAAGGCCGATCCGATGGCTCGCCTCGCCGAGGTCCCTCCCGCGACGGCCTCCGTCGTGACCGACTCGGACTACGCCTGGGCGGACGACGCGTGGATCACCGAGCGCTCGAACACCGCACCGATCGACCGGCCGATGTCGATCTACGAGCTGCACCTCGGCTCGTGGAAGCCGGGTCTGTCGTACCGGGATGCCGCGGACGAGATCATCGACTACGTCGGAGCCCAGGGCTTCACCCATGTGGAGTTCCTGCCGTTGGCGGAGCACCCGTTCGGCGGCTCGTGGGGCTACCAGGTCTCGGGCTACTACGCCCCCACCAGTCGGTTCGGCGACCCCGACGACCTCCGCTACCTGATCGACCGCCTGCACCAGGCGGGTATCGGCGTGATCATGGACTGGGTCCCCGGCCACTTCCCGAAGGACGACTTCGCTCTCGCCCGCTTCGACGGCGAGGCCCTCTACGAGCACCCGGATCCCCGCCGCGGCGAACACAAGGACTGGGGCACGCTCATCTTCGACTACGGCCGCAACGAGGTGCGGAACTTCCTCGTCGCGAACGCCCTGTACTGGTTCGAGGAGTTCCACGTCGACGGGCTGCGGGTGGATGCCGTGGCATCCATGCTCTACCTCGACTACTCCCGCAACGACGGCGAGTGGGCCCCCAACCAGTTCGGCGGCCGCGAGAACCTCGAGGCGATCCGCTTCCTGCAGGAGGTCAACGCGACCTCCTACAAGCGCTACCCCGGCATCGCACTGATCGCCGAGGAGTCGACGAGCTTCCCCGGCGTCACCGCCCCCACCTCCGCCGCCGGCCTCGGCTTCGGGTTCAAGTGGAACATGGGCTGGATGAACGACTCCCTGCAGTACATCGGGCGCGATCCCATGTACCGGTCGCACCACGAGGGAGAGCTGTCGTTCTCGTTCGTCTACGCGTTCAGCGAGAACTTCATCCTGCCGATCAGTCACGACGAGGTCGTACACGGCAAGGGGAGTCTCTTCGGACGGATGCCGGGAGACCACTGGCAGAAGCTCGCCAACATGCGCGCGTTCCTGGCGTACATGTGGGGCCACCCGGGCAAGCAGCTCCTGTTCATGGGTCAGGAGTTCGGGCAGATGTCCGAGTGGTCCGAGGGACGCGGCCTCGACTGGTGGATGCTCGACCAGCCCTCCCACGCTCAGCTGCACGGCTTCGTCGCCGAGCTCAACCGCGTCTACAAGGAACACGCCCCGCTGTGGTCGCGCGACCACGACGGTGCCGCGTTCTCGCGCCTGGGCGCGCCGGCGTGGAACCCCAACGTCCTGGCCTTCGCCCGCCGCGATCACCACGGCAACACGGTGGCGGTGCTGTGCAACTTCTCGGGCGTCCCGCTGGGCGACTTCCCCATCGACCTGCCCGAGGCGGGAACCTGGACCGAGGTGCTCAACAGCGACGCCGAGGCCTTCGGCGGCTCCGGTCAGGGCAACTTCGGCGCCGTCACCACCGACGCGCGCGGGAGCGCGACGCTGACGCTGCCGCCCCTGGGCGTGCTGTGGCTGCAGCACTCCGCCGGCGCCTGAGCGACGCTCACATGACGAAGGCCCCGTCCGCGGACGGGGCCTTCGTCATGGTTGCTGACTGATCGTCAGAAGAGCAGGGATGCCAGACGCCCCCGCGCGCGGAGAACACGGGCGTCGTCGTCACCGACGATGCCGAACAGCTCGAGCAGGCGCGCCCGTACCGGCGCGCGATCGTCGGACGGAAGAGCGGCGAAGAGGTCGAGCAGACGCCCGAAGGCGTCGTCGACGTGCCCGCCGGCGAGGTCGAGGTCGGCGACGAGGAACTGGGCCTCGACGTCCGTGGGAGCCGCTGCGGCGGCCGCGCGAGCCTGCTGCAGATCGGCGCCCTGGACGCGGTCCAACAGGCGCACCTGACCGAGCCCGGCCGCGGCTTCCGTGTCCCGCGGATTCTCCGCGAGGGCGCGCTCGTACGCCGAGATCGCCCGGGGGTAATCGCCCTCTTCGATCGCGGCGAACGCCTCCGCGTGCAACGGTGGCAGGGGTGCTTCGGCGGGCTCATCGGCATCCGGTGCCGCCTCGCCCGTGGGCACGGTGCCGGTGACCCCGTGCTGGGCGGCGAGCTGCAGGAGCTGGGCGAAGACCTCTCGCACCTGCTGCTCGGGGACCGCTCCGGTGAACAGGGGAACCGGCTGACCGGCGACCAACGCCACCACCATCGGGATCGACTGGGCGCGGAAGCCCTGCGCCAGCTGCGGGTTGGCGTCGACGTCGACCTTCGCGAGCACCACCCGACCGGCGAGTTCGGTCACGACCTTCTCGAGAATCGGGCTGAGCTGCTTGCACGGCCCGCACCATTCCGCCCACAGGTCGACGACGACCGGCACGGTGCGCGAGAGCTCGAGCACCTCGCCGAAGGTGGCGTCGGTGACGTCGAAGACGAGCGGCGTCGCCGGCGCACCCGCGGGGGCGGGACCGCCCGCGGGCGGAGCGGCGGGCGTGGGACGGTTGCGCAGCGACGACAGGTCGACAGCACCGCGCATGACGGAACCGGGGGCGGGAGTGCTCACGGGGACACCTTCGCTTCGAGGAGGCTGGATCGGTAACCGAGGAGGCGGATCGGATCGTTGGACCCCTGGCTGGGGACGTAGAAGAAGATCTGATCCGAGTACGTCGTCGTGAAGCCCTTCGCGGACTGGTCGACACCGGTGAGGGCCTTGACCGCGGGGTTGTTGTCGAGCTTGATGACCGCGTCCGCGTTGGTCGGCTTCGCCGTGTCGCTCTCGTAGACGTTCACCGCCACGATGGCACCCGTGTCGAGCGTCGCGAGCGCGATGGGGGCGGTGGGCCCGGCCGTCGCGGTGAAGCTGATCTCCGCGGTGCCCTGACCGGTCTGGTTGAGCTCGTCGGTGCGCTTCTTCTTGTTGTCCTCGATCGCGGGCAGCAGGAGGTCGTTGGCCGTGTCGAACTTCGCCCACGACGCGCTGTTCTGACCGTTGTTGATGAGGTCGGCGTACGCGGTGGCGAGCTCGTTCGGCGCCATCACCAGGAACGACGAGTCCGGCGGCAGTCCTGGGTCATCATCATGATGGTCGTCGTGGGGGCGCTCGCGTCGTCCGATTCCACGACCGTCATGACCGTGCGCGGCCAGGTGTTCGTGGTCTGCGGGAGGGTGATCTGCACCGGCTCCGCGGGGATGGCCGGGAGTGCGGGGCGATCCGGGATCGCCGCCCGCAGGGTGTAGTTGGTCTTGCGTTCGGCGAGAGCGGGCCCGGTCAGACGGGTCTCCGCCGCGGCGGGATCCATCGCGGCGTCGGCCTGCGCGACCGTCTGCGCGACCGTCTGCGAGATCCGCGACACGATCCGCTGCGCCTGCGCCTCGGTCACCGCCGGCGGGAACTGTCCCTCCGGGACGATCACGGTCGCGGACGGGCTCGGTGAGTCGGATGCCGCGAGTTGGGGCCACGCGTCGGCCGAGCAGCCCGCGAACAGCGCCGCCGACACCCCGAGGGCGGGGACGGCGACGAGCGCTCGACGTCCGCGGCCGGGCGTGCGTCGTCGGGACGATTCGCTGATCACGCCCTTGTCCTCGCCGGAGGCGATGGAGATGGGTTCGGTGACGGGCAGCGGAAGACCCTTGCGGCGCGGGCGGCGCGACCGACGAACGTGACGGATGCCGAGGATGTACAGGACGAGGCCCACCAGCAGCACGACTCCCCCGCCCACGATGAGCGGACCCGCCCACGGGGTGGAGTTGTCCACGGGCCACGTCAGGGTGATCGAAGAAGGCGCCGGCGCCGTCCCGTCCGAGGCGACGAGGACACTCATGTCGGCGGGAAGCTGCAGGGTCTGGGTGAGTGTTCCGGGCTGCTCGAACTCGTCGAGCCAGAGGTCGGAGCCGACGGGAGAACGCCCCTCGGTCGCCTGCGCGCCCGACGAGCCCGTCGTGGCGGTGGTGTCCGTTCCCCCCGTCGCGTCGGTTCCTCCGGGGGTCTCGGTCGCGCTCGGGGTCGCGGAGGGAGCGGGCGTCACGGTCGGCTGGACCACCGAGGTCTGCATCGCGCCCTCGTCGGCCGTCGTCACCGAGGTGTATTCGGCATCCGCGAGCCAGGCGCGCATGTCTTCCGTGCGGCCCCAATCGGCGACTCGGGTGGTCGCCGAAGAATCGACGTTTCAGACTATCGGAGGACTCCTGAAAGTTCTCGGCGAGGACCATGTGGGCGACACGCCCCCCGGCTCAGTATCCTTGCGGAACGGACGCGGACGCGGCCGCGGCCGCAGGAGGCGGGAGTCCCCGACATGAAGATCCACAACCCGTTCCGGGTGGCACTGCTCGCGACACTCGGCGTCGGCGTCGGGCTCCTGCTCATCGGCAGCGTCGAGAACCTCTCGACGATCCTGCTCTACGTCGGTACCGCGCTGTTCCTCTCCCTCGGCCTCGACCCGGTGGTCTCCTTCCTCGAACGGCGCGGTCTCCCCCGGTGGGCGGCGGTCCTGGCGACGATCCTCGGCGTGCTCGGGATCTTCGCGGGCATCATCCTCATGGTCGTTCCGATCATCGTGAGCCAGATCACGCAGCTCGTCGCCCAGATCGAACAGCTCTTCCGGCCCGGGCGGTGGAACGAGATCGTGCTGGGCGCGCAGGATTGGGCCTCGTCCACGTTCCCGTGGCTCCGTCTGGACGAGGTCTGGCTCGGCATCCAGCACTGGTTCTCCACTCTCGACGTCGGGTCCATCTCGACGATGATCGGCAACAGCCTGCTCACCTTCGGCGGTGCACTGGCGGCGGGCGTCGGCGGCGCGTTCATCGTGCTGATCCTGACGATCTACTTCACGGCATCCACCCCGTCTCTGAAGTCCGCGGTGTACCAGCTGGTGCCGGCGTCCAAGCGCGCGCGCTTCATCGAGCTCGCGGAGAAGATCACCGATTCGGTGGGCTACTACGTCATGGGCCAGGTGAGTCTGGGGGTGATCAACGGCATCCTGAGCGCGATCTTCCTGACGATCATCGACGCGCCTTTCCCCGCCGTGCTCGCGGTGATCGCGTTCTTCTTCTCGCTCATCCCGCTCGTCGGCACCCTGACCGGGTCGACGATCATCGTGCTCACCTGCCTGATCCCGGGTCTGGGGTCGCCGACCACGGCGATCATCGCCCTG
>JARBUN010000168.1 GCA_029239635.1 Microbacterium sp. | reverse complement strand
GATGGGGTTCGCGCCGACGTACTCGATGTACCCGATCCTGACGCGCTCGACCGGAGCGCGATGGATCGCGGGGGAGCGGGAGCACGATTTCACGCTCCGGCCCGAGTCGGCCGCTGCCCAGGTGCGCGAGCAGCGCCCTGACATCGTCTTCCTCTGCGCGCCCAACAACCCCACGGGGACGCCCCTTCGCCTCGACGTCGTCGAGGCGGTCTACGACGCCACCGACGGAATCGTCATCGTCGACGAGGCGTACCAGGAGTTCGCCCCGCGCGACGAGCCGTCGGCGGTCACGTTGCTGCCCGGTCGTCCTCGTCTCGTGATCTCGCGGACCATGAGCAAGGCCTTCGCGTTCGCGGGGGCGCGTGTGGGCTACCTGGCCGCGGATCCCGCTCTGGTGGATGCCCTGCGCCTAGTGCGGCTGCCCTACCACCTCAGTGCCCTCACCCAGGCGGCCGCGACGGCGGCGCTGCGCCACGCCGACACGATGCTGTCCATGGTCGATGAGATCGTCGCCCAGCGCGACCGGATCTCGGCGACGGTGTCCGCTCTCGGGTACTCCGCGCACGAGTCGTGGACGAACTTCGTGCTCTTCGGCGGCGTCGACGACCCGGCCGCGACCTGGAAGGCGCTCTACGACCGCGGCGTCCTGATCCGCGACGTCGGCATCGCGCACCACCTGCGTGTGACGGCCGGTACCGCCGATGAGACGACCGCGTTCCTCGATGCGCTCGCCTCGGTAGGATCGCGATCATGACCGGCCCCGCCACGCCCCGCACCGCCTCGATCGCCCGCGAGACGAGCGAGTCGCGCATCGAGCTCGAGCTCGACCTCGACGGTCGAGGCGCGAGCGACATTCAGACGACGGTGCCGTTCTTCGACCACATGCTCACGGCCTTCGCGAAGCACTCGCTGACCGACCTTCGCGTGCGGGCGACCGGCGATACCCACATCGACGCGCACCACACGGTCGAGGACACCTCGATCGTGCTCGGTCAGGCCATCCGCCAGGCCCTCGGCGACAAGTCCGGCATCGCGCGCTACGGCGACGCCCTCGTTCCGCTCGACGAGGCCCTCGCGCAGGCCGTGGTGGACATCAGCGGACGACCGTACCTCGTGCACACGGGGGAGCCGGCCGGTTTCGAACACCACCTCATCGGCGGCCACTTCACCGGCTCGCTCGTGCGGCACTCCTTCGAGGCGATCTCGATCCACGCGGGCCTGACCGTGCACGTGCGCGTCCTCGGTGGACGCGACCCGCACCACATCGCCGAGGCCGAGTACAAGGCACTCGCCCGCGCGTTCCGCCAGGCGAAGGCTCTCGATCCGCTCGTCGACGGCATCCCGAGCACCAAGGGCGCCCTGTGACGCACAAGCCCGTCGTCGCCGTCCTCGATTACGGTTCCGGCAACGTCCACTCGGCCGTCAAAGCGCTGATCGAGGCCGGCGCCGACGCGCGCCTCACCGCCGACCGGTCCCTCCTCCTCGACGCGGACGGACTGCTCGTCCCCGGTGTGGGCGCGTACAGCGCGGTGATGGGGGCCATGAACGACAGCCGCGGAGGAGAGATCATCGACCGCCGTCTCGCCGGCGGCCGTCCCGTGCTCGGCATCTGCGTGGGCATGCAGGTGATGTTCGAGCGCGGTATCGAGCGCGGCACCGACACGTCGGGTCTCGGTGAATGGCCGGGCACCGTCGCCGAGCTCGAAGCCCCCGTGCTTCCGCACATGGGCTGGAACACCGTGGCATCCGGGACCGGATCCCGCCTATTCGACGGGATCGAGAACGAACGCTTCTACTTCGTCCACTCGTACGCGGCGCAGGAGTGGTCGCTCGAGGTCACCCCGCCCTTCCCCGAGCCCGTGCTGACGTGGTGCACCTACGGCGCGCCCTTCCTCGCGGCCGTCGAGAACGGTCCGCTGTCGGCCACGCAGTTCCACCCCGAGAAGTCGGGCGAAGCCGGTATCCGGCTCCTGGCCAATTGGATCGACGGGCTGCGCACGACTACTGTGTGACCTCGTGCCCAGGCTCGGCGAGATGCGCCGGCGGGTCCGAGGAGCCATGAACGATTTCGCGTCCACGCCCGAACTTGTGCTGCTTCCGGCGGTCGATGTCGCCGACGGCAAGGCCGTCCGCCTGACCCAGGGGGAGGCGGGCACGGAGACGAGCTACGGCGATCCCGTCGACGCGGCGGCGGACTTCGCCCGCCAGGGCGCCCAGTGGATCCACCTCGTGGATCTGGACGCCGCCTTCGGGCGCGGCAGCAACGCGAACGTGATGCGCAAGGTCATCAAGCAGGTCAAGGGTGTGCAGGTCGAGCTCTCCGGCGGCATCCGCGACGACCGGTCCCTCGAGGCGGCGCTCGAGAGCGGCGCGAGCCGTATCAACCTCGGAACCGCGGCCCTCGAGAACCCGGAATGGGCCGCTGACGTCATCAACCGTTACGGCGAGGCGATCGCGGTCGGCCTCGATGTGCGCGGCACGACCCTGGCGGCTCGCGGCTGGACGCGGGACGGCGGTGACCTCTGGACCGTCCTGGAGCGTCTCGAAGACGCCGGATGCAGTCGCTACGTCGTCACCGACGTCACCAAGGACGGCACGCTGCGCGGCCCCAATATCGAGCTGCTGCGCGAGATGACGCAGCGCACCCCCAAGCCGATCGTCGCCTCGGGCGGCGTCTCGAGCCTCGACGACATCGCGGCGCTGCGCGAACTCGTGCCCCTGGGTGTCGAGGGAGCGATCGTCGGCAAGGCGCTCTACGCGGGTCAGTTCACGCTGGCCGAGGCACTGGATGTCGCCGGACACTGACGATCCCCACGGTCACGCCCACGACGCCCACGCGGATTCCGCCGGCGTCCCGTGGGAGGGGCGAAGCTTTCAGCCCAACCCGCACTCGGGTGACGACGGCTCCGCCGACCCGGCGTTGCTCGCGGCGCTGTTGGCGTTCCGCGCGGGCGAGGGCGATGCCCGCGCCATCGTCGACGCCTATCGCGACGCGCGCCTGCTGATTCCCCTCGTCGCGGAGAAGGGCGATCACGGCATCGGCGCCCACGGCCTCGAGGTCGACAAGACCCAGGAACTGTCGATCGTCACCGTCGCCGCCCCCGACGGGCGCAAGGTCCTTCCGGTGTTCACCTCGGTGACCGCCTTGCAGGCATGGGATGCCACGGCCCGCCCTGTCCCTGCCGACGGGCGCCGTACTGCCCTGGCCGCGGCATCCGAAGAGACCGAGCTCATCGTGGTCGACCCGGCGTCCGAGACGGAGTTCGTCATCCGTCGGCCGGCGGTGTGGGCGATCGCTCAGGGAGAGCCCTGGGAACCCGCGCACACCTCTCCGTCGATCTTCACCGGCCTGCAGGAGAGCATTTCGGGCGAGCTCGCCGTGCTCGACCTCGCCGTCGAACCGGGGGATCCCACCGGGCGTCTGCGCGGCCCCGAGCTCGTCGTGCACCTGCAGCTCATGTCCGGCCTCGA
>JARBUN010000057.1 GCA_029239635.1 Microbacterium sp. | reverse complement strand
GGCGTTGAAGCTGATGGGCTCCTCCATCGCCGTGAGGGCGAGAAGCTGCAGCAGGTGGTTCTGGATGACGTCGCGCGCCGCACCGATGCCGTCGTAGTAACCGGCACGGCCGCCCACGCCGATGTCCTCGGCCATCGTGATCTGGACGTGGTCCACGTAGTTGCGGTTCCAGATCGGCTCGTACAACTCGTTGGCGAACCGCAGCGCCAGGATGTTCTGCACCGTCTCTTTACCGAGGTAGTGATCGATGCGGAAGATCGAGTCGGCGGGGAACGCGCTCTCCACGACCTCGTTGAGCTCGCGGGCGGAGGCGAGGTCGTGGCCGAACGGCTTCTCGATGACGACGCGGCGCCAGCCGGTGGTGTCGTCCGCGGTCTCGCCGACGAGGCCGGACGCCTTCAGCTGCGTCGTGACGAGGGGGAACGCCTTCGGAGGGATCGACAGGTAATACGCGTGGTTGCCCATCGTGCCGCGTTCGACGTCGAGGCGATCGACCGTCTCGCGCAGGCGCTGGAACGCGGCCGGATCGTCGAACTCGCCCTGGACGAACCGGATTCCCTCGAGGAGCTCTTTCCACGTCTCTTCGCGGAACTCGGTGCGGGCGTACTGCTTGACCGACTCGTACACGACCTCGGCGAAGTCCTGGTCCTCCCAGTCGCGCCGCGCGAAGCCCACGAGGGCGAAGCCCGGGGGCAGCAGGCCGCGGTTGGCCAGGTCGTAGACCGCCGGCATGAGCTTCTTGCGCGACAGGTCTCCGGTGACGCCGAAGATGACGAGGGCGCTGGGGCCGGCGATGCGGCTCAGACGGCGATCCTCAGGATCGCGCAGGGGGTTGTGACCCGGGGTGATCTCTACGACCATGCTCTACTGTGCCGCCTCGAAGAGTGAGAGGACGTCGACCTGCGGGTCGGTCAGCGTCAACGTGACGACGGGACGGCCGTGGCCGTCCGCCAGCACGCTCGCGTCTCCCGCGGCCTGCGCCTGGATGAGTTGACCGAACGTGAACGGGCGACCGGGGATCTCGAGGTCGACGTCGGTACGTTCGGTGATCTGGAGGAACACGCCCGTCGCCGGGCCTCCCTTGTGGAACTGCCCCGTGGAGTGCAGGAATCGCGGGCCCCATCCGAAGGTGGTGGGACGCCCCGCATCCGCGGCGACGAGCTCGCGCAGTCCGGGGAGCTGAGGGACGTCCAGCCGGTTCACGTACGCCTGGATGCTGACGTAGCCGTCGGCGGGAACGGTGGCCCAGAGGGCCTCGAGCACGCCGGCGACGGTGCCGCTGGCGGCCAGCGCGGGGTCGGACACCCGCACCTCGACCCCGTCGACCACGAACGCCGGCGCGGTGGGCTCGGGGCGTGCGTCGAGCAGCGCCCGGGTGGCGGCCTTCGCGGACTCGACGTCGGGCTGGTCGAACGGATCGATGCCCAGCATCCGACCGGCGATGGCCGTCGCGTACTCCCAGACCACGAACTGCGCGCCCAAGGACCCGCTGACGAGGATCTCGCCGTGGTGGTGCTCGAACAGGTGCAGTTTGTGGGCGTCGTCGACGAACCGGGCGATCTGCAGATCGCCGGGAACGGATTCGACCTCGGGGGAAACGGGAAGAAGGACGACCGGCAGGATGCCGGTTCCCTGCTTGCCGGTGGATTCGGCGATGAGCTGCTCGATCCACTCCGGAAGGCCCGGGAGGTGCGCGTCGTCCATCACGAGACCGAGCTTGTCGCGACGGTGCTCGCCGCCGCCCGCGATGGCGGCGGCCAGCACGAGCGCCGGGTTCTCGGGGGAGTCGATCGCGACCTCGAGAAGGGTGGCATCCGCCTCGTTGAGGAGGTCTTCGATGTCGACGCCCGCGAGGCCCGTCGGAACCAGACCGAAGGCGGTGAGCGCCGAGTACCGACCGCCCACGGTGGGGTCGGCGGTGAAGACGCGGTAGCCGTCGGCACGCGCGGCCTGCTCGAGCGGGGAGTCGGGGTCGGTGACCACGACGATGCGCTCGGTCGGATCGATGCCGAGATCGCGGTACGCGGCCTCGAAGGCGCGCTTGGCGGAGTCGGTCTCGATCGTGGAACCCGACTTGCTCGAGACCACGAGGAGCGTCTGGGCGAGTCCGCCGGCCTCGGCGTCGCCGTCGATCGCGGCGAGCACCTGACCGGGGGCCGTGGAGTCGAGGATCACCAGCGGAACGCCCGCGGACTGGGCGATGACCTCCGGAGCGAGCGAGGAACCGCCCATACCGGCGAGGACGACGCGGGTCACGCCCTGCGCGACGAACTCGTCGCGCAGGGCGGTGATCTCGGGCACGAGGGGGCGCGAGACGGAGACCGCCTGCACCCACCCGAGCCGACGAGAGGCCTCGTCTTCGGCGGCCGGCCCCCACAGGCTCGCGTCTCCGGCGGTGATGCCGGATGCCACGAGCGAGCCGACCAAGCCGGGGAGCTCGGCGTCGACGACCGACTTGACGTGGCCGGTGACCTTGACCTCGAGCGTCACTGCGCGGCCTGGGCGCTTCCGGCGTCGAGGGCGGTCTTCACGGTGTCCTGCAGCTCGTGCCACGAGGCGATGAACTTCTCGACACCCTCGTCCTCGAGCGTCTGCGTCGCGTCGGCGACGTCGACGCCGGCGGCGGCGAGACGGTCGAAGACCTCGTGCGCCTCGGCGTAGGCGCCGGTGACCGTGTCGCCGGTGATCACGCCGTGGTCGAAGGTCGCCTCGAGCGTCTTCTCGGGCATCGTGTTGACGGTGCCCGGGGCGACGAGCTCGGTGACGTACAGCGTGTCGGGCAGGGCCGGGTCCTTGACACCCGTCGACGCCCACAGCGGGCGCTGCACCGTGGCTCCGGCGTCGAGCAGGGCCGTGGCGCGGGGCTCGGCGAACTTCTGCTCGTAGAGCTCGTACGCGAGGCGGGCGTTGGCGATGCCGGCCTTGCCCTTGAGCGCGGCGGCCTCGTCGGTGCCGAGCGCGGCGAGGCGCTTGTCGATCTCGGTGTCGACGCGCGACACGAAGAACGACGCGACCGACTGCAGGGTCGAGATGTCGTGGCCGGCGGCCTGCGCCTTCTCGACACCCTCGAGGTACGCGTCGATGACCTCGGCGTATCTCTCGAGGCTGAAGATGAGCGTGACGTTGACCGAGATGCCCGCACCGATGACCTCGGTGATGGCGGGCAGTCCGGCCTTGGTCGCGGGGATCTTGATGAGGACGTTCTTGCGGTCGACGCGGGCCGACAGGTCCTTCGCCTGGGCGATGGTGCCCTCGGTGTCGTGGGCGAGGTCGGGGGAGACCTCGATCGATACGCGGCCGTCGACGCCGTTCGTGGCCTCGAAGACCGGCAGGAAGATGTCGCACGCGTCGCGCACGTCGTCGGTGGTGATCGAGAAGATCGCCTCGTCGACGCTGGCGTCGGCGGCCGCGAGCTCCTTGACCTGGCCCTCGTACGCCTCGCCCTTCGACAGCGCGCCGGCGAAGATCGTCGGGTTCGTGGTGACGCCCACCACGTTGCGGGACTGGATCAGTTCGGCCAGGTTGCCGGACTGGATGCGCTGGCGGGAGAGGTCGTCGAGCCAGATGCTGACGCCCGCGGCGGAGAGGTCTTCGGTGGGAGTGCTCATGTCAATAATCTCCTCGGATTACTTCTTCGCGGCGGCGATCGAGTCGCGCGCCGCCTCGACGACGGCCTCGGCCGTGATGCCGAACTTCTGGAAAAGGGTCTTGTAGTCGGCCGACGCGCCGAAGTGCTCGATCGCGACCGAGCGACCGGCGTCGCCGACGATGCCGTGCCAGCTGAGCGCGGAGCCGGCCTCGACCGACACGCGCGCCTTCACCGACGCCGGGAGCACCGACTCGCGGTACGCCTCGTCCTGCTCGGCGAACCACTCGAGCGACGGAGCCGACACCACGCGAGCGTGGATCCCCTCGGCGGCGAGCGTCTCGCGCGCCTGTACGGCGAGCTGGACCTCGGAACCCGTGCCGATGAGGATGACATCGGGCGTGCCGTTGGCCGCCTCGGCGAGCACGTAGGCACCCTTGACCGCTCCGGCGGCCGAGGCGAACTCGTCACCGGATGCCTCGCCCTCGCCGCGAGCGAAGACCGGGATGTTCTGGCGGGTCAGAGCGATACCGGCGGGACCGGCGGTGCGGCGGAGCATCTCGAGCCACACGACACTCGTCTCGTTGGCGTCCGCGGGACGCACGAGGGCGAAGTTCGGGATGGCGCGGAGCGTCGCCAGCTGCTCGATCGGTTGGTGCGTGGGGCCGTCCTCGCCGAGAGCGACGGAGTCGTGCGTCCAGACGAAGATCGTCGGGATGTTCATCAGCGCGGCCAGACGCACCGGCGGGCGCATGTAGTCGCTGAAGATGAGGAACGTGCCGCCGAACGGACGGGTGGGCCCGTGCAGGACGATGCCGTTGAGGATCGCGCCCATCGCGTGCTCGCGGATGCCGAAGTGCAGCACGCGGCCGTAGGGGTCGCCCGACCACTCGTGCGTCGACCACGATGTGGGGATGAAGGACTTGGCATCCTTGATCGTCGTCAGGTTCGACTCGGCGAGGTCGGCCGAACCGCCCCAGAGCTCGGGGAGCTCGGCGGCGAGGGCGTTGATGACCGTACCGCTGGCGGCGCGGGTCGACACGTCCTTGCCGGCCTCGAAGGCGGGGAGGGCGTCGGCGATGTCCGCGGGCAGCTCGCGCGCCTGGAGGCGATCCCACAGCTGCTTGCGCTCCGGGTGGGCAGCGGCCCACGCGTCGAACTTCTGCTGCCAGGCGGCCTTCTCGGCCTCGCCGCGCTCGACGAGCTCGCGGGTGTGCTCGAGAACGTCGTCGGCGACGGCGAAGTGCTGCTCGGGGTCGAAGCCGAGAACCTCTTTCGTGGCCTTCAGCTCGTCGGCGCCGAGGGCGGAGCCGTGGATCTTGCCGGAGTTCTGCTTGCCGGGCGAGGGCCAGCCGATGATCGTCTTGAGGATGATGAGCGAGGGCTTGCTCGTCTCGCCCTTGGCCGCCTCGATGGCGGCGTAGAGCTCGGCGACGTCCTCGACGTACTGACCGGTCTTCTTCCAGTCCACCGTCTGCACGTGCCAGCCGTAGGCCTCGTAGCGCTTCTGGACGTCCTCGGTGAACGCGACGTTGGTGTCGTCTTCGATCGAGATCTGGTTGGAGTCGTAGATGGCGATGAGGTTGCCGAGCTCCTGGTGGCCGGCGAGGGACGAGGCCTCGCTCGTCACGCCCTCCTGGAGGTCGCCGTCACCCGCGATCACGTAGACGTAGTGGTCGAAGGGGCTCTCGCCCGCCGCGGACTCGGGGTCGAAGAGGCCGCGCTCGTAGCGGGCGGCGTACGCGAAGCCCACCGAGGAGGCCAGGCCCTGGCCGAGGGGGCCGGTGGTGATCTCGACACCGTCGGTGTGGCCGTACTCGGGGTGGCCGGGGGTGAGGGAGCCCCAGGTGCGCAGCGCCTCGGAGAGGATGAAACGGTCGCGACCCGGCCAGTGCGTGTCGGCGGGGTCGTGCCGCATCACGCGCTGGTACAGCAGGTACGCGGCGGGAGCCAGCGACATCGCGGTGCCCGGGTGGCCGTTGCCCACCTTCTCAACGGCATCCGCCGCGAGGATGCGGGCGGTGTCCACCGCGCGCCGATCGATCTCGTCCCATTCGAAGTCCGACAACAGGGTCGCCTTTCTCGATACTGTGCGCCCGGATCACATCCGACGCCGCACTCACCACCGTAGGAGTGGGAGAGGGGTGGGGTGTCGGCGCGGGGCGCGCGTTCACGGCCAGCATAGCGAGATCGACCGTGAGCGTTGCGGTCCATGACGGGGGTCGACAGGCGGCCGGTCGTGTGGTGGGCATGACGTAGAATCGTTGAAGTTTCATACGCGCTACCCCGGGGGACGATGGACATCTCGACGACGTCGCACGTCATTGCGACGACCGATCGCCGCTCCGTCGGACGAACCGTTCGGGCGTACGTCGCCCTGACCAAGCCTCGAGTGCTCGAGCTGCTGCTCGTGACGACGGTGCCGGTCATGATCCTGGCGCAGGGGGGTCTGCCGAACCTGTGGCTGATCTTCGCCACCGTCATCGGCGGCTCCTTGAGCGCCGGGTCCGCCGCGGCGTTCAACATGTACCTCGACCGGGACATCGACGCGCACATGCAGCGCACGGAGAACCGTCCGCTGGTCACCGGAGAGGTGTCGCCGCGGGGTGCCGTCATCTTCGCGTGGACGCTCGCTGTCTTCTCGACCGTGTGGCTGTGGGTCTTCACGAACCCGCTCGCCGCCGGGCTCTCGGCCGCGGCGATCTTCTTCTACGTCGTGATCTACACGATGATCCTCAAGCGCCGCACCGAGCAGAACATCGTGTGGGGCGGGATCGCCGGGTGCTTCCCCGTGCTCATCGGCTGGTCGGCCGTGACCGGATCGCTCACCTGGGCGCCGCTCATCCTCTTCGCTCTCGTCTTCCTCTGGACGCCGCCGCACTACTGGCCGCTGTCGATGAAGTACGCCGACCAGTACGACGAGGTCGACGTGCCCATGCTGGGCGCGACCCGCAGCGGGTCGCAGGTCGGCCTTCAGGTCATCCTGTACGCGTGGGCCACCGTCGCCTGCTCGCTGCTGCTCATCCCGGTGGCATCCATGGGGCTCGTCTACACCGTGTCGGCCCTCGTCTTCGGCGGGTGGTTCATCTACGAGTCGCACCGCCTGTATTCGCGGGCGGTCCGCGGCGGGGAGCCCCGTCCGATGCGGGTCTTCCACGCGTCGATCACGTACCTCACGCTCCTCTTCGTCGCGATCGCTGTCGACCCCCTGCTGCCGTTCTGACGATCTGACGTCGAGAAAGCGCCCGCCCCGAGCTCGGGGCGGGCGCTTTCTCGTCGACGGGACCTCAGCGCGAGGCGGGGTCGGTGTCGTCCTTCTGGGGAGCGGCCTGCGCGGGAGCCGGGGCGGTCGAGGGCGTCTCGATGTCGGCGTCCTCGACGGCGATCGGCGCGGCGGTCTCCGGGGCGGGCGTGGTCGAGGCGGGCGCGGTCGCGGCGGTTCCCGTGGCGAAGGCGGGGATCTGCTCGGCGGCCGATTCGTCGTCGCTGGTCCAATCGATGGTCTCGATCGCGACATCGGGGTTCGTGCGGGTCGAGACGACCGTGGCGACGGCCAGGGCAGAGGCGAGGCCGATCGCACCCGCAGCGAGGACGGCGGCACCCACCGACACCCACGACTGGGCGACGTAGACGGTGACGACCGTGGCATTCGGGTCGTTGACCAGGGCCTGGATCGCGTCGACCTGACGCAGGACGAGGACGAGTCCGCCGATCACTGCGGCAAGCGACGCGATCACGAGGACCCAGAACGGGACGTTGGTGACCAGACGGGGACGGGTCTGCATGAGATGTACTCCTTGTCGTTCCGCGCCCGGGGGAGGAGCGGATGCGGTTTCCGGTGCCGCGGCACCGAGGATCCGGGCGCAGGGTGCACCGGACACTCCACCGTGTCGCATGCGTCGGGGCATCGGCTAGGGGTCGCCGATGAATCACCTATGGGCGTATAAGAGGCGGGGATCGCGGGCCGGAACGCGACGACCGCCCCGGTGGACGGCGTCCGGGGCGGTCGTTTCGGAGGGAGCGGATCAGCCGCGGGCGGAGGCGGGCTCTTTCGGCGCAGCCGCGGACGTCGTCACCGAGGTGGTCGCCTTCAGGTGCATGATGACGGCGGTCATCGCGGCGACGAGCGACACCGCGAGCACCATGTGGATGTTGACGAGGACGATCGGCAGGCCGGTCCGTGCCTGCCAGAGGCCGACGGCGATCTGCACCACCTCGATGCCGAGCAGGAGGCCGGTCCACAGGCGCAGACGCAGCACGGCGGGCGTGCGCCACGACGCGACGACGAGGATCACGGTGAGCGTGAACGTCGCGTACGCCGGCCACGAGTGGACGTGCTGCCAGAGGACGGGGTCGAGCCCGTTGCGAGCGGCCTGATCGTCGCCCGCGTGCGGACCGGAACCGGTGAGCAGGATGCCGATCAGCACCGTCAGCGCGACGAAAGCGCTCGTGATGTGCGAGAGGACCGCGAAGGGGCGGGTGACGGCCCGCACGCGGGGGCCGCCGGGGGAGGAGGCTCGGGCCACGAGTGCGGCGCCGTTCGCGACCAGCGCGGCCGAGATGACGAAGTGGATGCCCACCAGGGTCGGGGGAAGGTGCAGCCACACGACGACGCCGCCGATCACCGCTTGCAGGATGATGCCGATGCCGTTCGCGAGGGTCAGGGCGCGCAGGTCGCGCCGACCGGTGCGGACCACCGCGAGGAAGGCCAGGAGCGCGATGACGACCAGGACGCCGGTGAGGGTGCGGTTGCCGAACTCGATGGCCCCGTGGATGCCGAGCTCCTGCGTCGGGACCAGGGAGTCCGACGTGCAGTACGGCCAGGTCGAGCAGCCCATGCCCGATCCGGTCAGGCGGACGAGCCCGCCCGTGCCGACGATCACGATGTTGCTGATCAGGACCAGCCACGCCAGGACGCGCGTGCGACGCGTCACGGTGGTCGGCAGCAGGTCGCGCAGACGCGCGAGCAGGTCGCGCAAGCGGGAGGGTGGGGACGGGGTCGAAGCGGAGGACATGCGACGGGCTTCCTGGCAGCGGGCCGCTCGGGGCCTTCGGGACAGCGGTACTGCCGTGCCAGGAGCGGGTCTTGCCTGTAGAATCAAAGGGTCCGGGTGCAGCGCTCACGCGTTCGGCACCAGAGACAGTCTAGGCGCGCAGCCAGCGCCTTCGAGCGGGCCCACCAGCGACCTTCCTGGGACTTCGACCGGAGTCCGGAATGTCGGAGCGGATGACACCGTTGAGGCCCGAGAAGGAGAGTGATCACCATGTCCGATGTCCTCATCGACCGCCCAGAGCTCGAAAGCCTGGGGCAATACGAGTTCGGCTGGCACGACACCGATGCCGCGGGTGCGATCGCACAGCGCGGCATCAACGAGGACGTGGTGCGCGGGATCTCCGCCCTCAAGTCCGAGCCCGAGTGGATGCTGAAGACGCGCCTGAAGGGCTACCAGCTCTTCGGCCGCAAGCCCATGCCCACGTGGGGCGCCGACCTGTCGGAGATCGACTTCGACAACATCAAGTACTTCGTGCGCTCGACCGAGAAGCAGGCGCAGAGCTGGGAAGACCTCCCGGAGGAGATCCGCAACACCTACGAGAAGCTCGGCATCCCCGAGGCGGAGCGTCAGCGTCTCGTCGCCGGTGTCGCGGCTCAGTACGAGTCCGAGGTGGTCTACCACCAGATCCGCGAGGATCTGGAGCAGCAGGGTGTCATCTTCATGGACACCGACACGGCGTTGCGCGAGCACCCCGAGTTCTTCGAGGAGTACTTCGGCACGGTCATCCCGGCCGGGGACAACAAGTTCGCGGCCCTGAACACCGCCGTCTGCTCGGCCGTGGTCGAGATCATCGTGAAGAAGAACGCCCGCGTGCGCTACACGACGATCCAGAACTGGTCGAACAACGTCTACAACCTCGTCACCAAGCGTGCCGTCGCTCACGAGGGCGCGACCATGGAATGGGTCGACGGCAACATCGGCTCCAAGGTGACGATGAAGTACCCCTCCATCTACCTCATGGGTGAGCACGCCAAGGGCGAGACGCTCTCGGTGGCCTTCGCCGGTCCCGGTCAGCACCAGGACGCCGGCGCGAAGATGATCCACATGGCGCCGTACACCCAGTCGTCGATCGTCTCGAAGTCCATCGCCCGCGGTGGCGGCCGCGCCGGATACCGCGGTGAAGTGCGGGTGGATGCCAACGCGCATCACTCCGCGAACACCGTGCGCTGCGACGCCCTCCTCGTCGACACGATCTCCCGCTCCGACACGTACCCCGCGATCGACATCCGCGTCGACGACGTGCAGCTCGGCCACGAGGCGACGGTGTCGAAGGTCAGCGAGGAGCAGCTCTTCTACCTGCAGTCGCGCGGCCTCCCCGAGGACGAGGCCATGGCCATGATCGTGCGCGGCTTCATCGAGCCGATCGCCCGCGAACTCCCGATGGAATACGCCCTCGAGCTCAACAAGCTCATCGAGATGGGCATGGAAGGATCCGTAGGCTAAATGTCGACTGCGACCCAGACCCCCGCAGCCGCCGCGGAGGGTCACATCGATCCTGCCGCTCTCGTGGCATCCGTCGTTCCCGTGCAGACGCGGTCGGAGCGGCCCACGTCCTTCGACCCGTCGGATTTCGGTGTCCCCACCGGTCGTGAGGTCAACTGGAAGCTGAGCCCGGTCGACCGCCTCGCGCCGCTCTTCGTCGACGAGGCTGGTCCCACGGGCGTCATCGAGGTCGACGTGCAGGCTCCCGCCGGCGTCGAGCAGCTGCGCCTCGCGGCGGGTGACGCCCCGCGCGGCGAGCACTTCCGTCCCGAGGACCGTCTCGCGGCCCTGGCCTGGACGCACGAGACCGAGGCGCCGCTCCTGCGCATCCCCGCCGAGGTCGAGCTCGACGAGCCCATCGTCGTCCGCCTCACGGGGACGGGCGGCCTCGCGCACGCCCACGTCGTGATCGAGGCCCAGCCGCACTCGCGCGGCACCATCGTGCTGCGGCACGAGGGCACCGCGAACCACGCGCAGAACGTCGAGATCATCGTGCGCGACGGGGCGGAGCTCACCGTCGTGTCGGTGCAGAACTGGAACGACGACGCGATCCACGCGGCGTCGCACCAGGCCCGCGTCGACCGCGACGCGAAGCTCACGCACGTCGTGGTGAGCTTCGGCGGCGGTGTGGTCCGGGTGAACCCCTCGGTCGAGCTCGCGGGTGCGGGCAGCGAGGGACGCCTCTACGGCCTGTCGTTCTCGGACGCCGGCCAGCACCTCGAGTCGCAGGTGTACCTGCACCACAAGGGTCCGCACACCGTCGGCGACGTGCTCTACAAGGGCGCACTGCAGGGCGAGAGCGCGCGGAGCGTGTGGATCGGCGACGTGCTCATCGGACCGGATGCCACGGGCACCGACTCGTACGAGGCCAACCGCAACCTGGTGCTCACCGACGGCGCCCGCGCGGACTCGATCCCCAACCTCGAGATCGAGACGGGCGACATCCAGGGCGCCGGACACGCGAGCGCCACGGGCCGTTTCGACGACGAGCAGCTGTTCTACCTGCAGGCTCGCGGTATCGCCGAGGAAGAGGCGCGACGCCTCGTCGTGCTCGGGTTCCTGAGCGAGATCGTGCAGCGCATCGGCATCCCGGAGCTCGAGACCGAGCTCATCGCGGCGATCGAGCGCGAGCTGGCCGAGGGAGCAGCGGCGTGACCGCGTCGCGCGCGTGCGGTCTGAGCGACCTCACCCAGGACGAAGCGCACCGCGTCGAGATCGACGGCGTGGCGATCGCCGTCGTGCTCGACGGCAACGGCGAGGTCCACGCGATCGGCGACGTCTGCACGCACGGCGACATCTCGCTGTCGGACGGCTTCGTCGAGGGCGAGACGCTGGAGTGCTGGGCCCACGGCTCAGCGTTCTCGCTGAAGACCGGCCGCCCCCTGAACCTCCCGGCCTACGAGCCGGTCCCCGTGTACGAGGTCGTGATCGACGGAGACGACGTGCTCATCGACCCCGCCGTCACCAAGGCGACGGCCTGAGCGCCGCTCACGACAACGCCCACGACCTGAAGACTTACGAGTAAGGAACACCATGTCTGTCCTCGAGATCCGCGACCTCCACGTGACGGTCGAGACGGAGAACGGTACGACCCCGATCCTCAACGGCGTGACGCTGACCATGCGCACCGGTGAGACCCACGCGATCATGGGGCCGAACGGCTCCGGCAAGTCGACCCTGGCGTACACGATCGCCGGTCACCCGAAGTACACCGTGACGAGCGGCTCGATCACCCTCGACGGGGAAGACGTGCTCGAGATGAGCGTCGACGAGCGCGCTCGCGCCGGCCTCTTCCTCGCGATGCAGTACCCGGTGGAGATCCCCGGCGTCACGGTCACGAACTTCCTGCGCACGGCGAAGACGGCCATCGACGGCGAGGCGCCGGCGATCCGCAGCTGGACCAAGGACGTCAAGGGCGCCATGGAGAACCTGCGCATGGACGCGAAGTTCGCCGCGCGCAACGTCAACGAGGGCTTCTCGGGCGGCGAGAAGAAGCGCCACGAGATCCTCCAGCTCGAGCTGCTCAAGCCGAAGATCGCCGTGCTCGACGAGACCGACTCCGGCCTCGACGTCGACGCGCTGAAGATCGTGTCGGAGGGCGTGAACCGCGCCAAGGAGCAGACCGACCTCGGCGTGCTGCTCATCACGCACTACACGCGCATCCTGCGCTACATCCGCCCCGACTTCGTGCACGTCGTCGTCAAGGGCCGGATCGTCGAGGAGGGCGGGCCCGAGCTCGCCGACCGACTCGAAGAAGAGGGTTACGACCGCTTCCTCGAGGCCGGTACCCCGATCGACGCGTAGGATCGTTACATGACCGCAACCCTCGCTCCCGAGAAGTACGACGAGGTCACCGAGGCACTCAAGGACGTCATGGACCCCGAACTGGGGATCAACGTCGTCGACCTCGGCCTCATCTACGATCTCGCGTGGGACGACGAGAACGACGCGCTCGTCATCCACATGACCCTCACCTCGGCCGGTTGCCCGCTGACCGACGTGCTCGAAGAGCAGACGGCTCAGGCCCTCGACAACGTGGTGGACCGCTTCCGCATCAACTGGGTGTGGATGCCGCCGTGGGGTCCCGAGCGGATCACCGACGACGGGCGCGACATGATGCGCGCGCTCGGCTTCGCGATCTGAGAGCTTTCACCGAGCGCCCATCCCCGCGGGGGTGGGCGCTCGTGTTTCCCCGTCTGACAGCCCGATTCCTCGGCATCCGGGGCCGTCATTAGGCTTTTGCAATGAGCGTTCCTCCTCTCCAGGCCCTGCCGCTCGACCTTCTTCGCCAGCGCAGCAGCACCAAATGGCGCTCGTACGGCGACGACGTCATCCCGATGTTCGTGGCCGAGACCGATTTCGCGCTGGCGCCCGCGATCACGGCCGCGCTGCATCGCGCGGTCGAGATCGGCGACACCGGGTACACCCCGCCCCGGCCCGGGATCGACTTCGACTTCGCCGCGTACGCCGAGCGCCGCTGGGGCTGGCGCCCCGACCCCGAGCGCATCCGGTGGACCGGTGACGTGATGATGGGCGTCGTGGAGGTGCTGCGCGCGGTCACCTCTCCGGGTGACCGGGTGGTCGTGACTCCGCCGGTGTATCCGCCGTTCTACGACACGGTGGAAGAGGCCGGCGCGGTCGTCGAGCGCGTGCCGCTGCTCGACGACGGGGAACGGTGGTCGCTCGATCTCGACGGAATCGAGCGAGCCCTCGCCCAGGGGGCGCGTTCCGTCCTCCTCTGCAATCCGCACAACCCCACCGGGACGGTCCACACGCGGGAGTCGCTCGCCGCCCTCGCCCGGGTGGCCCACCGCTACGGAGCGACGGTCGTCAGTGACGAGATCCATGCGCCCCTCACGCACGCGCCGTCCGTCTTCACGCCGTTCCTGGATGCCGCGCCCGAAGCCGCCGCGGTCGGATACGCGGTGACGAGCGCCAGCAAGACCTACAACCTCGCGGGCCTGAAGTGCGCGGTCATCGTGACCGCGTCGGAAGAGACCGCCGCCGTCGTGAAGGGGTTGCCCTGGGAGGTGGAGTGGCGGGCCGGCCTCTTCGGGGTGATCGCCAACCGCGCCGCGTTCGCCGCCGAGAGCGACGCGTGGCTCGACGGGCTGCTCGTGGCCCTCGACGACAACCGACGGCTGCTGGCCGAGCTGCTCGCCGAGCACCTGCCGCTCGCGCGTTACCGCGTTCCCGAGGCCGGGTTCCTCGCGTGGGTCGACGTGTCCGCGTACGGCTGGGGCGACAACCCGGCGCCGTTCATCCGGCGCGAGGCGAAGGTCGCCCTGCACCACGGCCCGTTGTTCGGCGCGGAGGGCGTGGGGCACGTTCGCATCAATGTCGGGTGCGCGCCCGAGGTGCTCCGTGACGCGATCGAGCGCATCGGACGGCTCGTCCGCGAGGGGTGAGCGCCGGGTTCGCTCGACCCCGAGGTATCGGATGCCGGGCGTCTGGCATCCGGAGATAGGTAAGGATATCCTTATTCGGTGACCATCACCGCCACACGTCCCGCCTACCGCCCGTACGTCGCCGTGGTGAAGGAGGCGCGGCGGATCTCGCCGCACTTCGCTCGGATCACCTTCACCTCCGCCGACTTCGACG
Organism: Microbacterium sp.; assembly: GCA_029239635.1. Lineage (GTDB taxonomy): Bacteria > Actinomycetota > Actinomycetes > Actinomycetales > Microbacteriaceae > Microbacterium. Next base: position 20,351 of record JARBUN010000057.1, on the reverse strand, counting down.
TCTTCGGCACGGATCGGCGCGACCAGCGGATCAAGATCGTGCTCCCCGGGGCCGACGGACGGCTGTGCGACATCGGTCAGCACGACCCGGTCGCGATCGACAACGGCGAGTGGTACGTCCGGTGGCGCGACCTCCCGGACGAGGAGCGCATGCCCTTCCGCACGTACACCGTGCGACGGATCGACCCCGAGACCCGCGAGCTCGACGTCGACTTCGTGCTCCATCACGACGCCGGTCCGGCCGGGGCGTGGGCCGAGGCCGCCGCGCCGGGCGACAGCATCCTCGTCGTCGGTCCCGATGCCCGCAGCCCGGAGTCGGCGCAGGGCATCGACTTCCACCCCGGAACGGCCCGGCGACTGCTGCTGGCGGGCGATGAGACCGCCGCGCCGGCGATCTGCGCGGTGCTGGAGGGGCTCGAGCCCGGGATGGACGTCGACGCGTTCATCGAGGTGCCGACGATCGACGACGCCCTTCCCCTCGCGGCCCGGGGCGCACGCGTGACGTGGCTCGCACGCGACGACCGCCCGCACGGTGAGGCGTTGATCGAAGCCGTCGAGGAGTGGACGCTCGGCGCGGGCGACGTCCTCGCCCGCGCCGCGGCCCCGCGCCCCCAGGTGCTCGAGGACATCGACCTCGAGAGGGAACTGCTCTGGGACAGCCCCGACGAGTCCGAGGGCGAGTTCTACGCCTGGATCGCGGGGGAGTCGTCGATGGTGAAGGCGCTGCGCCGGATGCTCGTGCAAGGGTGCGGGGTCGACCGCAAGCGCGTGGCCTTCATGGGCTACTGGCGCGAAGGCCAGGGCGAGCGCACGGCTTGAGGGGGCGGCCCGGCCGCTCGTGCTCTCGAGCCGGTGCCGTGCCCTTCCCCTCAGACCCGGGTCTGCTCCGGCTCGGTCAGCGTGTGGTGGCGACCGATCGGGATGACCATCGGGCGCCCGGTCAGCGGGTCGGGCACGACGCGGCTGTCCAGTCCGAACACCTCGCGCACGATCGCTTCGGTGAGCACGTCGGACGGGTCGCCGGCCGCGATCACGCGCCCCTGCGACATGGCCACGAGGTGGTCGGCGTAGCGTGCGGCGAGGTTGAGGTCGTGCAGAACCATCGCGACCGTCGTGCCGCGTTCGCGGTTGAGGTCGGTGAGCAGATCGAGCACGTCGATCTGATGGCTGATGTCGAGGAACGTCGTCGGCTCGTCCAGGAGCAGCACATCGGTCTCCTGCGCGAGCGCCATCGCGATCCAGACGCGCTGACGCTGGCCCCCGCTGAGCTCGTCGACGGGACGGTCGGCGAGATGGGCGGTGTCGGTGGCGTCGAGCGCTCGGGCCACCGCGGCGTCGTCCGCGCTCGTCCAGCGTGACAGAGCGCCCTGGTGCGGGTGCCGCCCCCGGCTGACGAGATCGGACACGGCGATGCCGTCGGGCGCGAGGGGCGACTGGGGGAGCAGACCGAGCACCCGGGCGACCTGCTTGGTCGGCAGGCGGTGGATCGCCTTCCCGTCGAGGAGGACCTGGCCGGACGTCGGGGTCAACAGCCGCGCCATCGACTTGAGCAGCGTCGACTTGCCGCACGCGTTCGCGCCGACGATGGTCGTGACCTTGCCCGGGGGGAGGGACAGGTCGAGCGACTCCACGATCGTGCGGTCGCCGTAGCCGAGGGTGACGCCCTCGGCGGTCAGGGTGCGCTCGGTGGTCATCGCGTGACTCCTTCGGTGGGGGAGGAGGTGGTCATAGCGAGGTCCCTCCGGATCGGCTGCTGCGGATGAGCAGGTAGACGAGATAGGGCGCACCCAGCACGCCCGTGACCACGCCGACGGGGAGGCGTGTGCCGAACGCGAACTGCGCGCAGAAGTCGGCGACGAGCACGAGGAGCGCCCCGACGAGCCCGGCGGGGAGGACGGGCGAGCCGACCGGACCGAGGATGCGGACCGCGATCGGACCCGCGAGGAACGACACGAACGCGATGGGACCGGCGGCCGCGGTTCCGAACGCCAGAAGGCCGACCGCCGCGACGATGAGGAGCACACGGCTGCGCTCGACGGGCAGGCCGACGGCGGCGGCGGTGTCGTCGCCCATGCGGAGGATCTCGAGGCGTCCCGAGAGCGCGAGGAGGATCGGTCCGAGCACGACGAGCGCGGCGGCGACGGGGAGGGCACGCTCCCACGTCGCGTCGTTCAGGTTTCCCGTGATCCAGCGCATGGCCGCCGGGAGGTCGTACTCCGCCGCGCGCGAGATCACGTACGACACCACGGCCTGGCACATGGCGGCGACCCCGATACCGACGAGGATGAGCCGCGCCCCTGAGCCGCCGTTTCGGTAGGCGAGCAGGTAGATCATGAGCGCCGCGGCGAGGGCGGCGGCCATCGCGAGGAACGAGACCGTGGTCTCTCCGAGACCGAGGACGACGATGCCGATGACGGCGGCGGCGCTCGCGCCGGTGTTGATCCCGATCACGTCGGGACTCGCCAGCGTGTTGCGCAGCATCGACTGGAAGACGACGCCACCCATCCCGAAGCACAGACCGGTGCACAGCGCCGTGAGTGCTCGGGGGAGGCGGAGCTCGCCCACCGTGAACGACGCGCCCGCGACGCGCTGGCCGGTGAGGACCCCCCACACCTCGCCGGGTGTGTAGAAGGTCTGGCCGAGCATCAGCGACAGGGCGAAAGCGGTGATCACGAGAAGGGCCAGGACGCCGGTGACCAGCGCCCAGCGACGTCGCCGACGATGGCGACCCGCGACGACGAGCGTCAGCGCCGCGGGAGAGCGGATGAGGAGGGTGTCGTTCACAGCGCCCGCATCCTCTGTCGTCGCACCAACGCGATGAAGAACGGCGCGCCGACCAGCGCGGTGACGATCCCGACCTCGATCTCCCCGGGGCGGGCGACCACGCGGCCCAGGATGTCGCCGAGGGTCAGGAGGACGGCTCCGCCGAGCGCCGAGACGGGGAGCAACCACCGGTGGTCGACACCGACCACCAGGCGGAGCATGTGCGGGACGACGAGTCCGACGAAGCCGATGGGTCCGGCGACCGCGGTGGCCGCTCCGCACAGGATCACGGCACCGGCGGTGGAGACCAGTCGTCCGGTGCGCACCCGTGCCCCCAGTCCCGCGGCCAGTTCGTCGCCGAGGGCGAGAGTGTTCAGCGTCGACGCGCTCGCGAGACAGATCACCAGTCCCGCCACGAGGAAGGGGAGCACCTGCAGGATGGTGTCGAACGTCGCACCGCCGACGCCGCCGATCTGCCAGAACCGGAAGTCGTTCATGACGTTGATGCGCGGCAGAAGGATGGCGCTCGTGAGGGAGCTGAAGGCCACGGCGCTCACCGCGCCGGCGAGGGCGAGGCGCAGCGGCGTCGCGCCACCTCGTCCGAGGGAGCCGATCGCGTAGACCATGACCGCTGCGCCCCCGGCACCGATCAGACCGACCCAGATGTACGACGTGGCCGAACCGAGGCCGAAGAAGGCGATGCCGACGACGATCGCCAGTCCGGCGCCGCCGTTGATGCCGAGGATCTGGGGGTCGGCGAGGGGATTCCGCGTGGCTCCCTGCAGGACGGCACCCGAGACCGCGAGGGCGGCACCGACGAGGATCGCCAGGAGCGTGCGAGGAACGCGTTTGGCGACGGCGGCGGCCGACGCCGTATCGGTGGAACCGGTCAACCCGGCCCAGACGTCCGCGGTCGTCACGTCGCGTGCGCCGAAGGTCACCGAGAGGATCGCCGCGATGATCAGGACGATGACGAGCGCCGCGACACCCAGGGCGCGCCTCCGCCCCCAGCGACGCGCGCGGGCGTGGCTGGGGGCGGAGTGTGTCGGGGTGAGAACGCTCATCGCCCCGACGCGAGGGGGATGCGCATCAGGACGCGGCCTTCTCGGCGGCGGCGCCGACGAGGGCGATGTATTCGTCGCCGTAGGTCGTGCCGATGTTGAGCGGGGTCGGGGTGATGGCCGAGGAGAGCGTGGAACCGCTCTTGATCACCGCGATCGCGCCGTTCGCGACGGCCGGGATCTTCGACAGCAGGGGATCGGCCTGCATCGCGGCGATCATGCCGTCATCACCGTAGGCGACCATCGTCTGGACGTCGGCGAAGTTCTCGATCTGCTCGGTGCTCGGGGTGAACCAGAAGGTCTTCGATGCGGCCGACTCGGATGCGACGTACGACGAGGGGGCGAGGCCGATCTCTTCGAGGTAGCCCATGCGCGGGTCCAGTGTGTTGTAGAACCCCAGGGTCGACAGATTGGTCGGGTCGAAGTAGGTGAGGAGCGACTTCTTGCCGGCGATCGCGGGATACTTCGCCGCCTCGTCCGTGATGTGCTTCTCCTTGTCGGCGACGATCTGCTCCGCCTGGTCCTTCAGGCCGAGCGCCGTGCCGTCGAGGACGGTCATGTCCTGCCAGGTGGTGCCCCAGGCGACGTCCTGGAACGTCACGACGGGGGCGATCTTGCTCAGGGTGTCGTACTGCTCCTGGGTCATGCCGGAGTACGCGGCGAGGATGACGTCGGGCTGTGCATCGGCGATGGCCTCGTAGTCGTAGCCGTTGGTCTCGTCCATGAGCACGGGCGTCTGCGCGCCCAGTTCCGCGAGCTTGTCCTTCGTCCACGGCAGGAGTCCGTCGCCGTCCTCGTCTCCGTAGGTCACCTTCGGCATGGCGACCGGCACGACGCCGAGCGCCAGCGCGACGTCCTGGTTGCCCCAGTCGACGGTGACGACCCGCTCCGGCTTGGCCGAGATGGTCGTCTCGCCGAAGACGTTGCTGAGGGCCACCGGGAAAGCCCCGCCCGCCTCCGTGGATCCCCGAGAGCGGAACCGACGGCGAGAGCCGCCAGAGCGCGGAATCGGGACACGAAGAGCCTCCAGCGTGTTAGGTAAGGATAGGCTTAGTTTAGGTCAGGGTCCGGGTGAGAACGCAAACCAGGATGCCGAGAACCCGGGCGATCGTCTCGATGCCGAGCTATCCGGGCTCACGGTTTCGCCGTCTCTCGGGCGGGCGACAGCGGGACGCGCGAGATCCCCGACCCCGAAGAACGGACGTTCGCTGTGCTCGCCGTGCACGACCTCGAGATCCGCGTGGGCGCCCGCGTGCTCATGTCCGATGTGGCGTTCCGCGTCTCCGACGGCGACAAGATCGGCCTCGTCGGGCGAAACGGCGCAGGCAAGACGACGCTCACCAAAGTGCTCGCCGGCGACCTGCTCCCCGCGAACGGCGGCGTCGACCGCTCGGGCGAGCTGGGCTACCTGCCGCAGGACCCCCGCTCCGGTGACCCCGAGATGCTCGCCCGCACGCGCATCCTCGACGCCCGCGGACTCGGCTCGCTCGCTCTCGGCATGCACGAGGCGTCGATGGCGATGGGCGACGACGACCCCGCGGTCGCGGCGAAGGCGATGAAGAAGTACGGCAACCTCACCGAGCGCTTCGAAGCGGCGGGCGGGTATGCGGCCGAGGCCGAGGCGGCATCCATCGCCCACAATCTCTCTCTCCCCGACCGCATCCTCGATCAGCCGCTGAAGACGCTCTCGGGTGGTCAGCGTCGTCGTATCGAGCTCGCGCGCATCCTGTTCTCCGACGCGCAGACGATGATCCTCGACGAGCCGACGAACCACCTCGACGCCGACAGCGTCGTGTGGCTTCGCGAGTTCCTGAAGAACTACAAGGGCGGGCTCATCGTGATCTCGCACGACGTCGAGCTCGTCGGCGAGACCGTCAACCGCGTGTTCTATCTCGACGCGAACCGCCAGGTCATCGACATCTACAACATGAACTGGAAGAACTACCTGCGCCAGCGGGTGGCCGACGAGGAGCGCCGCAAGAAAGAGCGCGTCAACGTCGAGAAGAAGGCCACCGCCCTTCAGTTGCAGGCGGCGCGCTTCGGTGCGAAGGCCTCGAAGGCGGCCGCCGCGCACCAGATGGTCGCGCGCGCGGAGAAGATGCTCTCCGGCCTCGACGAGGTGCGTGCCGAGGAGCGGGTCGCGAAGCTCCGCTTCCCGAAGCCCGCGCCCTGCGGCAAGACCCCGCTCATGGCATCGGGGCTGTCGAAGTCGTACGGGTCGCTGGAGATCTTCACCGACGTCGACCTCGCGATCGACCGCGGCTCGCGCGTCGTGATCCTGGGGCTCAACGGTGCCGGAAAGACCACGCTGCTGCGCATCCTCGCCGGCGTGGACCAGCCCGACACGGGCCAGCTCGAACCGGGTCACGGCCTCAAGATCGGGTACTACGCGCAGGAGCACGAGAACCTCGACGTCAACCGTTCGGTGCTCGAGAACATGATGTCGTCGGCACCTCACATCACCGCGACCGAGGCGCGCAAGGTGCTCGGATCCTTCCTGTTTGTCGGCGACGACGTGCTGAAGCCCGCGGGCGTGCTCTCGGGCGGCGAGAAGACGCGTCTGTCGCTCGCGACCCTCGTGGTCTCGTCGGCGAACATGCTGCTGCTCGACGAGCCGACGAACAACCTCGACCCCGCGTCGCGCGAGGAGATCCTGGGCGCTCTGGCGCACTACGAGGGCGCGGTCGTCCTCGTCTCGCACGACGAGGGGGCCGTCGAGGCGCTCAACCCCGAGCGTGTGCTGATCCTCCCCGACGGCGTCGAGGACATCTGGGGCCGCGACTACGCGGACCTGATCACCCTGGCGTAGAGGATCCGACCGCGCGCGGCGTCTTCGGATTTCGGATGCCGCACCGTCCGGCATCCGCTCCGATTCAGCGTGCGTCGAGCAGGGCGTCTTCGTCGTCGGCGTCGCGGTCCTTCGGGCGCTTGCGCGCGCGGTGGAGGGCGACGGGATCGGCGCGGCGGCGCGGTTCGGCGTGCTCCGTCGCGGGCGTGGGAGCGGGAACGAGCTCGTCGTCGTCCTCGTCCTCGGCCTCCTCGCGCCGGAGCTTGCGTTCGCTGACGATCACGTAGGTGATGAAGCCGAACCCCATGAGCGCGAAGAGGATCCACTGGATCGCGTACGAGAGGTAGGGCCCGGGGTCGTCGCTCGGCGGATCCACGGTCAGAGGCGCGGTGGCCGGTGCCGGGCTCTCGGACATGAGCAGGCCGTAGGCGCCCGGCTCGATGGGGCCGGTCTGCTCCGCGACGAGACCCAGGTTGATGGTCGGCACCTGACCCGCTTCGGCGGTGCGGCCCGACGTCGGTGCCGCCTCGCTCGGCCGCAGACGCACCTCGACAGTGACGTCGCCCGAGGGAGGGGCGGGGATGTCGTCGGGCAGAGACTGGCTGTTCCCTGGCGGGAGCCAGCCGCGGTCGACGAGGAACGTACGGCCGTCGGTGAGGCGGAACGGGACGAGCTGCTCGTAGGCGGCCGAGCCGTTGTGCGCCCGGTTGCGCACCAGGAGCTGCTCGTCGGGCAGGTACTGCCCCTCGAGGCGCACGGGCCGCCACTCGTCGGATGGCGTGAGGTCGGCGCCGGGGGCGAGAAGGTCGCCCAGGGGCACGGGGGCGGCGTCGTAGTTGTCGGCGACGAGCTGCAGCTGCTCGCTGCGCTCCGCGTTGCGCGAGAACTGCCAGTTCGAGAGATAGGCGCAGGCGATCGCGAAGAGGATCGCGATTCCCACATACATCGCCCAGCGTGCGCCGGCGGGCATCTCCCTCGCGCTCACGAGGCTTCCCCCACCAGAGCCTGCACCTCGACAGGGAAATCGCGCGCGCTCAGGAACTCCCGCAGGTACACGACGTGCTCTCCACACGCCACCCAGGTCTTTCGCCGATCGGCGGCGTGGATCCGGGGATTGCGCCAACGGATCGCCCACACGGCGGTGTCACGGCATCCGGCCCGCGAACACTCCGCGGCCGCGCCGCTCACGGGGTGTTGTCGCGAGGGGCGTCGAGTCGCGGCGTCTCGGCGATACGGATGACGGTCGGCTCGGCGGCCGGCGGGGTCGGGGCGGTCGAGACGGGCGCCTCGATCGAGCGCTCCGGCGCCTCGGCCGTGGGCGCGCCCACGTCGGCGCCGACATTCGCGACGATGACGGCGAGGTACGGGAGGAAGATCGCCCCCGCCGCGAACACGAAGGTGTACCAGCCGTACGGGTGCACCACCGCCATGAGCACGAAGCAGGCGATGCGAATCCCCATCATCACCATGTACTTGGTGAAACGGGAACCAGCGTCCTCCCGCGGGGCCTGCGGGAGAGACGTCGCTGAAAGGGCGCGCTGCGAAGTCTTCACGGTCCCCCCAGGGTACGCCCGTTCGCGCCCCGTGCGGACCGTTCAGTAGCGGTAACCGGAGCTGTTCGCTCCCGCGATCGCCACGATGACGATGAACGCGATGAAGATCACGGCGAGCGCGATGTTCACCCAGCCGAGGATGACGCCGGTCAGCGCCAGGCCGCGGCCCTTCTCGCCGCTGCGCTTGATCTGTCCGAGCGCGATGTGACCGGTGATCACGCCGACCAGGGGCCCGGCGAACGGCAGGATGAAGAAGCCGGCGATGGATCCCACGAGCGAGATGATCGCGAGCACGTTCGTCCGCGCGGCCGCCGCGTACGAGCCGTAACCCTGCGTGCCGTAGCCGGCGTAGCCCTGCTGCGCACCGTAGGGGGCGGTGCCGTACGCGGGGGCGGGGTAGCCCTGCGCGCCGTAGCCCTGCGCGCCGTAGGGCGTGGCGCCGTAGGCGGGAGCGGCCTCGGCCGCGGGCGCGGAGTACCCCGGGTACGAGGGCGCGGCGGCGGGTGCGCCGTAGCCGGGTGCGGGCGGGGCGGTGTATCCGCCCGCGTACCCGCCGGCGGTCGCGTCGGTCGTCGCGGGGGCCTCCGTCGCGCCGGCTTCGCTTGCGCCGGCTTCGCTCGCACCGACGCCGCTTGCGCCGGCGTCGGTCGGGCCGGCGCCGCTCGCGCTGCCGTACGCCGGGGCGTCGTAGCCGGGCGGGGGCGGCGGGGCTGCCGCGTACGCCCCCGAGGGGGTGACGGGCGCGTCCGGGGCGGAGCCGCTGGCTGCGGCGGGGCCCGTGGACAGTTCGGGGGAGGCGTCGGTTCCCGACACCGCGCCGGTCTCGCCCGTCTTCGGGTCGGGGGTGGTGTTGTCGCTCACGACGTTCCCTCTTTCGAGCGGTGGTCGGCGCGCTCCATCCCAGCGTTCCAGCGCCGTGAGTGTCGTGTCAAACCTCGGCGAGCGCCGCGGAGGCCGGAACGGCATCGCGGGCGCGGATAGGCTGGGCCGGTTCCTTTCCGCCCCGCCAAGCAGGAGTTCATATGTCGCAGGACCGCGTCGTCGTCGTCACCGGAGGAAACCGCGGTATCGGACGCGCCATCGCGGAGCGGTTCGTGGCAGAAGGCTGGCGCGTCGCGGTGACCGCGCGATCCGGCGAGGGTCCGGAGGGCACCCTCACCGTGCGCGCGGACGTGACGGATGCCGCCGCCGTCGACGCCGCTTTCACGCGGGTCGAGGCCGAGCTCGGCCCGATCGCGGTCGTCGTCGCCAACGCCGGTGTCACCAAGGACACGCTCCTGCTGCGCATGACCGAGGACGACTTCGACAGCGTCGTGAACACGAACCTCGGTGGTGCGTTCCGGGTCGTGAAGCGCGCGTCGAAGGGCATGCTCAAGGCGCGCTGGGGGCGCGTCATCCTGATCTCCAGCGTCGTCGGTCTCTACGGCTCGGCGGGACAGATCAACTACGCCGCGTCCAAGAGCGCCCTCGTCGGATTCGCCCGCTCTCTGACCCGCGAGCTGGGTGGCCGCGGTATCACCGCCAACGTGGTGGCGCCCGGGTTCATCGAGACGGACATGACCGCCGAGCTCCCGGCGGACACGCAGGCGGAGTACAAGAAGAACATCCCCGCGGGTCGTTTCGCCTCGCCCGACGAGGTCGCCGGTGTCGTGACGTGGCTCGCCGGCGATGACGCGGCGTACATCTCGGGCGCCGTCATCCCGGTCGACGGTGGCTTGGGCATGGGGCACTGAGCTCCCGGCGCTGAGCCCCCGGCGCTGAGTCCTCGGCACCGGGTCCCCGGCACCGGGTGGTCGGCGCGGAGTCTCCGCCCGCGCTCACTCCGTGCGCACGGGCTCCGTACGGATCGCCGCGACGATCGCCCGCGCGAGGGCGTCGGGCTGTGCGAACTGGGGCCAGTGGCCGCCGGGCAGATCCACGATCTCCAGCGTGTCCGCGGCCGCCAGCTCGGCTATCCACGGTGCGCCGCCGTCGACGAGCTGCCACGCATCTGCGGCCGTCATGAGGCACGAGATCAGGGTGATCGGGGTGCCGTGGCGCCGCTCGTCCGTCAGCGAGATCGGATCGGTGGGGATGCGGGCCGGGATCCACGTGATCTGCTCTTCGACGCGCTGACGCGTCGGCGCGTCGAGATCGGCGACCTCCTCGTCGTCGAAGGCGTCCCAGCCCGGGAACGGAACGACCCCGTCGACGATGGGGAACTCCCAGATCCCCGCCCCGTCGAGCGGGGGCACCGCGTCGACGAAGACGACGCGAGCCACGTGATCGGGCCGCGCGTCGGCGGCGCCCCACACGACGTTCGCGCCTCCGGAGTGGCCGACGAGGACGACCGGCTCGTCGTCTCGATCGATCACGCGCACGACCTCGTCGATCCACTCGGCGATCCCGATCTGGGCGGAGCCCGCCGCGGGAATGCCGATGCCCGGCATGCTCAACGCCTCCGGGCGATGACCGGCGTCGAGGAGGGCCGGGATGACGGCATCCCACGAGGACGCAGCGAGCCAGAGACCGGGAACCAGGATGACCTTCATGCGTCGAGGGTAGGGCGGGGTCCCGACATTCGCGAGAGATCCGGTGGAGGCTCGGTCCTTTCGACAGGCTCGGGGGACCGCTTCGGAGCTTGCGGGGCTCAGGCGTTCGTCTCGGGGGCACTCAGCGGGGAAGCAGCGCGATGACCTCGGACAGATCGACCGCGCCGATCACGAGGTCGGCGCGTTCACGCACCGCGGGCTTGGCGTTGAAGGCGAGCCCGAGTCCGGCCGCCGCCATCATCTCGAGGTCGTTGGCGCCGTCGCCGATCGCGAAGGTGAGGGGGAGGGGCACGCCGCGCTCCGCGGCCCAGGAGCGCAGGGTCTCTGCCTTGGCCGTGGCATCCACGATGGCGCCGTCGACTTCCCCCGTGAGGATCCGATCGGCGCTCACCAGGCGGTTGGCGCGCCACACGTCGACGCCGAGGTCGGGGGCGACGGTGTCGAGCACCTCGTGGAACCCGCCCGAGACGACCCCCACGATGCCGCCGCGCTCGTGCACGGCGGTGATGAGCTCCCGCGCACCGGGCGTCGGCTCGATGCGGGCGATCGCACGGGCGAACGCTTCCGCGGGCACTCCGGCGAGAGCCTTCACCCGGGAGCGGAGGCTGGTGGCGAAGTCGACCTCGCCGCGCATCGCGGCTTCGGTCGCCGCGGCCACCTCGCTGCCTCGGCCGGCCTCGTCGGCGAGGAGTTCGATGACCTCGTTGCGGATCAGGGTCGAGTCGGCATCGAGGACGACGAGGAATCGAGCGGGAGCTGGCACGCGCTCCACGCTAGCGGCTCGCCGGAGTCCGTCGCGCGGCGTCATGCGCGGCCGTCCCTCGAGCCGCCCCGCGTAGGCTTCTCCGGTACTCCAGACTTCTGAGAAGGGACCATCCATGGCCGACGTCGAGAGCTTCACCCTGGACCACACCGCCGTGCTGGCCCCCTACGTGCGCCGGATCGGCACGGAGACAGGCCCCCGCGGCGACGTCATCACGAACTTCGACCTGCGACTGGTCCAGCCCAACGAGGGCGAGATCCCCACGGCGGGCCTGCACACGATCGAGCACCTCCTCGCGAGCCTCGTGCGCGACCGCATCGACGGTCTCATCGACATCTCGCCGTTCGGATGCCGGACCGGATTCCACGTCATCATGTGGGGCGAACCCGAGGTCGCGACCCTCGTCGACGCCATCACCGACTCGCTGCGCGCGATCGCCGAGGACGTGGAGTGGGAGGACGTGCCCGGAACCGACGCCTACAGCTGCGGCAACTACCGCGACCACAGTCTGCACAGCGCCCGCGAGTGGTCGAAGGTCGTGCTCGAGAAGGGCATCAGCCGCGACGCGTTCCAGCGCGTCGGCGTGTGACACCGCCGTCGGACACGACGCTGCGGATGACGAAGGGGCTGCGACCATCACGGTCGCAGCCCCTTCGCGTTGGTCGGGGTCCCGGCATCCGGGTCACGCGTGAACGTGGACGTCCTTCCCGACGACGGTGATGCCCGTCTCGGTCACGGTGAAGCCCCGGGCGATGTCGCGCTCGCGGTCGACGCCGATGGTCGCGCCGGGCTCCAGGACGACGTTCTTGTCGAGGATCGCGCGGTGGATGCGCGCTCCGGCGCCGACCTGCACGCTGTCGAAGAGCACCGAGTCGGTGATCGTCGAGCCTCCGCCGGCGAGAGCCCACGGGCCGACCACGCTGCGTTCGAGGTGGGTCCCCGACAGCACCGAGCCGAGCGAGACGATCGAGTCGATCGCGTTGCCGATGCGTCCGACCGAGTCGCGGACGAACTTCGCCGGCGGGGCGTTGAACGTCTGCGAGTAGATCGGCCAGTCGGTGTTGTAGAGGTTGAAGATGGGCAGCGTCGAGATCAGGTCCATGTGCGCGTCGTAGAACGACTCGATCGTGCCGACGTCGCGCCAGTACGACTGGTCGCGGGGCGTGGAGCCGGGAACGTCGTTGCGCTGGAAGTCGTACACGGCCGCTTCGCCGCGGTTCACGAAGTACGGCACGATGTCGCCGCCCATGTCGTGAGCGGAGGTCGGCAGCTCGCCGTCGTGCGTCACGGCCTCGACGAGGGCGTCCGCGTCGAAGATGTAGTTGCCCATCGAGGCGAGCACCTCGTGGGGCGCATCGGCCAGTCCCTCGGGGTTCTGCGGCTTCTCGAGGAACGCGCGGATCTTCGTCGCGTCGCTCGGGTCGGTGTCGATCACCCCGAACTGGTTGGCGAGCGAGATGGGCTGACGGATGCCGGCGACCGTCGCGCGCGCGTCGGAGGCGATGTGCGCGTCGAGCATCTGCTTGAAGTCCATGCGGTACACGTGGTCGGCGCCGATGACGACGACGATGTCGGGCTTCTCGTCGCGGATGAGGTTCATCGACTGCAGGATCGCGTCGGCGGAGCCCGAGAACCACCGCTTGCCGAGGCGCTGCTGGGCCGGGACGGATGCCACGTACGCACCGAGCATCGGCGACATGCGCCACGTCTGCGAGATGTGGCGGTCGAGGCTGTGCGACTTGTACTGCGTCAGCACGACGAGCTGACGCAGGCCCGAGTTGATGAGATTGGAGATCGCGAAGTCGATCAGGCGGTACTGGCCGCCGAACGGCACCGCGGGTTTCGCGCGGTCGGCCGTGAGGGGCATGAGACGCTTTCCCTCGCCACCGGCGAGGATGATTCCGAAGACCTTCGGCGCTGCAGGCATGGCACCACACTAGGGGGCGGATGCGGATGCGGAAACACGTCGTCGGCGTGCCTTTCGCTGTACTACGGTTCGTCTCATGCGCGTCGACATCGTGACCAAGGAGTACCCGCCGGAGATCTACGGGGGAGCCGGAGTCCATGCCACCGAACTGGTCAAGGCCCTACGCGCCGAGGGGACGGAGGTGCAGGTCCGCGCATTCGGAGCCGCGCGTGACGAGGCCGGTACGACGTCCTACGGCGTGCCGTCCGAACTGGCCGCAGCCAACGGCGCGATCCAGACCCTCGGCACCGATCTCGAGATCGTCTCCGATGTCGCGGGTGCCAACGTCGTGCACTCGCACACCTGGTACGCGAACTTCGCCGGACACCTGGCATCCCTTCTCCACGGGATCCCGCACGTCGTGACCGCCCACAGCCTGGAGCCGCTGCGGCCCTGGAAGGCCGAGCAGCTCGGTGGCGGCTACGCGGTGTCGAGCTACATCGAGAAGACCGCGTACGAGGGGGCGGCGGCCGTCGTCGCGGTCAGCTCGGGGATGCGCGACGACATCCTGCGCAGCTACCCGTCGCTCGATCCCGACAAGGTGCGCGTGATCTACAACGGCATCGACACCGAGGCGTGGCATCCGGTCTCGGACGACGCGTTCCTGGCGTCCGTCGGGATCGACCCGACTCGGCCGTCGGTGGTTTTCGTCGGGCGGATCACCCGACAGAAGGGGCTGCCCTACCTGCTCCGTGCGGCGGAGCGGCTGCCGGCGGACGTGCAGCTGATCCTCTGCGCGGGCGCCCCCGACACCCCGCAGATCATGGCCGAGGTCGAGGAGCTCGTGCGCGGGCTCCAGGCCACGCGCGACGGCGTGGTGTGGATCGACCGTCTGCTGCCGCGGAACGAGCTGTGCGCGATCCTCACGGCCGCGACGACGTTCGTCTGCCCGTCGGTCTACGAGCCGCTCGGGATCGTGAACCTCGAGGCGATGGCGTGCGGCGCGGCCGTCGTCGGAACGGCGACCGGGGGCATCCCGGAGGTCGTCGTCGACGGCGTCACGGGCCGACTCGTGCCGATCGAGCAGGTGCAGGACGGGACGGGGACGCCCGTGGACCCCGAGCGGTTCGTGGACGACCTGGCCCGCGTGCTCACCGAGGTGGTGACGGATGCCGAGACGGCCCGCGCCTACGGGGAGGCCGGGCGTCAGCGCGCCATCGACGACTTCAGCTGGGCGGCGATCGCGCAGACGACGGCGGCGTTGTACGCGGAGGTTGCGGGAAAGTAGGTCGGGCTCGGGGCTCGCGGCCCGCTGCGGCGGCGTTGCATGCGGAGATCGCGCGAAGCCGGTCGGGCTCGCGGTACGCGGGCCGCCGCGGCGGCGTTGTCCGCCGAGGTCGCGGGAAACAGGTCGGTTCCGCCGGGTCATCCGGTCGCTCGGGTCGAGGCCATTAGGCTAGATCCATGCCCCAGGTTCTCGAGTTCTCCGACGTCGTCGTCCGCCGGAACACGCGGGACATCGTGTCCCATCTCGACTGGAGTGTCGAGGACGATCAGCGCTGGGTCGTGCTCGGCCCCAACGGCGCCGGCAAGACCACCGTCCTGCAGCTCGCGGACACGCTGCTGCACCCCACGTCGGGCACGGTGACGATCCTCGGCGAGCAGCTGGGGCGCACCGATGTCTTCGAGCTGCGTCCTCGGATCGGCTTCGCCTCGTCGGCGATGGCGCGCCGCGTTCCGCCCGAGGAATCGGTGCTCGACGTGGTGCTGACCGCGGCGTACTCGGTGACGGGTCGCTGGCGCGAGCAGTACGACGACATCGACGAGCGTCGCGCGCTGCGGGTGCTCGCGGAGTGGCGTCTCGACCACCTCGCCGATCGCACGTTCGGGACGTTGAGCGACGGAGAGCAGAAGCGCGTCCAGATCGCCCGCGCCGTGATGACCGATCCGGAGCTGCTGCTGCTCGACGAGCCCACGGCGAGCCTCGACCTCGGTGCGCGCGAGGAGCTTCTCACGCTGCTGTCGGGCTACGCCCAGGCGCCGACGACTCCCGCCATGGTGATGGTGACGCACCACGTCGAGGAGATCCCCGTCGGATTCACGCACGTGTTGCTGCTGCGCGACGGCGAGGTCGTGGCATCCGGTCCCCTCGATGAGGCTCTGACGGCCGAGAACCTCTCGACGACGTTCGGGCTCGAGATCACCCTCACGCGCGAGGCGGGGCGGTACGCGGCTCGCGCGGTCTGACCCCGCGTGCGAGTGTGTGCGCGAGCCTGGTAGACTCTCACGCTGGTGCCTTCGGCGCCGCAGACTTTGACGTCCTGGCAGAATCCAGGGCACCACTTCTCAAAGGACCTCCCATGAAGACTGACATCCACCCCACGTACAAGGCCGTCGTGTTCCGCGACCTCGGCTCGGGCGACACGTTCCTCACCCGTTCCACCGTCTCGAGCGACAAGACGATCGAGCTGGACGGCGTGGAGTACCCCGTCATCGACGTGGAAATCTCGTCGGCTTCGCACCCCTTCTACACGGGTAAGCAGCGCATCATGGACTCGGCCGGTCGTGTCGAGAAGTTCAACCAGCGCTTCAAGAACTTCGGCGGTCGTTGATCCGCAGCGGATTCCTTCCAAAGCCCCCATCCTTCGGGATGGGGGCTTTTGGTTTCGGTGCGACCGTCGGCGGTGATCGTCGGGGCGTGCGAGCGCCGTCGCTGGCACGCGTTGCGGACGTCGTTGATCAACCGCGCGGGGTGGGGAGGAGCGGCTTCGGCGGGTAGGTGCTCAGGACGAGCGACGTCGTCACCGGGCCGAACCGCGCCAGGGCATCGACCACCTTCTCCAGCCGCGCGGCGCCGGGGCAGTTGACGTCGAACAGCAGACAGTCTTCGCCGGTCACGCGGACCATGGACGTGATCTCCGGGAGGCGCTCGGCGAGCTCCCGGGCCGGGGCGAGTTGAGCGTGCGTGGTACGCAGGCGGATGACGGCATGGATGACGAGCCCCACCGCGGCGGGATCGATGACGGCGCGATACCCCGTGATGACGCCCGAGCGCTCGAGCCGCAGGATACGTGCGCTCGCGGCGGGCTGCGACAAGCCGACGCGGCGACCCACCTCTGCCCCCGAGAGTCGTCCGTCGTCCTGCAGCAGTTCGAGGATGCGGCGGTCGATCGCATCGAGTGATTCCATCGTGTTCGTCTCCGATCAGTTGGATTTCACTCGTCATCGTGGCATCCAGCGAGTGCATCCATCATGCTCGCGGGGAGGGATGCCGCGCGCTCGCGCGGTACGCGAATGAAGGGTGGTATCGATGGTCGCATACGTGATCGTTCCCGGCATCGGCGGGTCGAGCGACCAGCACTGGCAAACCCTCTGGGAGAGGCACGCGGAGGCCACGGTCGAGCGGATGGCGCCTCGGTCGTGGGACGAGCCCGACCTCGACGATTGGGTGGGGGCCGTGGATCGCGCGGTCGCCGAGGTTGCGCGATCGGGCGACGAGATCGTCGTGATCGCCCACAGCCTCGGGTGCTGGGCGGCGACCGAGTGGGCGGGTCGGGCCGAGCGGCCGGCGGTGGCGGGGCTGCTGCTCGTCGCCCCTCCGGATCCGGCCGGCGCCGCGTTCCCCCGCGCCGCGGCTTCGACCTTCATCGGCGTCGAAGCCCGACCGCTCGCGTGCCGCAGCATCGTCGTCGCCAGCTCCGACGATCCCTACTGCCCGATCGAGGTCGCGCGACGGCTTGCCGCGCAGTGGGGGAGCGGGTTTCGCAACGCCGGAGGGTTCGGACACCTCAACGCCGCGAGCGGTCTCGGGGAGTGGGAGTGGGGCAAGGCGGTGCTCGCCGAGGTGGTTCGGGGCTGAGGACGCTCGGGTGGGAGCGTCCCGGTCAGAGTGCGACGCCGGAGGTGCCGAGCGTTCCGAGATGCCGGTCGGGGCCGAGCTCGTCGCGGTGGTCCGCCCACATCCGCTGCTGCCTGCGCGTCTCGGCGATGACGTCCGCGTCGAGGTCGGCGAACGCCAGGTCGTCGCCCGGGGCGACGGCGGCGATGCGTCGACCGATCGGATCGAAGACGGCGGAGCCGCCGATGAACGCGTGCGGCGCGCCGATGAGGCCGCTGAAGACCACGTACATGCCGTTGTCGAGGGCGCGGGCGGCGTAGTGAAGATCGCGACGATGCTCGCCGCCGGGGAAGTACGCACCGCTGTTGAGGTAGACGTCTGCTCCGCCCTGAACCGCGGCAGCCGCGTGCTCGGGGAAGTTCGCGTCGTAGCAGACGGAGAGGGCGAAGCGGAGGCCGTTCAGGACGAAGGACGCGCCGTGATCGCCGGGGGTGAAGACGGCGCGTTCGCTGTCGTGCAGGTGCTGCTTGTCGTAGGCGGCGAGCGGCTCGCGACCGGGAGTGAAGATGACGTCGCTGAGAGCACGGCATCCGTCCCGCTCGAGCGCGGAGTTGACGACGGCGGTGACGCCGGTGCGGTCGACGGCGTCCTGCACGGGACTCCGCCATCCGCTCGCGGTGAGGTCGGGGAGGGGGCCGGCGAAGGCTCGGTCGTCGTACCCGGTGACGGCCGCTTCGGGGAAGAGGACGAGATCCGCCCCTCCCGCCGCCGCGTCGTGCACGAGGTGCGTGATGCGCGCGACGTTCGCGTCGACGTCGCCGGGGACGGCCTCCATCTGGACGGTGGCGATGCGGCAGGTCACGTGATCAGTGTGGCATCCGTGAGCGCGGTGGGACGCGCGGCGTGTGGCGGTGCAGCGTGGCGGGTGGCGGAGCAGCGCGGCGCGACACGGGCCCGCGTGGCGCCTGGGGGTGCGCGATGAGTTGTGGGCCTGCGCGAAGCGGACCCGCGCCGCGCACTCAGAACGGGGGCGGGTCGATGTCGTGGGTCCCGCCGAGCGGGGAGGACCATCGCAGCTCGCCCGTCAGAGGGTCGTGTGTCGGCGTCCACCCGGTCTCGTGTCGCAGACGGTGGTGATGGCGGCACTCCGGCGCGAGGTTGTCGGCATCCGTGGTGCCGCCGTCGGCCCACGCGGTGAGATGGTCGAGATCGCAGTCGCGCGCCCGGCGGTTGCAACCCGGGAAGACGCAGGTGGGGGATGTGACGCCGAGCCAGCGGCGCAGCGCGACGGGGACCCGGTACGTCTGGCGGTCGAGCACGAGCGGCGCTTCGGTGATCGGATGCGTCAGAAGTCGCACCCAGGAGCTCGCCTCGCCGGCGAGGCGACGCGCGGTGTCGAGGTCGATGGGGCCGTATCCCTCCATCGTGGCGGGGTGGTCGTCAGCGCCGAGCAGTGTGAGCGCCGGGACCGTGACGACGACGGTGGGCGTGGACGGGTGGGTTCGCGCCGCCGCTGAGGTGGACACGGCCTCCTCCCGGAGCCCGGGAGCGGGGGAGGGAGCGCCCGCCGTGGTGCGGTCGGGGGCGGGCATCGTCGTCAGGTCGGCGAGCACGTCCGCGCGGAGCTGCGCCAGCGTGCGCTCCTCGTCGGGCGCGGCACGCAGGTGCCGAGCAGCGCGATCGAGGCGCGCCATGATGCTGCGCGCTCGCTCAGCGGGGAGGAGGGCGTTGAGCGACGCCATGCCGTCGAGTTCGGGCGTCATCCACACTCCGCGATCACGCGCGGCGCGGCGATGGCGGGCGTCGATCGACTCGGCGTGCACACGCTCACGCAGCGCACGCGCGGCGACGGCGAACTTCGCGGGCGTCAGCTTCGTGGCCGTATCAGCGACGCCGTCGTCGAACGCGCGCCATGTCTCGTCGTCGCGGGGGAGGGACGTCGCGAGCCGGGCCGACTCGATGGCGTGGCGTTCGGACGTCCGCCCGTCTGCGAACTCGTCCCACAGTCGAGGGCAGCGCTCTTGCAGAACCTCGACGTGCGTGGCGCGCGTGCGGATCGTCTGTTCGGAGAGGTGCAGCCGCACCGCCATCTCGGCCGCCGCAGCTCGCTGCGCGAGATCGACGTGGTCGCGTCGCACCGCACCGAGGGTGCGGCCCCGCGAATCGTCCCACGCGGGGTCGAGGGTCGGGTCGGGACCGACCCAGGGCGTCGGATCGGCAGCGGCGTCGCGCAGGACGGTCGCGATGAGGCGCCCCTCTTCGGCCGTGAGGCGTTGCCGCTCGGCAGCGATCAGCTCGAGATGGCCGAGGACCGCGTCGAGATCGGATGCCGAGGCGTATGCCGCATCGAGAACGGCGTCGAGATCGTCGGCGAGGACGTGGTCGGCCGAGAACTCGGCATCGGGGTGGCGTGCGGCGCCGAGGGTCGGCGGGAGGGGCGAAGGCGTCCATGTCGAAACGCTATCGGTGATCTCCGACATTGACGGGGAGGGCGGAATCCGGGGAGACGGCGCGGTCAGGTCCTCCCACTCTCAGCGGATCGGCCACGCCCCGTCGAGTGGAGGAGCCGTGGCATCCAGGCGTCCGATCTTGACGAAGTACTCGGTGAGGCTGGCCGCTTGAGCGCGAGCCCAGGAGATCTGGCGCGTGTGCAGCTCTTCGAGAGTGGCGGGCAGCCACGGGCCGAATCTGTCTGCGAGAGCGAGGGCGAGGCGCCCCGCGGCGACCGATCGGCGCCACCCCGTGCCGCACGGCCTCGTGCTTGAGCATCGAGAAGTCGAAGGGCGCGTTGTACGCCACCACGGGGATGCCGGCCGCGAACAGCGCGCTCAGCGCTTCGACCACCTCGGACACGACGCGCGGCGCCGGCGCGCCCTCGGCCCGTGCCCGGTCGGTGGTGATGCCGTGGATGGCGGCCGCGCCGTCGGGGATCTCCACGCCCGGATCGGCCAGCCAATCGCGCGCGTCGACGACGTGCCCGTCGGCGTCGAGAACCCCCACGTGCGCCGTGACGATGCGATCGTTCTCGACGTCGACACCGGTCGTCTCGAGGTCGAAGACGCCGACGAGACGCGTCCATTCGGGAGCCTGGAAGAGCGGGAGCGGCTCGGCCTGCCACAGGGTCATGGGGTCACCGTAGATCGGAGGTC
>JARBUN010000167.1 GCA_029239635.1 Microbacterium sp. | reverse complement strand
CGTGATCATCATCCCGATCGCGCTGCTGCTGGAGGCGTTCGCGCCGATGGTCCTGCCCTACCTCCTCATCGTCGGCGGCGCCTTCCTCTGCTTCGAGGGCGCCGAGAAGGTGCTCGAGTGGTTCGGCGTCCACCACGCGGAGCACGAGGACGACGGACCCCGTGACGAGAAGAAGCTGGTGCTCGGTGCGGTGCGCACCGACCTCATCCTCAGTACCGAGATCATGCTGATCGCCCTCTCGAGCCTCGACCCCGATTTCGGGATCTGGATGACGCTGGGTGCGCTCCTCATCATCGGCCTCGCCATGACGCTGGTCGTCTACGGCGCCGTCGCGCTGCTCGTGAAGATCGATGACATCGGTCTGCGATTCATGAAGAGCCCCTCGCGCGGTGTCCGTCGTTTCGGCGCGCGGGTCGTGGCATCCATGCCCGCGGTGTTCCGCGTGATCAGCATCGTCGGCACCGTCGCGATGCTCTGGGTCGGTGGGCACCTCCTGCTGCAGAACCTCGCCGAGACGCTGTGGGCGGGACCATACGACCTGGTGCACCTGGTCACCCACGCGATCGAGGCCGCGGGAGCGGTGATCGTGTGGATCGTGGAGACGGCGATGTCGGCGGTGTTCGGCCTCGCGATCGGGCTCGTTATCGTCGCGGTCATCACCGGGATCACGCGCCTGACGAAGCGCGGCGGGCACACGGAGGACCGCCCCGCCGCGACAGCGCACGTCGAGAGCTGACCGCCGCGATCTCGCGTCTCAGACCGAGACACCGCCGAAGCGCTCGCGCAGCACGGCTTTGACGACCTTGCCGGATGCCGTGCGGGGGAGCGCCTCGACCACGACGACGTCCTTGGGCAGCTTGTAGCGCGCCACCTGCCCGTCGAGGTGCGCGCGCACGGCGGCGGTGTCGACGGACGCCCCCTCCGCCACCGTCAGGACGGCCAGGGGAACCTCGCCCCACCGTTCGTCCGGGATGCCGATGACCGCGACGCCCGTGACCCCCGGCATGTCGGCGATCAGCGCCTCGACCTCGGCGGGGTAGATGTTCTCGCCGCCGGAGATGATCATGTCCTTCGACCGACCGCAGATGTAGAGGTAGCCGTCGGCGTCGAGGTAGCCCAGGTCGCCGGAGCGGAACCAGCCGTCGTCGGTCTTCGCCGCGCGCGTGGCGTCGTCGAGCCCGAGGTAGCCGGCGAAGACGTTGGGGCCGGTGACGTGGATCTCTCCGACGGTGCCCGCCGGGACGGGGTGACCGGCGTCGTTCACGACCCGTACCTCGGTGAAGAAGTGCGGGAGGCCGACACTGCCCTGCTTCGCCCGCGTCATGTGCGGGGCGAGAGAGGTCGCACCGGGAGAGGTCTCGGTCATTCCGTAGCCCTGCGAGAACGACAGGCCGCGCTCCTCCCAGGCCCGGAGGATGCGGTCGGGAACCGCGGATCCGCCGCAGGTGAGGGTGTGCAGGCTCGAGATGTCCGTACTCGCCCACGAGGGGTGATCGGCCATGAGCTGGAAGGTCGTGGGGACGCCGGAGATCATCGTCACGCGATGCTGCTCGACGAGATCGAGAGCGCGGCCGGCCTCGAACCCCTTCTCCAGCACGAGGGTGCCGCCTTTGAGGACGACGGGGAGGGCGCCCATGCCCAGGGAGGCGACGTGGAACAGCGGCGAGATCATCAGGGCGACGTCATCGGACACGACGTCGTAGTCGATGACGGTGTTCACCGCGACGGCCGTGAGGTTCTCGTGCGTGAGCACCGCACCCTTGGGGCGCCCGGTGGTGCCCGAGGTGTAGACGACGGCGGCGGGGGCGTCGGGCTCGGCGATCACGAGCTCGGGCGCAGGGCCCGCGGCATCCCTCCTCCGGTCGAGACCGGGTTCGCCGTTCCGCCCGGAAGCGCCCGTGCGCAGGCGATGCGGCGGGTGGGCGAGCCCGGCCGCGATGGTGTCGAGGCGGTCGTCGAAGGCCGCGTCGTGGACGAGCACGCGCGCGCGACTGTCGGAGAGGACGTGGGCGATCTCGGGGCCGGCGAGGCGGGTGTTGACCGGGATGAAGACGGCGCCGATGCGCACGGCACCGAAGAGCGTGACGAGGAAGTCGGGGCTGTTCTCGCCGAGGAACGCGACCGTGTCGCCCACGCGGACGCCCTCCTCGGCGAGGACGGCGGACACCGCCTCGGCGTGGTCGGCGAGCTGCCGGTAGGTCAGCCGCTGGTTCTCGCCGAACACCACGGCGGTCTTGTCGGGGGAGCGCAGCCGGCGGCGGGGGAGCCAGGCTCCGAGTCCTTGGGTTCTCATGCGCGGTCTCTTCTTCGAGTGCGGGTGACGAGGGTTTCCGTCGATGTCCGGGGCCCGCGCGCGACGGGCGCCGGGGCGGCTCAGGCGGAGAAGCGGTAGAGGCCGCGCGCGACGACGGCGGGCTTGCTGCCGCCGTCGATCTCGATCGTCTGGTCCACGGCGAGCTGATATCCGCCGGCGATCTCGGTGATCTCGGCGATGACGGCGTTCATCCGCACGCGCGAGCCGACCTTCACCGGCGAGATGAAGCGCACCTTGTCGAGGCCGTAGTTGACCTTGGTGATCACGCCCGTGACATCCAGGAGCTCGGTCCAGAACTTCACCGCGAGCGAGAGGCTGAGGAAGCCGTGGGCGATGGCGCCGCCGAAGGGGCCGTCCTTCGCGCGCTCGGGGTCGGTGTGGATCCACTGGTGATCGTCGGTGGCGTCGGCGAAGAGGTCGACACGGTCCTGGGTGACCTCGAGCCAGTCCGACCACCCGAGGTCGGTGCCGGCGAGGCCCGCGATGTCGTCGTAGGCGATGGTGGTGGTCATGAGTGCTCCTTGGGAGGGGTGGAGAGGCCGAGGAGGCGGGCCGCGTTGTCGCGGAGGATCCCGGGCATCACCTCGGCTTTCAGGGCGGTCTGCTCGACGTCGCGCAGCCAGCGGTCGGGGGTGAGCAGGGGGAAGTCGGAGCCGAAGAGGATGCGGCTCTTCAGAAACGAGTTGGCGGCGCGGACGAGCTGCTCCGGGAAGTACTTCGGGCTCCAGCCCGACAGATCGATCCACGTGTTGTGCTTGTGGGTCGCGACCGAGATCGCCTCGTCCTGCCACGGCACCGAGGGGTGGGCCATGATGATCTGCAGATCGCCGAAGTCGGCCGCGACGCCGTCGAGCAGCATCGGGTTCGACAGGCCGAGGCGGAGACCTCGTCCGCCCTTCATTCCCGCGCCGATCCCGGTCTGGCCGGTGTGGAACAGGGCGACCACGCCGGCTGCCTGCAGCACGTCGTAGTGGCGCGCGGCCCCCGCGGCGATGTCGACGCTCGACAGCGGGGGATGGCCGAGGTGGCTCTCGGCATCCACCGTGAAGACGATCGCGGCCATCGACCGGTCCCGGTAGTACTCCGCGATGCTGTCGAGGTCGGGGCGGCCGGCGTCGACCGCGAAGTAGCGGCTCGCGGCCGCCGCGAGGTCGTCGGGCAGGGAGGCGTGTCCGTGCCCGTCGATCTCGACGTGCACGTGCACGTCGATCGCGCGGAGGCTCTCGACGTCGAGGGCCGGCTCGTAGCGGACCACGGGTCAGGCCGTCGGGGCGGGGCGCTGCAGATCGGCGGGCAGCGCCGGGAACCGCTCGCCGACGCTCTGCAGCTCTCCGACCGCCTCGGCGAAGCCGTCGCGGAGGGCCTCGGACGTCCAGCCGCCCTCGCGGTAGGCGGTGGCCACGGGCTCGGGGTGCGACCACAGCTGCAGCCGGTCGCCGCCGATGCCGATGGCCTGGCCGGTCACGCCCGCCGCGGCACCGGAGGCGAGGTAGGCCACGAGGGGGGCGACGTCGTCGGAGGTGCCGAAGCCCAGGTCGTGACGGAAGAACGCCGGCATGGGCCCGCCCGCGGCCTCGGCCTCGACGGCGGCGGCGAAGTACGGGACCGTCGCGGTCATCGCGGTGGCGGCGACGGGGATCACCGCATTCACGGTGATGCCCGCCTTCTTCAGCTCGAGCGCCCACGTGCGCACCATGCCGACGATGCCGGCCTTCGCGGCGGCATAGTTGGTCTGGCCGAAATTGCCCCGCTGACCGGTGGGCGAGCCGATGCAGATGATGCGCCCGGGGATCTCGTTCTGGCGCATGTAGGTGGCGGCGGCCCGGACGACCGTGAAGGTGCCGCGCAGGTGCACGCCGATGACGGTGTCGAAGTCGTCGTCGCTCATCTTCCAGAGCACGGTGTCGCGCAGCACACCCGCGTTGGTGACCAGGATGTCCAGGCGGCCGAAGCTCTCCACCGCCGCCGCGACGAGAGCGTCGGCGGTCGCGGTCGGGCCGACGGGGGCGGCGACGGCGACCGCGCGTCCACCGGCGTCGACGATGCTCTTCACCGCGGCGTCGGCGGTGGCGACGTCCACGTCGTTGATGACGACCGCGGCGCCCTGCCGGGCGAGCTCCTGGGCGTACGCGAGGCCGAGGCCGCGCCCCGAGCCGGTGACGATGGCGACTTTGCCGGTGAGCGACATGGTGAACTCCTTCGTATCGCCGCCATCGTGGCATCCATTAGTTGAAAAAGTCAATGATTGATTTTGGCTACACTTGCGCCATGAGCACTGCGGCGGACGACGACGCCGGCGAGGTGTCGCGGCTGGAGCACGCGCCCCTGGCCGACGATCTCGGCTTCCTGCTCGCACGGGCTGCGGCGATGTCGCAGGCGGCGGGCAACGAGGCGCTCGCGACGCACGGGCTGAAGGTGCGGTCGTACTCGGTGCTGGCGCTCGCCGCGACCGGCGGGCGCCCTTCGCAGCGTGAGCTCGCGGCGTTCCTGCGCCTCGACCCCAGTCAGGTGGTCGCCCTCATCGACGACCTCGCGCGTCGAGGGCTCGTGACGCGCGAGCCCGACCCCCGCGATCGGCGCGCGAACGTCCTCGCCGCCACCCTCGAAGGGCGCAAGGTGTACCGTCGCGCGCTCGCGGACGTCGAGGCGGGGGAGCGGCGCGCGCATGTCGGGCTGTCGAGTGCCGACCGGGCTGAGCTGACACGGCTTCTGCGCGCGGTGGCGTTTCCCGCCGAGGGCTGACCGCTACGCTCCCGGGTTCAGCCTCTCCAGCAGGTCGAGGCCGTGCCGCGCCCAGGCGATCTCGCCCTCCGCGCGGTCGAGGAAGCCCTCGTACGTGAAGACCTTGAACGCCACGATGGCATCCGGGTCGTGCTCGGTGTCGGCCGCGAGGCGGCGCGCCACGATGGGGTGCGAGCGTCGACGGATCGCGTCCAGCTGCGCCTGCCACTGGGCGCGGCGCAGCTCGTAATGCGCGATGTGCTCTCGCAGGTGACGGCGGGCGACGTCGGGCTCGGCCCACTCGAAGTAGGCGGCGCGCAGGTGGGCCGGATCGCGTTCGCGCGGGTGGTCGATCGGCTCGCGCATCCACGCCCGGAAGGCCTCGACGCCCTCGTCGGTGATCGAGTACTGCGTCTTCGTCGATCTCGCGCCCCACGGCACGGACTCGTCGACGAGCAGACCGTCGCCGACCATGCGCTTGAGCTCGGGGTAGATCTGCGAGTCCGGGGCGTGCCAGACGTGCCCGACCGACACGTGGAACGCCTTCGCGAGGTCGTACCCGGTCATCGGCTGCGCGGTCAGAAGGGCCAGGAGGGCGTACCGCAGGCTCATCGGCGACTCCTCGAAAGTGCTTGCGGATGCTCAGGTTCCACCGTATCTTCTCCGCTATAACTATACCGATAGATAGTGGACGAGGGAGTTCCCATGCCGGAGACAGTCACCGCCAAGCTGCTCGATCACCCGCGTAACGCCTGGTACGTCGCCGCGTGGGATCACGAGGTCGGACGCAAGAAGATCCTCGCGCGCACGGTCGCGGGCCGCCCCCTGGCGCTCTACCGCACCGAGGACGGACGCGCGGTCGCTCTCGCCGACGCGTGCTGGCACCGCCTCGCGCCGCTGTCGCAGGGCACCCTCCTGGGGGCGGAGGACATCCGCTGCCCGTACCACGGCATCACCTACGACTCCCGCGGCCGGTGCACCTCGATGCCCGCTCAGGAGACCATCAACCCCAGCGCCCTGGTCCCCTCGTTCCCCGTCGTCGATCGCTACCGCTACGTGTGGGTGTGGGTGGGGGACCCGGCGCTGGCCGATCCCGACCTCATCCCCGACATGCACCAGATGACGGATGCCGTGCAACTACCAGCTCATCCTCGACAACCTCATGGACCTGACCCACGAGGAGTTCGTGCACTCCAGCAGCATCGGGCAGAAGGAGCTCAGCGAGAGCGAGTTCGTGACGAGTCACACCGACACCACGGTCACCGTCGAGAGGTGGATGCACGACATCGAGGCGCCGCCGTTCTGGCTGAAGAACATGCGCGACAAGTTCCCCGGCTTCTCGGGGCGCGTCGACCGTTGGCAGATCATCCGCTTCGAGGCGCCGTCGACCATCTGCATCGACGTCGGCGTCGCCAAGGCCGGCACCGGGGCGCCCGAGGGCGATCGCTCGCAGGGCGTGAACGGCTACGTGATGAACACCATCACCCCCGAGACCGCGCGCTCGAGCCACTACTTCTGGTCGTTCCAGCGCAACTACCGTCTCGACAGCCAGCTCATCACGACGCAGCTGCGCGACGGCGTGCACGGGGTGTTCGGCGAGGACGAGGCGATGCTCGCGGCGCAGCAGGCCGCGATCGACGCGAACCCCGACTACGAGTTCTACAGCCTGAACATCGACGCCGGCGGCATGTGGGTGCGCCGCATCCTCGAGCGGATGCTGCTCGCCGAGGGGCGCGACCACGCTCCCGCTCCGCGCCGCGGCGCCCAGCTGGTGCGCTGACGTGGCGGTCTCACGGACCGAGGTCTGGCAG
>JARBUN010000056.1 GCA_029239635.1 Microbacterium sp. | reverse complement strand
GGCAGAACGACGTCTGTCGGACGCGCTCGCTCTCGAGTTCTGCGCCCCTCCCGTCACGGACGTGACCATTCGGGAGGACGTGGTCCGCACCGCCGCGGGGCCCCTCCTGCTGCGTTGCTACCGGTCCCACGATCTGCCCCCCGCCGCGCCGACCGAGGTCTTCCTCCACGGCGGCGGTTTCATCTCGGGGTCTGTGCGCGAGGTCATCAACGATCGCCTGCTCACGGCTCGTGCGCGTCGCGCCCGCATCCAGGTCATCTCGGTGGAGTACCGCCTGGCGCCGGAGAATCCCTACCCGGCAGCCGTGGAAGACGCCGTCGCCACGATCGACCTGCTGTGCGACGAGCCCCGGCGATTCGGCGTGGATGCCACACGGATCGGCGTCGCCGGCGCCTCGGCCGGCGCGGGTGTCGCGGCGAGCGCGACGCTGTTCCTCCGCGATCGCGGCGACAGGAAGCTCGTTCACCAGTCGCTCGAGGTGCCCGCGCTCGCGCTCCAAGCGTTCGGTTCTTCGTCGGCCCAGTTCGCACGCGGATACGGGCTGGACGGGTACGAGGAGTTGCTGGGGCTGTATCTCGGCGACCTCCGCGGGCCGGAAGCGGTGGCCGCCGCGCAGCCCCTCTTCGCGCGGGATCTCACCGGGCTCCCGCCCACCTTCATCCAGGTGGCCGAGTTCGACCCCTTGCGGGATGCGGGTCTCGAGTACGGCAAGCGGTTGAGAGCCGCCGGGGTCCCCACCGCCGTGTGCATCGGCACGGGTCACGTGCACGGTTCGCCCGGCCTCACGGCGACCTTTCCGCTCGCCCGCAGCTGGCAACGCCGATCGGCGGCCGCAGCCCGGCTCGCCTACCACCGTGTCGCGGATCCTTCCGCGTGAGACCTCGAGGACGATGATGTTCCCTCCCACCCCTTCCGACCCCGCCACGGCATCCCCCTCATCGGCCGCCGCGACGACCGACGCGCGCGACGACATCCCGGGCGGCCCGCAGCCCCGCGGTTTTCTTCCGCTCTTCGTCGTGGCCTGGTTCGGGGTGACGCTCGCGCTCGGAACGATCAGCGGAGCCTCGATTCCCAAGGCCCTGGCTTTCCTCGACGACGCGACGAAAGCGACGAATCTCTCGATCATCACCGGCGCCGGCGGAGTCATGATCATCGTGATCACCCCGCTGTTCGGTCGGCTCTCCGACCGGACCATGTCGCGTTTCGGCATGCGACGACCGTGGCTGATCGGGGGAGCCCTGGTGGCGACGGTCGGCGTGGTGATTCTTTCCGTGGCGCAGAGCCTCATCGCCACTCTCGTCGGGTGGCTGATCGTCCAGGCCGGGTTCGGTGCGAGCAACATGGTGATCCACGCGCTCCTGGCTGATCAGATCCCGCGACGCATCCGCGCGCGGGTGGCGGCGGCCGCCGGCGTGGCGACCGGACTGGGGCTCATCGTGGGCGCGCAGATCATGGCGCAGCTGCCGAACGATGAGAGATGGGCATGGTTCGTCGTCCCCGGTCTGATCGGCGTCGTGCTGAGCACCGTCGTCGTGTTCCGCTTTCGCGACATCGTGCGGACGGCGCCGGCGCCGGCGTTGCGGGCCGCTGACATCCTCTCGACCTACTGGCTGAGTCCGCGCCGTCACCCCGACTTCTTCTGGGCCTTCCTCTCGCGGTTCCTGGTGACGATGTCGATCACCGCCATCTCGACGTTCCTGCTGTTCATCATCATCGACCGGCTCCACGTGCCCGTGACCGAGGCCTCACCGGTCCAGGCTCTCGCGCTGGTGGTCTTCATGATCGGCAACATCGTCACGGCGGTCCTGTTCGGATGGATCTCCGACCGCTCGGGGCGCCGCAAGGCGATCGTGGTCGTCGCCAGCGCTCTGAGCGCGATCGGGCTGGTGCTCACCATGATGGCCTCGGATGTCGGCTCGATCCTGGTCGGCATCGCGATCGTGGGGGCTGCGCAGGGAGCGTACGTGTCGGTCGACGTGGCGCTGATGACCGAAGTCCTCCCCTCGTTCGACGAGGCGGGGAAGGATCTGGGCATCGTCGCGCTCTCGTACCAGATCCCCCAACTGCTCGTTCCGGTGATCGCGCTTCCGCTGTTGGCGGCCGGGGGCGGGGGCTATGACGCGTTCTTCGTCCTCGCGATCGGGTTCGCCGCCGTCGGGGGCCTCGCTGTCCTTCCCATCCGCTCCGTGCGCTGACCCGCACGTCGATCGAAAGGAGATCCCATGACCCACCGCGCCGTCGTCGGCGTGCTCGCGCTGTTGCTCGCTCGAGGCGCCGTCCTGGCCGTTGCGGCGTCCTTCCTGATCCCGCGGGGAGTCGGCATCCTGCTCAACGTGGTCATCGTCGGTGTCGATCTCGCGACGGTTCTCGTGGTGGCCCTTCTCCTTCGACGGCGCGGGGGAGGGCTGCGGCGCTTCCTGGGGCCGCTCGTGCCACGGCGCGACCTCCCCTTCGCCGGGATCACGATGTTCGCCCTTTTCCTCGGGCTGGGCGCGGGGACGTTCGTCGGCAACGCCGTGGTCTACGCCGGCGCCCCGCCGCTGACGGCGTCGTCCGATTCCGTGCCTCTGTGGGTCGGGCTCTGGTCTCTGGTCGTGATGCCCGTCACCGTGGCGATCGCGGAAGAGGCGCTCTACCGAGGCTGGGCGCAGGAACGGCTGCTCACGGTGTGGCGTCCGTGGGTCGTGATCGCCGTCGTCGCGCTGGCTTTCGGCCTCCAGCACGCGGCCCTGTCGGCGACCAGCTCGGGCGAGGCGGTCGTGCGGGTGATCGCGACGGGCCTCGCCGGGGCGGCGCTGGGCATCCTTCGGTACCGGGGAGTCTCCCTCTGGGCGCTCATCATCGGACACTGGGCTTTCGACGTGATCGGCCTCGGCGTGCCCGCCCTGCTCCGATCGCTCGCGTGAGTCGCCGTCAGGCGTCGAGCTGCGCGATGCGGCGAGCCAGCTCGTGCTGCAGCCGCGGCGAATGCAACGCCACGCCGATCGCCGCGTTCCGCAGGCGACGCAGGATCGGACTGCGCAGCGTGGCCATGCGGGTCATGCGATCGGTGAGAGCGATGACGCCGCGCGCGGCGGGCCGGCGGAGTCGTTCGTATTCGCTGAGGGAATCCTCATCGCGCGTGCCCGCCAGGACATCGCTCAGGATGCCGCCGAGCACGACGGCATCCTGAATCCCGAGGTTCATTCCCTGGCCGCCGGCCGGACTGTGCACGTGCGCCGCGTCACCGGCGAGGAAGACGCTGCCGTCGCGGTAGGTCGAGGCCAGTCGATGAGCGACGCGGAAGCGCGAGCTCCAGGCGACGGACCGGACGACGGCGTCCCCGGGTCCTCGTTCGTCGAGGATGCGCTGGACGTCCGCGGCCGTGGGCTCGGCGGGGGCGTCGTCCATGGTCGCGACGATCCGGTGGCGTCCCCCCGGGAGCGGGGCGACGACGACGAGACCCTGCTTCGCGAGGAAGAGCTGCACTTCGTCCGGGGCGAGAGACCAGGTCAGTGAAACGTCGGCGAGGACGAAGGAGGCGGCGTAGTCGGATCCGTCGAACGTGATGGCCCGCGCCGCGCGAACGCTGCTCCGACCGCCGTCCGCGCCGATGACGAACCTCGATGCGGCCTCCTCGAGCGTCCCATCGCGATGGCGGAGGATGACGGACTCCGTGCCCGAGCCGGCGCCGAAGGACTCGAAGGCGACGGTCCTCTCGACCTCGCCGCCGAGATCCGTGAACGCTCGGGTCAGGATCTGCTCCGTGCGTGCCTGCGACAGCATGAGCGTGAACGGGTACCGGGTCCGCAGTCCCCGGAAATCGAGGTGCGCGAGCTTTCTCGCCCCGTCCCGCACGGTGAAGTCCGGCACGATCACGCCCTCGTCGACGATCGGTGCCGCCAGATCGATGGATGCCAGCACCTCGAGCGTTCGCGCGTGGATCACGGCGGCGCGCGAGGTCGACGCACCGTGTTCTGCCGCGTCGACGACCCGGACGTTCGCCCCGCGCCGCCGCAACGTCACGGCTGCCGTGAGGCCGACCGGTCCGGCTCCGACGATCAGAACATCGGTGGGCTGAGAGGAATCAGAAGTCATCATGCGTTGACAATCGCATCGTGGCCACAAGAAGTCAACGCTTGTTGTTAAAATTCCCGCATGTCCTCCGAAGACGCGTCGATACCTACGGCCAAGGGCCGTCGATCCCGCGAGGCGATCCTCCGCGCCGCCGCCGCGCGCTTCGAGTCGGACGGGTTCGACCGCACGACCGTCCGTGGCATCGCGAAAGACGCCGGTATCGATGCGGCGATGATCGTCCGCTACTTCGGGAGCAAGGAGAGTCTTTTCCTCGCCGCCACCTCGATCGACCTGGAGCTGCCGCGCCTCGAAGCCGGTTCCGAGCGCGACACGGGGTTTGCCCTCGCGCGGCACGCGGTCGCGCTCTGGGGGAGCGAGACGCCGGGGCGGGCGCTTCGCATCCTGTTGCGGGCCTCCACGCAGGATGCCGAGGCGTCGGCCCGGGTGGGGGACGTCTTCGCCACGCAGGTTCTGCCGTTCCTCGCCGACGACGGTGCGCGTTCCCCCGTGCGCGCGAGCCTCGTCACCGCCCAGATCCTCGGGTACGCCTTCGGCCGCTACGTCATCGGACTCGACCCTCTCGTCGACGTCGATGACGAGGAGGTCGCGCGTCGACTCGGCGGCGCCCTCCAGGCCGTGATCGACGCCCCGTGACCCGCGGCGGCCCGCTTCACGGACCGCGCACCGAAAGGTAAAGTTCCCGCATGCGCACCCTGACGACGTCCTGGTGGTGGCTGCACTAGCAGCCAGGTGACGCATGTTCGCGGGCTGCACGGCAGCTCGCGCCCCGCAGGTCTCCCCGTGCAGCCCTCTCGACCGGAGGACTCACACTCATGGACTCATTCGCCGCGACGCAAGCCCGGATGGCCGACCTCGACGACCGCATCCGCGCCGCGCCGGATCGTTTCCGCGTGCTCACGGGGGAGCGCCCGACCGGGCGCCTTCACCTGGGTCACTACTTCGGCACCCTCTCGGAGCGGGTCGTGCTGCAGTCTCGGGGCGTCGAGGTCCTGCTCGTCCTGGCCGATTACCAGGTCATCACGGACCGCGATACCTCGGAGAACGTCGTCGCCCACGTGCGGGACATCGTCCTCGACTACCTGGCGGCGGGGCTCGATCCCGACACGACGACGATCTTCCCGCACTCTGCCGTCCCCTCCCTCAATCAGCTCCTCCTGCCGTTCCTGAGCCTGGTGACGGAGGCCGAGCTGCACCGGAATCCCACGGTCAAAGCGGAGACGGCCGCCTCGGGGCGCGCCCTCAGCGGGCTCATGCTGACCTACCCGGTCCATCAGGCCGCCGACATCCTCTTCTGCAAGGCCAACCTGGTTCCGGTCGGCAAAGACAACCTCCCCCATGTCGAGCTGACGCGCACCGTCGCGAGACGGTTCAATGACAGGTTCGGTCCGGTGTTCCCGGAGCCGGAACCGTTGGTCACCGCCTCGCCCGAGGTACCGGGCGTGGACGGACGCAAGATGTCGAAGAGCTACGGCAACGCCATCGCTCTGGGGATGTCCGAAGACGAGACGGCGGCCGTCATCCGTCGTGCGCGAACCGACGGAGACCGCCGGATCACCTTCGACCCCGCGCAGCGGCCGGGCGTCTCCGCACTTCTCACGACGATCTCCCTCTGCACCGCGACACCGCCGGAGATCATCGCGGACGAGATCGGTGATCGCGGAAGCGCCGAACTCAAACGACGGGCGACGGATGCCGTGAACGAACGGTTCGCGGATCATCGGCGACGCAGGTCCGAGCTCGGGGCCGATTCCGACGTCGTCGATGCCGCCTTGCGCTCCGGGATCGAGCGCGCGACCGACATCGCGGATCGAACGCTCGACGACGTCCGCGAACGTATGGGGATGCGCTACCTGCCGCACCGCTGAGAACGTCGACAAGCAGGTCGCCCCGGCTCGTGGAACCCCCAAGCGGGGATGATCCGGTCGCGGCGGTGTCCCCGCGCTCGCTCCGGTCGGTCTGCTCGCGTGCTGAGGGTCGGGCGCGCGTCGGCGACGCGGTCGGGGGTTTCGTCTTCGTAGACTCCCGGCATGGGTTTCGCGTCGTTTGCCGACGATCCTTCGATCCTTCTGGCGACCCTCACCCCGAGCGGGCGGAACGGCGCCTCGGTTCGCTCGGTGATCGCCACGTGGGACATGATCAACGTCGACATCCCTTCGCGCGAGATGATCGAGACGGCCGCGGGCGCGCTGCAGTCCGCCGGTCTTCTCGTCATCGAGGAGGGATGGCGCCTCCGCCTGACTGCCGAGGGTGCCCGCATCCGACGCGCACCCCGGGTTTCCGGCATGCGACTCCTCCCGAGCGCCCTCCGGGAGCTGCTGCCGCCGTTGACGCCCGACCCGTCGGTGGCGCTGCCGCAGGAGGTCTACGACGCGGCCCTCGACGACTATCTGCATCCCAAGCCGTTGCTTCCGCGGTGGCTGTCGACGTTGTTCCGGTGGGGTGGCCGCGGCTCCGTGTGAGCTGAACACCGCTCGCGGGGCGACCGAGAACCGCCCCTGAGAACAGGGGCGGGGACCGAGACGGCGAGTCTCGTGAACATCGCTCTCGGCGATCGTTCGAGTACCGCTGACGTGGTGGGCCCGGAGGGGCTCGAACCCTCGACCCGCGGATTAAAAGTCCGATGCTCTGCCAACTGAGCTACAGGCCCTCACCACCCAGCCTAGCGGGCGCGACGGGGCTTCCCGCGCTCATCGGCGGGAGCGGGCCACGATCCAGAAGAGGTACGCGCCACCGACGACAGCGGTGAGGAGGCCGACCGGGATCTGGAGCGGCGCGAGAGCGCGCTGGGCGATGACATCCGCGACCAGAAGCACGGTGGCGCCGGTGATCGCCGAGCCGACCACCGGGATCCCGCTCGTGCCCATCGCCCGGCGCGCGAGCTGCGGCGCGGCGAGGGCGATGAACCCGATCGGGCCCGCGACGGCCGTGGCGGTGCCCGTCAGGAGGGCGGCGACGATCACCAGGACGAGGCGGACGCGACCGGTCCGCACGCCCAGCGAGCGGGCGGTGTCGTCGTCGAGCTCGAGGGCGCGGTAGTCGCGGTGCACCGCGATCAGCACGGCGCCGAGCACGCCGAGGGACGCCACGAGCAGCACCACGTCCTGAGCCGAGGTCGCGGCGAGACTCCCGTGCAGCCACTGCGTCGCGTTCCGGGCGACATCGATCGGTGCGCGGGTGAGCAGGTAGTCGTTGACGGCGGCCAACAGTGTGGTGAGGGCGATGCCCGCGAGGATCGTCCTCTCGCGGGAGATTCCGACGCTCCGCGCGATCGCCATGACCACGACGACCGTGAGCAGACCTCCGGTCCACGCCCCCACGACGGGCGAGGCCGGGGGAGCGATCAGCGTCAAGCCGATGAGCGCGCCGGTCGCCGAGCCGGCGCTGAAACCCACGATGTCGGGGCTCGCGAGCGGGTTGCGCGCGAGCGTCTGGAAGACGGCGCCGGCCAGGCCGAGCGCGGCACCGATCAGGAGGGCGGCGATGATGCGCGGCATCCGCATCCCCAGGACGACGACGCTCGTGCGCCCGTCGGCTCCGCCGGTGAGAGCGGATGCCACATCCCCCGGCGACGCGTGGAACGAGCCGGTCGTCAGGCCGGTCACCGCAGCGATCGCGGCGATCCCGAGCGTGACGGCCATGACCAGGACGGTGCGTCGACGACGAGAGGAGCGCCGCCGTGTCCGGATCTCGGCGAAGGCGCTCACGCGGACCTCCGCAGGATCAGCCACAGCAGGAGCGGTGCCCCGAGGAAGGCGGCGACGATTCCAGCCTCCACCTCGCCCGGGGCGGCGATCACGCGTCCCACGATGTCGCTCGCGAGGGTCAGCGCGGCACCGACCACCGCGGCGAGCGGGAGGGACACGGGGACGGACCCGCCGACCGCGCCGCGAACGGCATGGGCGACGAGCAGCCCGATGAAGGCCAGGGGCCCCGCTGCAGAGGTGGCCGTGGCGCACAGGAGAGTGATCGCCGCGCCCGCGCTGAGGGTCACGACGGCGGGGGAGACCCCGAGCGATCGCGCCAGATCGGTGCCCAGCTGAAGCTGATCGAGGCCTCGTGCGACCACCGCGGCGAGGAGCAGCCCTGCGATGGCGAAGGGAAGAAGCTGGAGGGCGACGTCGGGATCGCGGCGCTCGAACGACCCGACGGCCCAGAACCGGAACGACTCGAAGGTGTCGTCGTCGGCCAGCGTGATGATGCCGACGATGGCGCTGAGGCAGGCGCTGAGCGCGACCCCGGCGAGGATCAGCCCGACGGTGTCGTCCCGGCGATCGGGTCGGGCGGCGCTGTTCACGAGCAGGGCGGCGCCCGCCGCGCCCGCGAAAGCGAACCACACGTACCCGCTCGCCGTCCCCACCCCGAAGAAGGCGATCGCGACGACCACGCCGACCGCCGCACCCGCGTTGACGCCGAGGAGACCCGGGTCGGCGAGCGGGTTGCGGGTCAGCGCCTGCATCAGGACGCCCGCGACCCCGAGACAGGCCCCCGCGAGGAGTGCCGTGAGGGTGCGCGGCACGCGGAGCTCGTGGACGATCACGCCGATGGCATCCCGTCGGTCGGAGAACAGCGCCGAGACGACGTCGCCGGGAGCGAGAGCGCGCGACCCGACCGCCAGGCTCAGAACCACCAGGCCCATGAGCACGGCGGCCATCACCAGGGTGAGTGCGACCGTGCGGGCGATCGCTGATCGACGGCGCGCACCCAGGTGTGCGACGACCCCGGGCGGCGCAGCGGGGGAGGAGTCGAGCACGAAGGTAAGGTTATCCTAACCGGGTGAATGAGTTTCGCTTTCCGTCCCCGCGTCCCCGTTTTCGTCCTCGCCGATCGGCCGTCGCCCTGGGCGCCGCTCTGCTGTTGGTCCTCACGGGCTGCTCCGGTGCCGCAGCACCCGCGTCCACGGTCGATGCCGAAGCCGCCGCGACCGGCGACTGGGTGGTGGCGCGCGACCTCGAACCCGGAATGGGCTCGAATGAAGCGGACGGCGTGTTCCCTCGGTCCGTGACCCACTTCGGCGGCATCACGGAGATCCCCGCGGCACCCACGCGCATCGCGGTCGTCTCGACCGGCCAGCTCGACGCCCTCCTCGCCCTCGGGACCGTGCCCGTGGCCGCGACGCGGGCCGAGAACAGCGGGCTGGTGCCGCAGTACCTGAGCGACGCCTTCCCCGACAAGGCATCCAGCCTCGGTGCCATGTCCGACATCGGCAAGCGGACCGAGCCCGACCTCGAGGCCATCGCGCAGGCCGACCCGGACCTCATCCTCATCAACTCGACGCGCGGCACCGAGCTGTACGACGCGCTGTCGGCGATCGCACCGACCGTGCTCACCGAGGGCAACGGCGTCAACTGGAAGAGCGACTTCCTGCTCATCGCGGACGCTCTCGGCACGGAGGGCGAAGCCCGCGGCATCCTGGATTCCCTGCAGTCCGAGAGCGCGGCGTTCGCGCAGACGCACGCCGCCGGGGAGCCGACCGTGTCGTTCCTGCAGTCCACCGGGGATCGCACGCGGATCATGGGGGTGCCGTCGTTCGCGGGCGGCATCGCGGAGGACCTCGGCCTCGGCCGCCCCGCTTCGCAGCAATTCGACGACACGTCGCAGGACATCAGCGCGGAGCAGATCGATCTGGCGGATGCCGATCGCGTGTTCTACGCGGGCATCGGCCAGGGGCAGACGTTCATCGAGGACGCGCCGCTCTGGCCCACGCTCGACGCGGTCGCCGACGGGCGCACCATCGCGGTCGACTACGACCCGTGGTTCACCAACGCCGGCCCCGTCGCGGCGCGCCTCGTCCAGGATGAGATCGTGCGCGCGGTGAACGAGGACTGACCGCTCAATGAGAGCGAGCGCCGGACCCCCTCGCCTGGGGTCCGGCGCTCGCCGTCAGATCCGATCGAAAGATGATCGGCCGGGTGCGTGGATTACGCAGCCGGGGGCATCAGGACCGTGTCGATGAGGTACACGGTCGCGTTGGCGGTCTTCACGCCACCGCAGATCACCTTGGCGTCGTTGACCATGATGTTGTCGCCCGAGCCCGAGACGGTGACGTCCTGGCCCTCGACCGTGGCGTGCGTGCCGTCGATCTCGTCGGGGCTGATCTGACCGGGGACCACGTGGTACGTGAGGATCTTGGTCAGGGCGGCGCTGTCGGTCTTCAGGCCGTCGACGGTGGCTGCCGGGATCTTCGCGAAGGCCTCGTCGACCGGAGCGAACACGGTGAACTCGCCGCCATTGAGCGTGTCGACCAGGTTCACGTCGGGGTTCAGCTGGCCGCTCACGGCTGCGGTGAGCGTCTTGAGCAGCGGGTTGTTCGAGGCGGCGACGGCGACCGGGTCGGCAGCCATGCCCTCGACCGAGCCGGCACCCGAGGGAACCTGCGCGGCGTAGTCGGCGCAGCCGGCGCCGACCAGGTCAGCAGCGGGGTCCATCATGGACGAGGACGCCGAGGGCGACGCCGACATCGCGGGAGCGCTGCTCTCCTCCGTCGTCGATCCACCCGAGGTGGAGCCTCCCGAACAAGCGGTGAGGGCGAAGGCCGAGCCCAGAACGAGGGCGAGACCAGCAACAACAGGCTTCTTGTTGGTGAGCATGACATTCCTCCGAAATCGTTCGGACCGCGGATGCGATCCGTCAGGGACACCCTGGTGCGGGTGGTTCGCCGTGGAGCGGCTTACACGGGGTCTTCGGGTCCCCGAGGAGATCGGATTGGGGAAACCACGAAATTCGTCGGGTCCCGCGGGATTCGGATCGAAAAACGCCTGGTGAGAGGGCAGGAAATATTCTGGAGAATATTTCGGACCACCCCCGTCGATGAGCCGGGGTCCGCGCGTAACGGTTCCCTAACCGATGTCTCGACGCGCGTGAAGATCACCGGGCGGAGTTTCGACGTAGGCAATGATGGATGCCATGGTGATCGACGGTTTCGACCTGCCCGACGAGGGCGCGGAGCGTGTCGACCACATAGGCGATCTGATCCAGCGCGTCGCGACGGGCGACCGGGGTGCCTTCGCCGAGCTGTACGACGCGCTGTCCGCTCGCGCGTTCGGCCTCATCCTCCGCGTGCTCGTGGACCGCGCGCAGAGCGAAGAGGTCCTGCAGGAGGTTTTCCTGGAGGTGTGGCAATCCGCTGCGCGCTTCACTCCGAAGAGAGGACAGGGAAGATCGTGGGTTCTCACGATCGCACACCGGCGAGCGGTGGACCGCGTGCGGTCTTCGCAATCCCGTGTCGATCGCGACGTACGCGCGGGCTTCCGCGATATCGACGTTGCCTACGACAACGTCGCAGAAAAAGTCGAGATGAAGATCGAAGGGCGGCGCGTCGTCGATGCATTGGCGGCGCTTCCCGACGCCCAGAAAGAAGCCCTCACCCTGGCCTACTTCGGTGGATACAGCCAGAGTGAGATCGCTACTCTCGTCGGGGCGCCCCTCGGAACGATCAAAACCAGGATGCGCGACGGCCTGTCACGCTTGAGGATGGAATTGGGGGTGGACAAGTGAACGAGAGGGATTTCGCCGACCTCGCAGCCGGTCACGCGTTGAACGCGTTGTCGGATGCTGACGAACGCGCGTACCAGGAGGCACTTGCGCGCAATCCCCGATGGGACTCGCACGTGCGTGACGCGGCCGAGGCGGTCGCCGCGCTGAGCGACATCGTCGAGCCGGTCGATCCACCCGCGTCGGTGCGTGCATCGTTGCTGGCGCGTATCGCCGATCTTCCTCCGCAGAACGACCTTCCCCCGCAGGCCGACGCCCCTCTCGCCTCTGACGGCGACGAGGAGGACTTCGCCGCGGCGGGCCCCGCGCCCGTCGAACGAGACGCAGCCCCCTCGCGCACCGCGGGGTGGGGTCCTCGTCGCTGGTTCACACTCGCGGCATCCATCGTCGCCGTGCTGGTTCTCGGCTTCGGTGCTGCGTCGTTCGGCCAGTACCTGACACGGCCGGCGTCGGTCGTGGCGCTGGAGCAGATCGAAAGCGCGCCCGACGCGCAGTCGGCCTCGGTGACGATGCCCGACGGAGGCTCGGCGACCGCTCACTGGTCCGCCTCGACCGGGCAGAGCGTCCTCGTGACCGACGGCATGCCCGCCCTGAGCGACGACCAGACCTACGAACTCTGGTTCGTGCGGGGAGAGACGCCGATCGCCGCCGGAATCTTCGAGACGGATGCCGAGGGCCGCGCGACAGCGATCCTCGACGGCGAGTTCCACTCCGGTGACACCATCGCGGTCACCGTCGAACCCGCCGGCGGCTCGCCGGACGGGACCCCCAGCTCGGCTCCGGTGGTCGCGGTCGCGACCGCCTGAGCGTCTCGCGCTCTCGCGGGTTCGAACGGCCCCAGGGCCCGTGGCGAGGTCTTCGACCCTGTCGCGAGGTCCTGAGTCGGTCGAAGGGACCGGGCCCCGGCCCCGATCGAACCGCCTAGCCTGGAACGATGAGCGATTCGCCGCGCGAGTTCCACAAGCCGATCCGACGTCCCGCCGAACTCTTCGACCGTCTCTTCGCCGCCGACGACCCCGCAGAGGTGTCGCGCGTCGCGCACAGCACCGCTCACGCCCTTCTCTCCCGGGTTCGCGCCGATCCGAGCGTCGACGTCGTCGAGCGTCTCGTCGCGTTCACCGATGATCACGGCATCGACGACATCGCCGAGCTGTGGTCGCGCTCGCCGGCGCGCTCCCTGCCGGGGGCGCTCTGGCGCCTCTACCTGCTGCAGCTCATGATCCACGACGACGCCGCGACGGCCGCGCTCCTCTACGAGCGCGGACGCGTCGAGATGGCGACGGTCGATCCCGTCGTGGTCGGTGCCCCCGCCCCGGCGGGCCCCGAAGAGCTCGTGCAGCTGATCGACACCATCCTGCGCGGTCTCTTCGAGGGGGATTTCGCCGTGGCACTCGACCGTGCGGCAGCGTTCTGCCGTGTGCAGGCCTCGGGGTCGACGCACCTGGCCGACGATTACGAGAACACCGAGTCGGAGCGGGCGTCGGCGCTGACGACGCGGGCGCTGCGCCTGTCGACGTACGCCGACGACCTGTCCGGCGCCGCCGCGCTCTGGCGTCGGGACGCTCTGACCTGAGGGTCGGCCCCTTCGGGTGTCGTGGCGTGCGCCCCCTGACCCGTTGAGTGTCCAGGAAACGCCGTAACGGCACCGTGCGTGACGGCGTTTCTTGGACGCTCGACGAGAGCGCGGGGCCGAGACGGCGGTACCGCGGACGTGACGCTGCAGACGCGGCGGCACCGCGGGGGCCAAAGCGAGGGGCGACGGCGGGCGCGGGAGACCCGGAAAATCTAAGTGCCGGACCGCAGAACGCCTCTCGGCGCATGGCCGCTCATAGCGGCAGAAGATGGAGCCCGGGGTTACTGCGGCCCGGCTAGGAAAGTGTAACAAGCGTCGGCCCCGCACATTCCCTCCGGCGGCCCCGTTGACAAGGCCCGGGCGTGTCGCAGGGCGGGCGTAGGCTCGCTCCATGGCCCTGCTTTTCGCGCTCGTGATCGACCCCGTGGCATCCGAAGATCGACGCGAAAGCTACTCCGACACCTTCACCGCGGTCGACCCCTGCGGCCCGGTGCTGCCTCTCGGCGAGCTCAGCGCGCAGCGCGGCGACGGCGTCTTCGAATCGATCGGCGTGGTCGACGGGCACGCTCAGGAGGTCGGTCCGCACCTGGAGCGGCTGGCGCAGTCGGCGCAGCTCGTCGACCTGCCGGCACCGAACGCCGCGCAGTGGCGTGAGGCGATCGCGCGCGTCGCCGCCGAGGCCGGGGCGGGGGAGAGCGTGATCAAGCTCATCCTCAGTCGGGGCCTGGACGAGGGGTCCGCACCGACCTCCTGGATCACCCTCGCGTCCGCTCCCGACAACGCCCTCGCCCGTACCGAGGGGGTGCGCGTGGTGACCCTCGAGCGCGGATATCAGCTCGACGTGCCCGGCCGCGCGCCCTGGCTGCTCCTCGGGGCGAAGACGCTCTCCTACGCGGTGAACATGGCCGCGATCCGTGAGGCGAAGCGTCGTGGTGCCGACGACGCCGTGTTCGTCACGAGTGACGGATACGTGCTCGAGGCGCCCACGGCATCCGTCATCCTGCGTGTGGGCGACAGGTTCGTCACTCCCGAGCCGCACGCCGGGATCCTGCACGGCACCACCCAGCTCAGCCTCTTCGCCCACCTCGGTCGACGCGGGTTCTCGACCGCGTACGAGGCGGTGCTCCTCAGCGACCTGAAGAACGCGGATGCCGCGTGGTTGCTGTCGAGCGTGCGCCTGGCCGCACCCATCTCGGCGGTCGACGGTGCCGCGAAGCGCGTCGATCGAGCCCTCACCGACGAGCTGAACGCGTACTTGCTCTCGCCTCGCCACTGACCCGGAAACGACGAGAGCCCCGCCGAAGCGGGGCTCTCGCGCGGTGCGTGCTTATCCGAAGCGCCCGGAGACGTAGTCCTCGGTGGCCTGGACGGTGGGCGCCGTGAAGATCGTCGCCGTGTCGTTGTATTCGATGAGCTTGCCGGGCTTACCGGTGCCGGCGATGTTGAAGAACGCCGTCTTGTCGCTCACACGCGAGGCCTGCTGCATGTTGTGCGTGACGATGACGATCGTGTACTCGCTCTTCAGCTCGCCGATGAGTTCCTCGATCGCGAAGGTCGAGATCGGGTCGAGGGCCGAGCAGGGCTCGTCCATCAGCAGCACATCGGGCGAGACCGCGATGGCACGTGCGATGCACAGACGCTGCTGCTGACCGCCCGAGAGACCGCCGCCGGGCTTGTCGAGGCGGTCCTTGACCTTCGCTCTTCGACATGCGCTTGTCGTTGAGCTTCGCGCCGGCCAGCACGTTCTCGCGGATCGACATGGTGGGGAAGGGGTTCGGGCGCTGGAAGACCATGCCGACGTGCCGGCGCACGAGCACCGGGTCGACCCCGGGGCCGTACAGGTCGTCGCCGTCGATGAGCACGCGGCCCTTGACGTGCCCGCCGGGGATGACCTCGTGCATGCGGTTGAGCGTGCGCAGGAACGTGGACTTGCCGCAGCCCGAGGGGCCGATGAAGGCGGTGACCGAACGCGGCTCGATGTCGATCGAGACGCCCTCGACCGCGAGGAAGTCGCTGTAGTAGACGTTGAGGTCCTGGACCTCGATGCTCTTGGACATGTGGGGGTGTGCCTTTCCGCGCTCAGCGGGTCTTCGGCGCGA
Source organism: Microbacterium sp. (assembly GCA_029239635.1). Classification (GTDB taxonomy): domain Bacteria; phylum Actinomycetota; class Actinomycetes; order Actinomycetales; family Microbacteriaceae; genus Microbacterium. Next base: position 14,836 of record JARBUN010000056.1, on the reverse strand, counting down.
ACAGGGCCGCGACGATCCGGGCGATCAGGTTGAAGATGACGACGAGGACGACGAGGAGGAACGCCGCGCCCCAGGCGTTGGCCTGGGAAGCGTCGATGTCCTGGCCGGGGAAGCTGTACGCGGTGTACGCCATGACCGGCAGGGTCTGCATCGGGCCCTCGAAGGGGTTCGCGTTGAAGTTGTCGGTGAAGCTCGCGGCGATGAAGATCGGCGCGGTCTCACCCACGACGCGGGCAACGGCCAGCACGACACCGGTGATGATGCCCGAGGCCGCCGTACGCAGCACGACCTTGATGATCGTGGCGGAGCGCGGCACGCCGAGCGCGAGGGAGGCTTCGCGCAGGTCGGCCGGCACCAGGCGCAGCATCTCCTCGGTGGAGCGGATGACGATCGGGATCATGAGCACGCACAGGGCGATGGATGCCGAGAACCCGCTGAACGCCTTCGGCCCCACGATGAGGCTGAACAGCGAGAACGCGAACAGACCCGCGACGATCGAGGGGATGCCGGTCATCACGTCGACGAGGAACGTGATCGTGCGACGCAGCGGGTTGGTCGGCAGCGCGTACTCGACGAGGGAACGTCGTTCCGCCCACCTGGGTGATGAATTGCAGGTTCACCACGGCGAGACCCTTGGACACCACGGTCCACAGCGTCGAGATCAGCGGCGCGAGGGCCAGGAGGAAGGCCGCGGTCACCAGGCCCCGGATGACGCGGTCGACGGCCTTGCGGCGGTTCTCGACGATCGAGGATCCGACACCGATCGCGATGAGGTAGATCACGGCGGTGAGGACGAGCCACACGGCGGGGTTGAACCCGCCGACGAGCAGCTGCACGGCGGGCGAGGCCGGGACGGAGGTGGCGGTCACGAGCGCTTTCCTCTCTTGCGGCCCTTCGCGCCCGGTCCTGTCGCCGAGATGATGTAGCGCGCGAGCATGTTGACCGCGAGCGACACCACGAACAGCATGAGACCCGTACCGATGAGCGCCGAGCGCTGCAGGTCGGTCGCGATCGGGAAGTTCAGGGCGATGTTGGCGGCGATGGTCTGGGAGTTGTAGCCGTCGGTGAGAAGCAGCACCGAGTAGATGAGGCTCGGCGAGATGATCAGCGCGATGGCCATGGTCTCACCGAGCGCACGACCGAGGCCGAGGAGCGTCGCGGACACCATGCCGCTGCGGGCGTAGGGGAAGACGGCCAGGCGGATCATCTCCCAGCGCGTCGCGCCGAGGGCGAGGGCGGCTTCCTCGTGAAGGCGCGGGGTCTGCAGGAAGATCTCGCGCGTGATCGAGGTGACGATCGGCAGGATCATGACCGCGAGCACCACGCCACCGGTGAACATCGTCGAGCCGGTCGATGACACGGGACCCTGGAAGAGCGGGATCCAGCCCAGGTACTCGTTGAGGAACTGGCTCACCGGGAGCAGGAGCGGACGCATCACGATGATGCCCCACAGGCCGAAGACGATCGAGGGCACCGCCGCGAGCAGGTCGACGACGTACCCGAGGGCACCGGCGACCTTCCGGGGCGCGTAGTGGGAGATGAACAGCGCGATGCCGATGGCGACGGGCGTGCCGATCACCATCGCGATGAGCGCGGCCCAGATGCTGCCGAAGAGCAGCGGGCCGACGTACTCCCAGAAGCTGCTCCAGTTGCGGTTCTGGTAGCCGGCGAGGTCGCCCTCGCTCCAGTTGGCCGTGATGGCGGGGAGGCCGCGGATGATCAGGAAGATCGCGACGCCGGCGAGGATGACCATGATCGACACGGCGGCCGTGGTCGACAGGCCGAGGAAGACGGTGTCGCCGACGCGACGCTTCCCGACGATGCTGGCTCTCGGGGAATTCGGTGTCGCGGCGTCGGTCGCGGCGTCACTCACAGTGTCAGTCACGGGGGACCTCATGCTCGGCACGGATCAAGGGGGTGCTCCTCGGTCGGGTTCTCTCTGAGGATGTTCGGCTCAGCGGAACGGTCGATGCTGAATCGACCCCTCCGATCAGCCCGGCCCGGTCCGCACGAGAGGTGCGGACCGGGCCGAGTCCGAGAGGTGTTACTTGATCGCCTCGAGGGTCTTCGCGGCGGCGGCGAGAACCGAGTCCGGCAGCGGAGCCGAGCCGGCGTTCTTCGCGGCGACCTGCTGGCCCGTGGTGCTCGTGACGAAGCCGAGGTACGACTTCACGAGAGCGGACTGCTTGGTGTCCTTGAAGGTGGAGCACGCGATCGCGTACGACACGAGCGGGATCGGGTAGGTCTCGGCGGTCAGCTTCGAGTAGTCGAACTTCTTCGACAGGTCACCCGGGACGCCGTTGCTGGCGTCGACCGCCGCGGCGGCGAAGGTCGCGGTGACGGCCTCGGCGCTGTAGGGGATCGCGGTGCCGTCCTGGATGATCGCGGCGGCGTTCAGGGTGCCGATGGCGGAGTGGTCGGCGTAGCCGATCGTGCCCGAGCCGGCCTTGACCGCCTCGACGACGCCCGAGCCGCCCTTCTGCTTCGACACGTTGCCCTCGATGGGCCAGTCCTTGCCTGCGGGCGAGGTCCAGACCGACGACTGGGTCGCGGCGAGGTAGTTGGTGAAGTTCTGGGTGGTGCCCGAGCCGTCCGAGCGCGCGACGGTCGTGATCGCACCGGCGGGGAGCGCCGTGCCGTTGTCCTTGGTGATGGCCGGGTCGGACCAGTCGGTGATCTGCAGCGCGAAGATCTTCGCGATCGTCTCGCCCGAGAGCTTCAGGTCGGTGACGCCGGGAACGTTGAAGATGATCGCCACGCCGTCGAGGTACACGGGGATGTTGACGCCGCCCTCGGTGCACAGCGCCTTGGACTGCGCGGTCTGGTCGGCGTTGAGGGGCGAGTCCGAGCCGGCGAAGTCGTACGCGCCGCTCAGGAAGTTGGTGACGCCGCCGCCGGAGCCCTGCGACTTGTCGTAGTTGATGGTGACACCCTTGGCCTGCGCGTTGTACGCGGCGGTCCACGCGGCCTGCGCGTTGGACTGGGCGCTCGAGCCACCGGCGGTGATCGTGCCGCTCAGGCTGGGGTCGATCGTGAACGCCACGGACGACGACGAGGCCGACGGCGACGAAGCTGCGGCGTCGCCGGAGCCGGAGGGAGAGGAGCAACCGGCGAGAGCCACGGAGGCAACGGCCGCCACGGCGCCCAGCTGAACGAATCGGGAGAGCTTCACTGTGTGAATCCTTCGTATGTCGGGGACACGAACCCGGTGCAGGGTTCTCCCGCACGGTAAACACCGACTCTTACGAGAGTGCGTTGCGTGGGTGAACGGAAGGTGAACCGCTCCGGCCTGACCGGGACGTTTTCTTGGGCGGTATACGCTTCACCCCCGTGACGACCCCCGCCTCCGCCGCGCAAGCGCCGCTCGATCGTGTGAGCGCCGCCCCGCCCGCCCGCACGCTCATCGACCTCCTCGCCGACGTCGCTGCACGGCATCCGGAAGCTTCCGCGATCGACGACGGCTCGGGCGCTCTCAGCTACCGCGAACTCCTCGCGCGCGTCTGGAAGACGGCCGGTGCCCTGCACGCCGCCGGTGTCCGCCGCGGTGACCGGGTCGGCGTGCGCATGCCTTCGGGGTCGAAGGAGCTGTACGTGTCGATCCTCGCGGTGATGGCCGCGGGGGCCGCTTACGTGCCGGTGGATGCCGACGACCCCGACGAGCGTGCCCGTCTGGTGTTCGGCGAGGCCGGGGTGAAGGGCATCATCGCGGGGGACGGGGAGTTCGTCGCGGACGATGACGATCTCGTGCGTCTCTACGACGGAGACGCCCCGCACCCGAGCACGAACGCGCTGCCGGTGGTCGCTCCGCCGACGGTGGACGACGACGCGTGGATCATCTTCACCTCCGGCTCGACGGGCGTGCCGAAGGGCGTCGCCGTGTCGCATCGCTCGGCGGCCGCGTTCGTCGAGGCCGAGGCCCGCATCTTCCTCTCGCAGGACCCGCTCGGGCCGGGCGACCGCGTTCTCGCCGGTCTGTCGGTGGCGTTCGACGCCTCGTGCGAGGAGATGTGGCTCGCGTGGGGACACGGCGCGTGCCTGGTCCCGGCGCCCCGTTCCCTCGTGCGCTCTGGTGAGGACCTCGCCCCCTGGCTTCTGCGCCAGGGCATCACCGTCGTCTCGACGGTGCCCACGCTCGCCGCGATGTGGCCCGCGGACTCGATCGAGAACGTCCGCCTGCTCATCTTCGGCGGAGAGGCGTGCCCGCCCGAGCTCGCGGCGCGGCTGGTCGCCGAGGGCCGCGAGGTGTGGAACACCTACGGCCCCACCGAGGCGACGGTCGTCGCGTGCGCCGCCCCGCTCGACGGCTCTTTGCCCGTGCGGATCGGTCTGCCGCTGGACGGCTGGGCCCTGGCCGTGGTGGATGCCGAGGGTCTCCCCGTCGCGGAGGGGCAGGTCGGCGAGCTCATCATCGGCGGTGTCGGCCTCGCGCGGTACCTGGATCCCGTGAAGGATGCCGAGAAGTACGCGCCCATGCCGACCCTCGGGTGGGAGCGGGCCTACCGTTCCGGCGACCTGGTGCGGTTCGACCCGGAGGGTCTCGTCTTCCAGGGTCGCGCCGACGATCAGGTCAAGGTCGGCGGGCGTCGCATCGAGCTCGGCGAGGTCGAGTCGGCCCTTCAGGATCTCGACGGCGTGAGCGCGGCGACCGTCGCGGTGCGGACCACCGAGGCCGGAGTCCCCGTGCTCGTGGGGTACCTGGTGATGGATGCCGGGATCGACCTCGACCGTGCCGCCGCCCGCGCCGCCCTCTCCGAACGTCTCCCCGCCGCCACCATCCCTCTTCTCGGCGTCGTGGACGAGCTGCCCGTGCGCACCTCCGGCAAGGTCGATCGTGCGGCCCTGCCGTGGCCGCTGCCCGGAGTCGACGCGCCCGCCGCCACCGACTTCTCCGCCGACGAGCTCTGGTTGGCGGAGCAATGGCAGGCCGTCCTCGGGCTCCCCGTGACCGAGCGCAAGGCCGACTTCTTCGACCTCGGGGGCGGTTCTCTCGCCGCCGCGCAGCTGGTCTCGCGGATCCGCGCCCGGGTGCCCGAGTTCTCGGTCGCCGACATCTACGACGTCCCGCGCCTCGGCGCGATGGCGAAGGCCCTCGGCCCGCAGCTCGTCGATGACACCCCGGCGGAGTTCCACCGGTCGACGCCGACGCCCCGCACGACGCAGTGGGCGCAGACGCTGCTCGGCGCTCCGCTGTTCATCCTCTCGGGGGTGCGGTGGTTGCTCTACCTGCTGACCGCGTCGGCGATCCTCCAGCTCCAGCCCGGGTTCGAGGTGCTCCCCACGGTGCCCTGGCCCGTGCTGCTCGTCGGACTGCTCGTCTTCGCGACGCCGTTCGGTCGCATGGCGATCGCCGTGGCATCCGCGCGTCTTCTCCTCGCGGGAGTGCGCCCGGGCGACTATCCGCGCGGAGGGTGGGTGCACATCCGCCTCTGGCTCGCCGAGCAGATCGCGGACCAGGTGGATGCCGTGGGCCTGGCCGGAGCCCCGTGGGTGTCGTACTACGCCCGGGCGTTGGGTGCGCGCATCGGCCGCAACGTCGATCTGCACGCGCTGCCCCCGGTCACCGGAATGCTCGTCGTCGGCGACGGGGCCTCGATCGAGCCCGAGGTGGACCTCACGGGTTACTGGATCGACGGCGACCTCGTGCGCATCGGCGAGGTGCGCATCGGCGCGGAGGCCACCGTGGGGGCGCGGTCGACGCTCGCTCCGGGTACGCGTATCGGTCGTCGCGCCGAGATCGCTCCGGGCTCGGCGGTCTTCGGCCGGGTCAAGGCGGATCAGTCCTGGGCGGGGTCTCCCGCCGTCCGCGTCGGCGGAACCGCGAAGGGGTGGCCGGGTGTGCGCCCGCCGGCCCCCACGCGCTGGCTGTGGGCGTACGCCGCCTCGGCCGTCGTCCTCGCCCTCCTGCCGCTCGCGGCCTTCACCGTCGGCGGTCTCGTCATCGCCCAGGGCATCTCCGGGGCCGGTTCGCTGGGGGAGGCGACCGCGCGTGCGTTCGCGTGGCTCGTGCCGGCGGTGGCGGTCACCGGCGTTGTGTTCGCGGCATCCGTGGTGCTCCTTGTGCGGCTGCTGTCGATCGGTCTCGTCGAGGGGACCTTCCCCGTGCGCAGCCGGGTCGCGTGGCAGGCGTGGAGTATCGAGAGACTCCTGGATGCCGCCCGCACGATCCTCTTCCCCCTGTACTCGTCGCTCTTCACCCCCGTGTGGCTGCGCCTGCTGGGCGCGCGCGTCGGCCGGGACGTCGAGGCATCCACGGTCCTGTTGATCCCGTCGATGGCGCGCATCGAGGACGGGGCTTTCCTGGCCGACGACACGATGGTCGCGTCCTACGAGCTGCGTGCCGGCTGGCTGCGCATCGGTCCGGTCCGCATCGGAAAGCGCGCGTTCCTCGGCAACTCCGGCATGGCGGCCCCCGGACACCGCGTGCCGCGCGACGGTCTCGTCGCGGTGCTGTCGGCCGCGCCCCTCAAGGCGAAGCCGGGGTCGTCCTGGCTGGGCTCTCCGGCGGTGCGCCTGCGGCGCCTGTCCGCCGAGGGCGACGAGTCGCGCACCTACCAGCCGACGCCGGGCCTGCGCCTCGCGCGCACGCTGTGGGAGCTGTGCCGGTTCGTCCCCGTGGTGGTCACCTGCGGCATCGGCCTCGGGGTGCTGTTCACGCTCGCCGTTCTGTGGGACGTGTTCGGACCCGTGTGGACGCTGCTGCTCTCCGGCGTCGTCATGCTGACCGCCGGAGCGGTCGCGGCGGGCGTGTCCACCGCCGCCAAGTGGGCGATCGTCGGCGTCATCCGCGCCGGCGAGCAGCCTCTCTGGTCGAGCTTCGTCTGGCGGACGGAGGTGTCGGACACCTTCACCGAGATGGTCGCGGCGCCGTGGTTCGCCCGGGCGGCATCGGGCACGCCGGCTCTCGCCGTGTGGCTCCGCAGCCTCGGCGCGAAGATCGGTGCGGGCGTGTGGTGCGAGAGCTACTGGCTGCCCGAGCCCGACTTGGTGACTCTGGGCGATGCGTCAACCGTCAACCGCGGATGCGTGGTTCAGACGCATCTGTTCCATGATCGAATCATGAGTATGGACACCGTCGAGCTCGAACCCGGGGCGACCCTCGGTCCACACAGCGTGGTGCTGCCGGCATCCACGCTCGGAGCCCACGCGACCGTCGGCCCGGCGTCGCTCGTGATGCGCGGCGAGACCGTTCCGGTCGGCTCGCGCTGGAGCGGGAACCCCATCGGACCGTGGCGTGCGGTGAAGGTGCGCGCGTACCAGTCGACGACGTGAGCGCCGATCCGTACGCCCCGCAGAGCGGCGACCCTTCCTACGACGTGCAGGAGTACGACCTCGCGCTCGGTTACCGCGTGCGCACCAACCGGCTCGAAGGCGTGGCCACGATCACCGCGGTCGCGCGCCAGCCGATCACCGCTTTCACCCTCGACCTCGTCGGACTCCGCGCGACGCGCGTGAAGGTCGACGGTGCGACGGCGCGCTCCGTCGGCGGTCCGCGTGCCCTGCGCGTGACCCCGTCCGTCGCGCTCGCCGCCGGCGCGTCGTTCACCGTCGAGGTCGCCTACGCCGGTTCGCCCGCGCCGCGTCGCTCCCGCTGGGGAACCGTCGGGTGGGAAGAGCTCACGGACGGGGCCCTCGTCGCCGGGCAGCCGACCGGTGCTCCGACCTGGTTCCCGTGCAACGACCGGCCCGACAACCGCGCGCGCATGCGCCTGCGGATCACCGTCGACGACGGCTACACGGTCGCCGCCACCGGGGTCCCGGGTGCGGTGACACGGCGCGGCGGGCGCACCACCTCGATCTTCACCTCGGCCGTGCCCACCGCGACGTACCTCGCGGCCGTGCACGTGGGCCGTTATCGGACGCAGCATCTCGCGGGGAGCGGCATCGATGTGGTGCCCGAGGTCAGCGTGACCGCTCCGCCGGCGCTGACGGCGGCCGCCGATCGCGCCTTCGCCCGTGTCCCCGAGATGCTCCGGGTGTTCGACCGGCTGTTCGGCCCGTACCCGCAGGAGGCCTGCGCTCTCGTGGTCACCGCGGACGAGCTCGAGATCCCGCTCGAGGCACAGGGCCTCGCGGTCTTCGGCATGAACCACCTCGTTCCCGCCGCGCAGCGGCTCGTCGCTCACGAACTCGCCCACCAGTGGTTCGGCAACAGCGTGGGCATCGCGAGGTGGAGCGACATCTGGCTCAACGAGGGCTTCGCCTGCTACGCCGAGTGGCTGTGGTCGGATGCCTCGGGCGGTCCGTCCGTCGATGCCTGCGTCGAGGAGAACTACACCCGCCTCGCCGCGAAGCCGCGCGACCTGCTGCTCGTGGATCCCGGACCCGACGACATGTTCGACGACCGTGTCTACAAGCGCGGCGCCCTCGCCCTGCACGCGCTGCGCCGTGCGGTGGGCGACGAGGCGTTCTTCGCGCTCCTGCGCGTGTGGACCGCTGACCACCGCCACGCTCTCGTCACGACCGACGACTTCCGCGCCGCGGTCGAGCGGACGGGGGGAGCGGATGCCGCGGCCCTGCTCTCGACCTGGGTCGACCGCCGCGAGCTGCCCGCGTTGCGCTGAATCCTCGAGCCGGTCGCCTCTCGCGAGCGTCGAGGGGAGGAGATCCGCCGCGGGGAGGACTCTGCCGAGCGGGAGCATCCTCCCATCCCGGTTTCTCCTCCGCTCCGTGGCCTGCGCCCGCGGCTCGAGCGTCACTCGGCCACGACGGCCACGGCTGCGACCAGTCCCGGAGGACCCGCGAGGTCGTGACCCGTGACCCACGTCCCCTCATCGACGCGCGCCGTCCAGGCATCGCCCGCGCCGCCCGCCACCTCGACGCGCGCCGGATCCACCTCGAGCCCGCGCCCGTCGGCTTTCAGCACGGCCTCGACGCGCGCCCACGTGCGGGCATCGGCCCCGGGCAGCACGCGGTCGAGGCCGCCGGCGTCGGCGAGCACGACATCGATCCCCGCGCGCACCCATCCCTCGGCGACCATTGCCACCGCCCAGCCGCCCGCGTACGAGACGGACACCGCGGCATCCGAATCGGACACCCGGATGCGACCGTGATCGCCGCCGCAGCGCGGACAGCGTGAGACGAACGTCGCCCCGGGTAGCAGCGCCGAGAGCAGCGCCCTGGACACCTCGCGCCGCGACACCGTGTCGGAGACCTCTCCCCACGCGACGCGCACTCCCCGGGGGAGCGTCACACCGGTGGTTCGTGCGTCTCGATGGCGACGATGCCCGCGCCCGGGTGGTGGAGGGGGATGTGGACCACCGAGAACGCTCCCGTCTCCAGCGCGGAGGAACTGCCGAGGTACGACCCCCGCATCGTCCCCGTCGCCAGGGCGAGTTCGTGCAGGATGGTCGGCAGCACCGGGCCGTGGCTCGAGAGGACGACGGGCTTGCGGGCGCGCACCCGCTCGCCCACGACGTTGCGCACGTCGGCTCGACCCTCTTCCCAGGCATCCTGGCTGATATCGGCCGACGTCTGGATCCTCGCCGCCAGCGCCTGCGACAGCGGCGTCACCGTGCGCACGCACCGCTCCGCCGGGCTCGACACGATCCGGCGGACCCCGAAGGCGAGCAGCGGACCGACGATGGCGTTCGCCTGCCGGCGTCCGCGCGGGGTGAGGGGCCGCTCGGCATCCGGGCCCTCCCACTCCTCGCGCGGACGGGCCTTGCCATGACGCAGGGCGATGACCGGGAAGGTCGGAAGGGCCTTTTCCTCGACCAGACGGATGAACTCCTCGAGGATCTCGAGGTCGACGGGGTAGCTCAAGTGCTTGCGTGCCTTCTTCAGGCTCATCCACTCGATCGCGGCGACCTCTTTGTTCGGCACGAAGCTCGACGTGCGCACGGCGGCGTCCGACGCCTCGGCCGCCCAGTAATGCACGATCTTCGTGCGCGAGCTCGGCATCCGGTACCGCGAGACACCGACGGGCACGCCCAGGGCGACCCGGATGCCGGTCTCCTCGCGGATCTCCCGCACGGCGGTCTCGGCCAACGTCTCCCCGGGGTCGACCTTGCCCTTGGGGAGGGTGATGTCGCGGTACTTGGTGCGGTGGATCAGCAGGACGCGGAGCTTTCCCTCGACCTCGCGCCAGACCACCCCACCTGCGGCGTATACGGCGGTCTCCGTCACCGTGCCGCCCGAGCGCGCCGCTTGCGCTGTACGCGCGCCATCGTGTGCTCCTGCAGGTCGATGAGGGGTGCCCCCTCGGCGTCGACGCTGTGCCGGACCCACTCGCCCTCGGACCCCAGGTGCCAGGACATCGTGCCATCGTCCATCGCGAGGTCGAACAGGCTCGAGAGTTCCTGGAGCTGGCTCGGGTCGACCACGCGCACGAGGGCTTCGACACGGCGGTCGAGGTTGCGGTGCATCATGTCGGCGCTGCCGATGTAGATCTGCTCGTCGCCGTCGTTCGCGAACGAGAAGATGCGCGAGTGCTCGAGATAGCGGCCGAGGATCGAGCGCACCGTGATGTTCTCGCTCATGCCGGGCACGCCGGGTCGGATCGAGCAGATGCCGCGCACCCACACCTCGACGGGAACGCCCGCTTGGCTCGCCCGGTAGAGCGCGTCGATGATCTCTTCGTCGACCATGGAGTTGACCTTGATCCGTACGCGCGCGGGCTTGCCCTCGAGGGCGTTGCGGCGCTCCTTGTCGATGTGCCGCAGCAGCCCCTTGCGCAGGTGCAGCGGGGCGACGAGGAGGCGTTTGAACTTCTTCTCGATCGCGTAGCCGCTGAGCTCGTTGAACAGACGCGTGAGGTCACGGCCGACCTGATCGTCGATCGTGAACAGGCCGAAGTCCTCGTAGATCCGGCTGGTCTTCGGGTTGTAGTTGCCCGTCCCGACGTGGCTGTAGTGGCGGAGTCGCCCCTCTTCCTCGCGGATGACGAGCGCGAGCTTGCAGTGCGTCTTGAGGCCCACGAGGCCGTAGACGACGTGGACGCCGGCCTTCTCGAGCTTCCGGGCCCACACGATGTTGTTCGCCTCGTCGAAGCGCGCCTTCACCTCGACGAGCGCGAGCACCTGCTTGCCCGCCTCAGCCGCGTCGATGAGGGCCTGCACGATGGGGCTGTCGCCCGAGGTGCGATAGAGCGTCTGCTTGATGGCGAGCACGTGCGGGTCGCGCGCCGCCTGCTCGAGGAACGCCTGCACGCTCGTCGCGAAGGACTCGTAAGGGTGGTGCACGAGCACGTCCGCCTTGCGGATCGCGCCGAACAGATCGGCCCGCCCGTTCTGCTCCGGCGGCTGGAAGGCGAGGGCCGTCTTCGGCACGTGCGGCGGGTAGTGGAGATCGGGACGGTCGATGCGCGAGAGGTCGAACAGACCGCGCAGATCGAGCGACCCGGGCAGGCGGTAGACCTCCTGCTCGGTGATGTCGAGCTCGCTCAGCAGGAGAGAGCGGGTGACGTCGTCCATGTCCTCGGTGATCTCGAGGCGGATCGGCGGCCCGAAACGACGGCGCAGAAGCTCGGCTTCGAGGGCCTGGATGAGGTTCTCCGTCTCGTCTTCCTCGATCGTCATGTCCTCGTTGCGCGTGAGGCGGAACGCGTGGTGATCGAGGACTTCCATGCCCGGGAACAGGTCGCCGAGGTGGTTGGAGATGAGCTCTTCGAGGGGGAGGTAACGCACGCCCGGTCCCTCGCCCGGGACCTCGACGAACCGCGGGAGCATCGGGGGCACCTTCAAGCGGGCGAACTCCTGGCGACCGGTCCGCGCGTTGCGGATGCGGATCGCGAGGTTCAGCGACAGGCCGGAGATGTAGGGGAACGGGTGAGCGGGGTCGACCGCGAGGGGCATGAGGACCGGGAAGACGTTGCGCTGGAAGTATTCCGTCAGCCGCCCGGCCGTGGGCTCGTCGAGCGAGCCCCACGTGACGACCTCGATGCCGGCCTCCGCGAGGGCGGGACGGACCTTCTCGGTCCAGGCCGCGGCGTGCCGCAGCTGGAGACGGTGGGCCTCGGCCGAGATGTCGGCCAGGACGTCGAGGGGGGCACGGCCGACGTTGGTCGGCACGGCGAGCCCGGTGATGATGCGCCGCTTCAAGCCCGCCACGCGCACCATGAAGAACTCGTCGAGGTTGCTGGCGAAGATCGCGAGGAAGTTCGCGCGCTCCAGCACCGGGACCGTGGGGTCTTCGGCGAGCTCCAGCACACGTTGGTTGAAGGCGAGCCAGCTGACTTCGCGGTCGAGGTAGCGGTGGTCGGGCAGCTGGTCGTCCTCGGCCTCGATCGCCTCGTCGAAGTCGTCGTCGTCCGCGTCGCCGAGGCCCGCGTCGAGCGCGTCGTGTTCCATCATCCCCACATCATTGCAGGGGTCGGTGACACGGGAGTGAACACGCGGTACCCGCGCGCTCCGGCGGGGGTCCTCAGGCGGGAGCGGCCACGGGCGGCTGCTCGTCTTCGTAGACGTTGAAGCGGTAGCCGACGTTGCGCACCGTGCCGATGAGCTGCTCGAGATCGCCGAGCTTGGCGCGCAGACGCCGCACGTGCACGTCGACGGTGCGCGTCCCACCGAAGTAGTCGTACCCCCAGACCTCGCTGAGCAACTGCTCGCGCGTGAACACCCGCGAGGGGTGCGTCGCGAAGAAGTGCAGGAGCTGGAACTCCTTGTAAGTGAGGTCGAGCGGCTTGCCGTGCACCTTCGCGGAGTATGAGGACTCGTCGATCGTGATTCCGGAGGTCTGGATGCGCGTCGAGACCTGATCGGCGCTGCGGCGGCCCATCGCCAGCCGGATGCGGGCGTCGATCTCGGCGGGACCGGCGCCGACCAGCACGACGTCGTCGATGCCCCAGTCGGTCGAGACGGCGGTGAGCCCGCCCTCGGTGATGACGAGGACGAGGGGAGCCTCGATGCCGGTGGTCGTGAGGATCTTGCACAGCGACTTGGCGCCGACCAGATCGAAGCGCGCATCGACGAAGATGATGTCGGCGCTGGGTGCGTTGACCAATTGCGCAGGTTCGGCCGGAATCTGCCGTACCCGGTGGCTCAGAAGTTCGAGCGCAGGCAGCACGGCACCGCCCCCGGGGGCGGAGCTGAGAACGAGAAGTTGAGCCACACGGTCCTCCCAGTGCGGGCTGCCGCACACCCGCCCATCTTAGGGTGAGGCGCGACACGACTCCGCACGACCCCCTCGCACGTGCGCCATGCCTCCGCGTGGGCGATGATGGAGGCATGTCGACGCCCGACCTCGTACCGCGCCGCACCTACGGTGGTGTGATCGCCGTCTGGGTCCTCGCCGTCATCGCCGGTGTCGCCATCGGCATCCTGGTTCCGGCGCACGCGCGTGCGCAGTGGGTCACCGTCGCTCTGGGCGTTTGCGTCATCGCGGCCTTCGCGATCCAGCTCTGGTACGGCCGCTCGCAGGCCTTCATCCAGCGGATGGCGGCGAGCGTGCTCGGGGCTCTCGTCGTTCTGGGGCTCATCACGGCGGGCTTCGGGCTGGCGGCCATCGTTCCCCGCTAGGCTGAGCGTATGAACCTCCTCGCGCTCGAACTGTTCTTCGTGGGACTTCTCGGCCTGGCGTCCCTGGCGATCGCCTTCGTCTCGGGAACGGTCATCTGGAACCTCTACCGCGGACAGCGCTGATCGGCATCTCGTGATCGAGATTCCGACGGATCTTCCCGCCGACCTCGTCCCGCTCTCGTGGCTCCTCGGCGTCTGGGAAGGCACCGGAGTCATCGACTACGAGGCGGACGGCCGGTCGTTCTCGGGCGAGTTCGCGCACCGCGTGAGCTTCAGCCACGACGGCGGCGACTTCCTCAACTACTCCGCAGACGCGTGGCTTCTCGACGGGGACGAGCGGCGCGCGCTGGTCTCCGAGATCGGCTATTGGCGCATCGCCCGACCGTCGACCGGCGCGGACGCCGGCCCGGCCCTCCTGCCGCCGACCGACCCGGCGGTCCTCCGCTCGGCGGACGACGTCGAGAAGCTGCGTAACGGTGACGGCGGGTTCGATCTCGAGGTGAGCCTCGTGCACTCCGACGGCGTCCTCGAGCTGTACGTCGGCCAGGTCAAGGGGCCGCGCATCGACCTCGCCACGGACGCCGTGGTGCGCACCGCCGGCGCGAAGCCGTACACCGCCGCGACGCGTCTGTACGGTCTCGTCGACAACCACCTCCTCTGGGCTTGGGACATCGCGGCCCTCGGGCGCGAGCTCGGTTCGCACGCCTCGGCGCGCCTCGCTCGGGCGGAGTGTCGACGGAGATGCTCATCCTCGATCCGCAAGGGCGCGTCGAACACGCGGCGTCCGTCGTCGACGACGGAGAGACGGCGTGGCTCATCGTCGACGCGACCGACGTCGATGCGCTCGCCGGATGGCTGGCCCGTATGCGGTTCCGCCTGCGGGTCGACGTGAAGGACCGCTCCGACGACCTCTTCGTCGTGGGCGGAACCCGCGATGCCGTGTCGTCTCTCCCGACCGCGGCACCCGTCTGGGTCGACCCGTGGCCGGACGTGTCGCCCGGGGGCTGGGCGTACGCGCGCGTCGACCCGCACCCCGGTTCCGACCGCGACTGGGCCGAAGCGATTCTGGATGCCGCGGAGTTCGACCGCGTGATCGACGCCGCCGTGCGCGGCGAGGTCGCGCTCGCCGGCCTTGATGCCGTGGAGGCGCTCCGCGTGGCGGCTTGGCGCCCCCGGGTCGGTGTCGACGCCGACGAGCGATTGCTCCCGCACGAGATGGACTGGCTGCGTACCGCGGTCCACCTGTCGAAGGGCTGCTACCGCGGCCAGGAGACGGTGGCGAAGGTGCACAACCTCGGCCATCCGCCGCGGCGCGTGGTCGCGCTCCAGCTCGACGGCAGCGACAACGTCCTTCCGCAGCGCGGCGACGAGGTGCGCGC
>JARBUN010000166.1 GCA_029239635.1 Microbacterium sp. | reverse complement strand
GAGCGCGCCGAAGCCCTCGCCCCGCGAGGCGAGGACGGGATCGGCGCCTACCGCGACCTGCTCGACGAGTGGAAGGCCTCCGGCCGCGCCGGCCGCAAGGTCGACGACGCGCTGTGGGCGCGGTTCAAGGCGGCGGGCGATGCTCTCTACGGCGCCCGCGGCGAGCGGGAAGCGGCCGACATCGAAGCCTCCCGCGAGAAGATCGAGCAGAAGCGGGCACTTCTCGAGCAGGCGGCTCCCATCGTCGATGAGAAGAACCTCGCCACGGCCCGCCAGCGTTTGACCGCCATCCAGCGTCAGTGGGACGAGATCGGCCGTGTGTTCCCGCGCGACGTCGAGCGCGGCCTCGACGACGAGCTTCGCAAGATCGAGCTCAGTGTCCGCACGCGGGAAGACGCGGACTGGAAGCGCAACGATCCCGAGCAGAAGGCGCGTGCGAACGACATGACGCGTCAGATCACCGACGCGATCGCGAAGCTCGAGTCCGAGCTCGCCGACGCCGAAGCGCGCGGCGACAAGCGGGCGGCCGCCGAGGCCTCCGAGGCGCTCGAAGCGCGCCGCGGATGGCTCCGGGCCCTGGGCGGCTGATCCGCTCTCTCCACAGATTCCCGCCTCGGCGGGGCAGGGCGACACTCTCCCGTCAGACTGACGTGATGGTGTCGCCCTTTCTGTATTTCCCGGGCGAGCGTCTTTCGCTCGCCGAGCTCACGGCGGCGTGTCTCGACGGCGTCCTCGTCGCCATCGGGGCGGGGTACATGCCCGCCGATGCCGCCGAGACGGGATGGATGCGGGCCCGGAGCCTCGCACCGCTGACCGGCCCGCGGCTGGCTCTCGTCCGTCGCAGCGCGGGGTGGGTCCACGGCGGGGTGCTCGTCGAGCCCTCTCCGCACCACCTCCAGCGCTCGGGCGAGCGACGGGTGCGCGTCACACACGATGTCCGCGTCATCTACCACGACGTTCGGCTCGACCCCTCGGACACGATGGAGGTGGCCGGTCTGGCGGTGGCCACGCCCACCCGCGCCCTGGCCGATCTGGCTCGTCTGGACGAACCCCCCTTGGCGCACACCTGGGCCTGCTCCGACCCCGACCTGGCGGAGCGGGCGCGCGCGTGGATCCGAGAGCACCCCCGCATCCCCTACGGCCGCCGCGCCCTCGATCTCCTAGACAGGGCCCTGGTTCGCTGAAGACGACGAGGTGACGCGGTACACGTCGTAGACGGCGTCGATACGTCGCACGGCGTTCAGCACGCGGTCGAGATGCACCGTGTCACCCATCTCGAAGACGAACTTGCTCAGGGCGAGGCGATCGTTCGAGGTGGACACGGTGGCCGAGAGGATGTTGACGTGGTGCTCGCTCAGCACGCGCGTGACGTCGCTGAGCAGGCCGGAGCGGTCGAGGGCCTCGACCTGGATCTGCACGAGGAACAGGCTCTTGGTCGTCGGCGCCCACTCGACGTCGATGAGACGGTCGGGGTCTTCCTTGAGCGCCTTCACGTTGGTGCAGTCGCCGCGGTGCACCGAGACGCCGCTTCCGCGCGTGACGAATCCGACGATCTCGTCGCCCGGCACCGGCGTGCAGCATTTCGCCAGCTTCACCAGGATGTCGGGGGCGCCGCGGACGAGCACTCCCGAATCGCTGTTGCGCGGGGTGCGCCGGCGTCCGACCTGAGGGAGGTCGATCGGCCCGGTCGAGGTGTCCTCCGCGCTGACCAGCGCGGTGACCTTCTCGATCACCGACTGCGTCGAGACGTGTCCCTCGCCGACCGCGGCGTACAGCGCCGAGACGTCTTCGTAGTGGAACTGCCGCGCGACCTCGGTGAACGAGTCCTGGCTCATGAGGCGCTGCAGCGGCAGGTTCTGTCGGCGCATCGCGCGCGCGATCGAGTCCTTGCCCTGCTCGATCGCCTCTTCGCGGCGCTCCTTCGTGAACCATCCGCGGATCTTGTTGCGCGCGCGGGTGCTCTTGACGAAGCCGAGCCAGTCCTGGCTGGGGCCGGCGTCGGGGTTCTTCGACGTGAACACCTCGACGACGTCGCCGCTCTGCAGAGCGGTCTCGAGCGGGACGAGACGACCGTTGACCTTGGCCCCCATGGTGCGGTGGCCGATCTCGGTGTGCACGGCGTAGGCGAAGTCGACGGGGGTCGCGCCCGCGGGCAACCCGATCACGCGTCCCTTCGGCGTGAAGACGTAGACCTCTTTCGCGCCGATCTCGAAGCGCAGCGAGTCGAGGAACTCCCCCGGGTCGGCGGTCTCCGCCTGCCAGTCCGAGATGTGCGCGATCCACGCCATGTCGGCGTCGACGGCCTTGGCATCCGCCTTTCCGCCCGCCATGCGCTCTTTGTACTTCCAGTGAGCCGCGACACCGAACTCGGCCTGCTGGTGCATCTCGTGCGTGCGGATCTGGATCTCGACGGTGCGACCGCCTGGCCCGATGACCGTCGTGTGGAGCGACTGGTACAGGTTGAACTTCGGCGTCGCGATGTAGTCCTTGAACCGGCCCGGCAGCGGCGTCCAGCGCGCATGGATCGCGCCGAGCACCGCATAGCAGTCGCGCACCGTGCCGACGAGGATCCGGATGCCGATGAGGTCGTAGATGTCGTCGAACTCGCGGCCGCGCACGACCATCTTCTGGTACACCGAGTACAGCTGCTTCGGACGACCCATGACGCGTCCGCGCACCCGGAGCTCGCGCAGGTCGGCGTCGACCGCATCGATGACGTTCTGCACGTACTGTTCGCGCTGCGGGGTGCGCTGTTTGACGAGACTCTCGATCTCGGCGTAGAGCTTCGGGTGCATCACGGCGAACGAGAGATCCTCGAGCTCGCTCTTGATGGCCTGGATGCCGAGCCGGTGCGCGAGGGGCGCGTAGATCTCGAGTGTCTCGGTGGCCTTCTTGGCAGCCTTGTGCGGGGGGACGAACCCCCACGTGCGGGCGTTGTGCAGACGGTCGGCGAGCTTGATGAGGAGGACGCGGATGTCCTTCGACATCGCCACGATCATCTTGCGGACGGTCTCGGCCTGCGCGCTGTCGCCGTACTTGACCTTGTCGAGCTTCGTGACGCCGTCCACGAGCATGGCGACCTCGTCGCCGAAATCGGCGGCCAGTTCGTCGAGCGGGTAGCCGGTGTCTTCGACGGTGTCGTGGAGCAGAGCGGCGGCGATCGCCTTCGGTCCGAGACCGAGCTCCGCGAGGATCTGCGCGACCGCGAGGGGGTGAGTGATGTACGGCTCACCACTCTGACGCTTCTGCCCGTCGTGCGCCTTGTCGGCGACCGCGTAGGCCCGCTCGATGATCCCGAGATCGCCCTTGGGATGGTGCGTGCGGACGGTGCGCAGGAGCTTGTCGACATCGTCGCGACGGGCCGCACGCGAGAAGATGCGCGGGACGAGTCGGCGCAGCGAGGACGGCGGTGGTGCGGAGGCCGTGGTCTCGGTCATCTTTGCGCCTCCCCCGTCATGACGTCAGTCAGTCAATCCTACGCCCGGCGGAGCGGGCCCCCGCCGTCAGGCGGGGACGCCCGCCTTCTCCCGTGCGGAGCGCACGCGCGTGTCGCGCTGAGCGATCGCCGACTCCCGCTCGCGCAGCAGCGCGTACAGCGGCACGGCGACGAACAGCGTCGAGTACGCGGCCACGAGGGTTCCGACGAAGATCGACAGCGAAATGTCGCTCAAGGTGCGCGCACCGAGCGGCACACCGATGAACAGGATCGCGCCGATCGGCAGCACGGCGACGATCGTCGTGTTGATCGAGCGGATGAGGGTCTGGTTCGCCGCGAGGTTGACCGACTCGGCGAAGGTGCGTCCGGAGATCTCCCCGTCTTCGCGGGTGTTCTCCCTCACCTTGTCGAACACGACCGTGGTGTCGTATAGGGCGTACGACAGGATCGTGAGGAAGCCGATCACCGCCGCGGGCGAGATCTCGAACCCGAAGAGCGCGTAGATGCCCACGGTGATGACGAGGACGTCGACGAGGCCGATGATGGCGGCGACCGACATCTTCCACGTGCGGAAGTACAGCGCGAGGATGAGGAAGGTCAGTGCGAGGAAGATCGCGAGGCCCCACAACGACTGGCGCGTGACGTCCGCGCCCCAGGTCGCGCCGATGAAGGAGTTCGTGACTTCGGAACTGGGCACCTGGTACGCCGAGGCGAGCGCCGCCGAGACCGCCTGGGTCTCGTCGTTGCTCATCTGGTCGGTCTGCACGCGGACGGCCTGGTCGTTGATCACGGTGACGCGGGTCGAAGCGCCCGGGACCACCGAGGAGACCGCCTGCGTGGCGAGCGACTGGTCGACGGTCGCAGGGTTGGAGACCGTGAACTGCGATCCGCCGGTGAACTCGATCGAGAACTGGATGGGCCGCGCGAGCGGAACCAGCGCGGCGCCGATCACGAGGAGGGCGGCGATGAGGAACCAGATCCGGCGGCGCTGGACGAACGGGAAAGAGGTCTTCCCCGAGTAGAGGTCGTTACCGAGCTGCGTCATGGAGCGCATCAGTCGTCTCCCTCCTTCGTGGAGCGGCTATCCCCGCGAGCGGCGGCCAGCTCGGCCTGTTTGCGTACGGCGCCGAGGGCCTCGGGGTCCATGCCCGACAACGGGTGACCCGAGCCGAAGAACCGGGTCCGGGCGAGCAACTGCATCACCGGGTGGGTGAACAGGATGAAGATCATGATGTCGATCGCGGTCGTGAGCCCGAGGGTGAACGCGAAGCCCTTCACCGTGGCATCCGCGAGGATGTACAGCACGACGGCGGCGAGGATGTTGATCGACTTCGAGATGTAGATCGTGCGCTTGGCGCGCGACCAGCCGTCCTCGACCGCGGCCGTGATCGACTTGCCGTCGCGCAGCTCGTCTCGTATTCGTTCGAAGTAGACGATGAACGAGTCGGCGGTGAAGCCGATCGTGATGATGAGGCCTGCGACGCCGGCGAGCGACAGGCGGAAGCCCATGCGCCAGGCCAGGATGCAGAGCATCACGTAGGTCAGGACCGCCATCACGCCGAGGGAGGCGATGATCACCGTGCCCAGGGCGCGGTACACGATCAGCGAGTAGAGGGCGACGAGCGCGAGACCGATGAGACCGGCGATGAAGCCGACCTGCAGCTGCTGCGAACCGAGCGTGGCCGAGACGGTGTCGGAGCTGACGACGTTGAAGCTCAACGGCAGGGCGCCGTACTTCAGCTGGTCGGCCAGCGCCTTCGACGACTCCTGCGTGAAGCTGCCCGTGATGCTCGGGCGACCGTCGAGGATGATGCCGTTCATCGACGGCGCCGACAGCACCGACCCGTCGAGGACGAACGCGAACTGGTTGAACGGTGCCTGCTTGCCGTAGAGGCGCTGGCTGATCTGGCCGAACTTCTCGGTGCCCTGGTCGTTGAAGACGAGGTTCACGGCCCAGCGGCCGGTGTTCTGCTCCTGGCCGTTCGTGGCATCCGCGATGTCGTTTCCGTCGATCTCGACGGGGCCGAGGATGTACTTCGTGCCGTCCTCGAGACCACAGGTGATCAGGGGCTGGTCCGCGGGAGCCTCGGCCGGGTTGCTGGACGGGTTCGCGCAGTCGTAGGCGAGGAACTGCGCTTGCAGCGCCGGTGTGATGTACGCCGGGTCGCTTCCGTCCGTCGGAGAGGCGGTCGGCGTGGACGGCAGGTTCGGATCCGGCGTCGGGTACGGCGTGTTGTTGCCGTCTTCGCCGACGAAGGTCGTCGCGGGCGATCCGGTGAAGAGCACGGGCCGCAACTGCAGCTGCGCCGAGCTCTGGATGCGCTGACGCGTGGCTTCGTCGGCCTCCCCCGGGATCTGCACGACGATCTTGTCGTTGCCCTCGGTGGCGATGTCGGTCTCGCCCACGCCGGACGCGTCGACGCGCTGGCGGATGATCGAGACTGCCTGCTGGAGCTGCTCCGAGTCGGGAGTGGCGCCGTCCGTGGTCTGCGCCTGCAGGATGATCTGCGTTCCGCCCTGCAGGTCGAGGGCGAGGTCAGGGGTCCAGGAGCTGGCCTTGAAGGCGTACACGCCCAGGGCGTTCAGACCGAAGAGCACCGCCGTGATGGCGAGGAGGCCGGTCAGAACACGCCAGGCATGGCGGACAGGAGGAGAGGGCGCCACGGAGTCGGCTTTCTATGCGGCGGAACGAGAGAACGAACGGTCGAGGCGTCAGGCCTGCGGACGGTCCTTGTCGGTGCGCTCGGCGTCGGCCTCGGCGGCCTGACGAGCGGCGCGGTGGTCGTCACTGATCGACGTGATCTCGCCGTCGGTGACGCCGGCGATGTACTCGGCCTCGGTCTCTTCGGCCTCGATGAACTCGTCTTCGGTGACGGTGCCGGAGGTCGGGTCGACGATGCGGAGAACGGCCTGGCTGTGGACCTTGATGACGACGCCGGGAGCGATCTCGACGTGCGCGGGCTTGTCGAGGTCGTCACCGTCGTAGTCGACGATGGTGCCGTACAGCCCGCCCTGGAGCAGGACCTCGGCGCCGGGGACCGTCTGACGCGCCTTCTCTTCCAGCTCGAGCTTCTGCTTCTGCATGCGGCGGCGAGAGCTCCAGAACATGAAGATCAGGAGGCCGATCAGCAGGATGATGAGGCCGTAATTGGCGAAGAAGCTCGCGAAATCCATGGAGGCGGTGCACCTTTCAGGTCAGGCGCGCCGTGCGGCACTGCCTAGCGGGGGTCGGGGAATCCCTCGCCGAGTATAGGTCATGACCCGTTGCTGAACCGGAGCAGCCCGTCCGGGTGAGGAGC
>JARBUN010000055.1 GCA_029239635.1 Microbacterium sp. | reverse complement strand
GGGGATCGAACGCTACCTGTTCACGGTCCGCTATCACGCCCTGCGTGTGCTTCCGAAGGGGGCGGAACCGATCCGCGTCCTTCACGTGTCGGACGCGCATATGGCCCCCTGGCAGCACCGCAAGCAGGAGTGGATGGCTCGGCTCATCGAGCTGTCCCCCGACCTCGTGGTGAACACGGGCGACAACCTCGGTCACCGCGACGGGCTGACCGGCATCCGTACCGCTTTCGTGCCCCTGCGGGGCGTGCCCGGGCTCGTCGTCCACGGTTCCAACGATTTCCAGGAGCCTGCCCCCCGCAACCCCCTGCGGTACTTCCTCGGGCCGTCCGGGAATGTCCCCGCCCACAAGCACCTCGACGTCGACGCCCTCGACCGATTCTTCACCGACGACCTCGGATGGAACATCCTCGATGACACCGCCGTGTCCCTCGAGGTGAAGGGGGTGCGCATCACCGCGTTCGGCGTGAACGACGCCCACCGCAAGTGGGATCGTCCCGACCAGATTCCCCCGGTCCTGGAGACTCTGGATGCCGCCGACCTGACACTCGGAGTCATGCACGCGCCCTATCGCCGCACGCTCGACACCTTCACCGATTTCGGTGCGGATGTGCTGCTGGCCGGGCACACGCACGGCGGGCAGGTGCGCGTGCCATTCAGCCGCAAGGCGCTCGTGTCGAACTGCGATCTGCCCCTCGACCAGGCTCGCGGGCTCAGCGAATGGTCCTACGGCGGCCGCTCGGTGCCACTGAACGTGAGTGCCGGACTCGGACATTCGATCTACGCCCCGGTGCGTTTCGCGTGTCGGCCGGAAGCGACGCTGCTGACGTTGCTGCCGCGCTGAGCACTTCTGCACCATCCCCGAAGGGGCCGTTTCGTCCACGGAACGGCCCCTTCGGGCGTTCACGAGCGTCGCCGCACAGCGAAGATCGAGTCTCTCAATCGAAGGGACTCCCATGCATCACTTGCACTTCCCGCGACCTCGCCGCCGACGGCGCGCCCTGGTCGCCGTCTTCGCGCTCGTCACAGCTGCCACGGCTCTGTTCGCACCCCCGGCGACCGCCGCTGATCGAGGAACAGGCTTCGGCGCGTGGGCGCCACTGTCGTCCACCGGCTGGCACGGCTCGATGCGGGTGGGCGACGTGCACACCTACTGCATCCATCCCGGGCTCCCCGTCGCGACCGGCACGACGACCGACCACGGCACGACCTCGGACCTCCGCGGCCTCAGCGCCCAGGAGCTCGCGTCGATCAACCACCTCGTCTCGGTCTACGGCCAGACCGACGACCCTGTCCAGGCGGCGAGCGTGGGATGGGCGGTGAAAGCGATCGTGGACCGCGACACCACCCTTCATTCCTGGGGGTACCACGGCGACTCGCTGAGCGAGGCGATCGACTACATCATGCGCCGCGCCAGCCCCGAGAACAGCGCGGCGATCCAGGCGCGCGTCGATCAGTACCTGAACGAGGCCGCTGCGGTGCACGTGCCCCGCACCGACGGATCGCTCACTTTGACCACCGCCGCCGACGATCCGACGGAGGGAACCATCGTCGCCGACGTCGACCCGGATGCCACCGGCACGTTGCGGCTCGAGAACGCCGTCTTCGCCGACACCGGAACCTCGGAGCGCACCGACGTGCGTGCCGGCGTCGTCTACCCGATCTCGGCTCCGCGCCCCTCCGGCAGCGACGGACGCCCGTACATCGTCCGGGCCTCGGGGAGTTTCCGCGTGCCCGCCGCGGCCGTGCGGCTCTACACCACCCCCGGTCAGCAGGAGTCGGCGGGCCCCGCCGATCCGCAGACATTCGATCTGGCGACGGCTGATGCCTCGGCGCGCCCTGTGCAATTCCGTCCCGTCATCGCCACGACCGCCCGCATCGACGGCGACAGATTCGTCGATGACGTGGAGGTATCCGTCGGCGACGGCGTGTGGCCACGCCTGGCCGATGGTTCCTTCGTGCCGCTTCGCGCGAGCGCCGACCTGTACCGCACGGGGGCGTTCCCCGCGGAGTCCGCCGAGGTGCCGTCCGCCCTGGCGCCCGTCGCCCACCTCACCCTGACGACGGATCCGAGTCGTGGGCCGGGAACGTATCTTGTTTCCTCACCGGAGACCCTCCCGGGCTCCGGCGTGTACACCGCCGTCTGGCGGATCTCGAGAGCCGAGCAAGACGACGCGATCGCACCGTACCTTCCCCGGGGTTACAGCTGGAAGGAGCGGTTCGCGAACCCCTCGCAGACCGAGCAGCTCGCCCCGACGCCCCCGCCGGTCACGCCGACGCCGACGCCGACACCTCCTCCCACGCCCACGCCCACGCCGTCGGCTGCGGCGCCCCTCCCCGCCGCTCTCGCCTCCACCGGCGTCCCAGGAGCATCGATGGGCGGGGCAGCACTGGGCGCGATGCTCGCCGTGGCGCTCGGCGGCGGTGCGGCGATCGTGGCGAGACGACGCCCGACCCGGCG
The DNA here is from genome assembly GCA_029239635.1 of Microbacterium sp. Taxonomy (GTDB): domain Bacteria; phylum Actinomycetota; class Actinomycetes; order Actinomycetales; family Microbacteriaceae; genus Microbacterium. The sequence goes on along the minus strand of JARBUN010000055.1, from coordinate 35,836 downwards.
GCCCTGAGGCCGGTGCCGAGGCCGCGCGCTGAAGCCGGCGCCGGGGCCGGGGCCCAGGCCGGCGCCGAGGCCAGCGCCCAGGCCAGCGCCCAGGCCAGCGCCCAGGCCGGCGCCCAGGCCGGCGCCGAGGCGCGAGCTCTCAGGGGCCGCGCCCTGAGGAGCGAGCCCTGAGACCCGAGGTCCGATGCGGCGAGTCGTCGGGGAACGTCCTCTCCTCTCTTCGTGGACGGGGAGGCGTTCCCCGACGCTCTCGACCCCGCGTGCCACCCTCGCCCCCGAGCCGACACTCCCGCTGCGCAGCACGATTGGGCGCACGTCCGCGAACGGGGTAGACTTTCAGGGTTGGCCACGGGGTGTGGCGCAGCTTGGTAGCGCGCGTCGTTCGGGACGACGAGGCCGCAGGTTCAAATCCTGTCACCCCGACCATCTGTACAAATGAGTGAGGGCCCTTCGCGAATCGCGAAGGGCCCTCACTCATTTCCGACGGCCACCTGCCCGTCAGCTTCTCGAGCCCGGGGCAGGCTCAGCGTTCGAGCACCACCGCGAGGCCCTGCCCTACACCGATGCAGATCGCGGTCACGGCGACGCCGCCGCCGCGGCGCTTCAGCTCGTGCGCGGCGCGGGCGATGATGCGCCCGCCCGACGCGCCGAGCGGGTGGCCGATCGCGATCGCGCCGCCGTTCTCGTTCAACAGCTCCGGGTCCAGCTCCGTCCACAGCTGGGCGCAGGCGAGACTCTGCGACGCGAACGCCTCGTTCAACTCGACGAAGCTCACGTCCTTCCACGAGCGGCCGGCGCGGGCGAGCGCGCGGTTCGCCGCCTCGACGGGAGCGACACCGAACACGTCAGGGTCGTTGCCGAACGCGGCGCGACCCGCGATGCGGGCGAGAGGCTCGGCATCCAAGACTCCCTCCGCTCCCAGCAGCACCGCCGAGGCGCCGTCGTTGATCGGCGAGGAGTTGCCCGCCGTCACCGTGCCGTCCTTCCGGAATGCCGGGCGCAGGCCCGCGAGCACCTCGGCGGTCGAGTCGTCGCGGATGCCTTCGTCGCGCGCGAGCGCATGGCCCTCGACCTGCACGATCTCGTCGTCGAAGCGCCCCGCGGCCCAGGCGGCGGCGGCGAGGCTGTGGCTGCGGGCCGCGAAGGCGTCCTGCTCCTCGCGCGAGATGCCGTAGATCTCGGCGAGCTTCTCGGCGCTCTCGCCGTTCGAGATCGTCCAGTCTCTCCGCAGCCGCGGGTTGGTCATGCGCCAGCCGATCGAGGTGTTCCACATCGTCTGATTCGCCGCGGGGAAAGGACGCGGGCTCTTCTCCACCACGAACGGCGCGCGGGTCATCGACTCAACGCCGCCGGCGAGGATCACCTCGGCGTCTCCCGCCTCGATCGCGCGCGAGCCCTGGATCACGGCATCCAGAGATGATCCGCACAGGCGGTTGATCGTCGTCCCGGGCACCGACGAGGGGAAACCCGCGAGCAACGCCCCGAAGCGCGCGACGTTGCGATTGTCCTCCCCCGCCTGGTTCGCGTCGCCGAAGATCACGTCCTCGATGCGGGCGGGGTCGATGCCGGTGCGTTCGACGACGGATGCCATCACGGTCGCCGCGAGATCATCGGGGCGCACATCGGCGAACGCCTTGCCGTGCCGCGCGAACGGAGTGCGGACGGCGTCGTACACGAAGGATGCGGGCATGGCTCAGGCTTCCTGTTCGATGAGGTCGAGACCCAGCAGCGCCGAGATCTCGGCGTGCGTGTTGTCGCCGAACAGCTCGCGCACGCGGAAGCCGTCGGGCGTGACGTCGAAGACGCCGTGGTCGGTGTACACCCGCGAGACGCAGCCGACGCCGGTGAGCGGGTACGTGCAGGCGGCCACGAGCTTGGGCTCGCCGCCCTTGGTGAGCAGGTCGGTCATGACGTAGACGTCCTTCGCGCCGATCGCGAGGTCCATCGCTCCGCCGACCGCGGGGATCGCGCCGGGCTCGCCCGTGGACCAGTTCGCGAGGTCTCCCCCCGCCGACACCTGGAACGCGCCCAGCACGCATACGTCGAGGTGGCCGCCGCGCATCATCGCGAACGAGTCGGCGTGATGAAAGTAGGCCGCTCCCGCCAGCGCGGTGACCGGCTGCTTGCCGGCATTGATGAGGTCGGGGTCGACGCGCCCCCGTTCGGGAGCCGGACCCATCCCGAGCATCCCGTTCTCGGTGTGCAGCACGATCTCGAGCCCCTCGGGCAGGTAGTCGGCGACCAGCGTGGGAGCCCCGATCCCGAGATTCACGACGGCGCCCTCCGGAATGTCGGATGCCACCCGTGCGGCGAGCTGCGTGCGGGAGATGCGAGTGGTCACTGTTCTGCCTCTTTTTCGGTGCGGGCATCGATGCGGACGGCGCCGCTGCAGACGGCGCGTGCAGAGACGGCGCGCGGAGAGACGGCGCCGGTGCGGATGGTGCCGATGCCGACGGCCGGGCCGCGCGCGAACGAGCGGTCGGGGCGACGCGCACTCATGACGCGTTCCCTTCGGGGGCGAGGGGACGACCCTCGATGTCGACACCGCCCACGAACTCACCCTCGTGCAGCCACGCCCGCTCCCCCACCGCGACGACGCGGTCGACATAGAGGCCCGGGGTCACGACCGCCTCGGGGTCGAGCCGGCCCAGCGGGACGATTTCATCGACCTGGACGACCGTGGTCGACGCGGCGGCCGCCATGATCGGGCCGAAGTTGCGCGCCGTCTCGCGATAGACGAGGTTGCCCCAACGATCGGCGGCACGCGCGCTGACGAGCGCCACGTCGGCGTGGATCGGATACTCGAGGACGTAGTCGCGGCCGTCGATACGCCGCGTCTCCTTCCCCTCGGCGAGCTGGGTGCCGAAGCCGGTGGGGGTGAAGAACCCGCCGATGCCGGCGCCGGCGGCGCGGATACGCTCCGCAAGATTCCCCTGGGGGACGAGTTCGAGCTCGACCTTGCCGTCACGGTACAGGCCGTCGAAAACCCACGAGTCGCTCTGCCGCGGGAAGGAGCAGATCATCTTGCGCACCTGCCCGGCCGCGAGCAGGGCAGCGAGACCCGTGTGGCCGTTGCCCGCGTTGTTGTTGACGACGGTCAGGTCGCGGGCGCCCTGCGCGATGAGCGCGTCGATCAGCTCGACGGGCTGGCCCGCGCGGCCGAATCCGCCGATCATCACGGTCGCTCCATCTCGGATGCCGGCGACCGCAGCCCCGACGTCGGGAACGGTCTTGTCGATCACGCGGACTCCCTCCTTGTTCGCTGTGCGCACACGCGTACGTTATGCGAACGACTCTACGCGCGCGCGTCGCCGGCGACAAGAGTCGGTACGTCGCAGCACTCCCGAGCGCGAGGGCTTCGGCATCCGGTTCGCTGACTTTTCCACCGCACGGCGCGAGCCCCGGCACGGCGCGAGCCCCTGCGCCGCGCGAGCCGCAGCGGGACGCGAGCCACGGCACAGCGCGGGCGGGCGCAGCGCGAGCCTTAGCGGGACACGAGCCACGGGACAGCGCGAACCCACGCGCGGCGTGAGCCCCCGCCCAGCGCGAGCGCCGCCGCGCGAGGTCAGACCAGACGGAGGTCCGCGTCGATGTCGGACGCCACCGCGATCAGGTCGGGCAGGCACCGCTTGCGCCAGGCGGTCGCGTCCCCCCGCGCCGTCGCGGAGATGTTCACGGCGGCCACCACGGTTCCTCCCCGCGCGTGGAGGGGTGCAGCCAGCGAACGCAGCCCTTCCTCGAGCTCCCCGTCGACGAGGGACCACCCCTGCGTCCGGACGGCCTCGAGCTCGTCGAGGATCGCCTCGACGTCGGTTCGCGTCCGCGAGGTCAGGGGTTCGGGGTGCGACGCGGTGATGATCTCGCGGGCTCGGGCCTCGGGCAGCGCGGCGAGGAGGACGCGACCCATGCTGGTCGCGTAGGCGGGGAAGCGCGTCCCGATGGTGATGCCGACGCTCATGATCCGTCGCGTGGGAACGCGCGCGACGTACACGATGTCGGCGCCGTCGAGCACGGCCGATGAGACGCTCTCGTCGACCTCACGGGAGAGGCGCTCCAGGTGAGGCTGGGCGATTGCGGGGAGTGAAAGGGCGGAGAGGTAGCTGAAGCCGAGCTCGAGCACGCGGGGCGTGAGGGAGAAGTCACGCCCGTCGGCTCGCACGTATCCGAGCGTCTCGAGGGTCCGGAGGAAGCGACGAGCCGCGGCTCGGGTCAGCCCCGCCCGGCGGGCGACGTCACTGAGGGTCAGCGCGGGGTGCTCGGCGTCGAAAGCGCGGATCACCTCGAGCCCACGGGCGAGGGATTGGACGAAATCGCCGGACCCGCTCTCGCTCTCGACCGCTTCGCTCATCGGCTCACCCTATCGGGGACGGTGGCCACTCCCTGTCGCGGCCGCCTGTTTCGCGATGGAGAGGGCGTCTCGCCGCGGCTCGCGCCCACGAGGCGATTCGGCGCCGACAACGACATCGCCCCCGCCAGCACACCCGAGGGTGCGATGGCGGGGGCGATGAGGCGTGGTGCTTAGCGGCTCACGCGACGGAAGCGACGGTAACCGACCGCTCCGAGGCCACCGAGGAGCAGCGCTGCGGCGCCCAGGGCGAGCGGCGCGGGGTCACTCGCACCGGTCTTGGGCAGCGTGCCCTGCGGGCCCGGGGTCGGGCCCGGGGTGCTGGGCGTGCTGGGCGACGGCGAGGGCGACGGGCCGGGGGCCGCGGCGACCGAGAACGACACCGAGGCGTTGTTCGACTGACCGTTCACCGTCTGCGTGGCGACGACCGTGTAGTCACCGGGTGCCAGCGCGTCCGTGAACGCGACGGTCCACTTGCCGGACTTGACCGTGGTCTTGCCGACCTCGGCGCCGTTCAGCGAAACGGTGATGTCTGCGCCGGTCTCACCCGAGCCCGACACCTTGGTCGGGACGGCCGAGTCCGAGTAGCTGCTGCCGTCGACGATGCCGTCGATGGTGGGTGCGTTGGGAACGACCGTGAACGAGGTCGAAGCCGAAGCAGACGTAACGCCGTCACGTGCCTGCGTGGCCGTGACCTTGTAGGCACCGGCTTCGCGCTCAGCGGCGACGACCCAGTTGCCCTCGGCGTTCACCGTGGTCGTGCCCGTCACGTCACCGGTGAGGGTGACGGTGGCGCCTGCGAGGCCGGTTCCGGTGACCTTGGTGATCTTGTTGACGATCGAAGCGCCGTCGGCAGGCGAGGTGATGACCGGCGCCTGCGGAACGACCTTCACCGATGCATCGACCGTGGAGGACTTGCTGTAGCCGCTCGTCGACTGCAGCGTGAAGGCGTACTCGCCCAGGCTCTCCGGAACGGCGAAGCTCCAGGCGCCCGAGCCGTCGACGTCGATGGTGAACGCGTCACCCTTCTCCGGCGTCACGACGAGCTTGGTGTTGGCCTGAGCCGTGCCCGAGATGGTCGAGCCGGTCGTGACCGTGCTGCCGTTCTCGGTGGTGAGCTTCGGAGCGTCGACCTGGACCGCGACGGTGTAGCCGTCGGTCTGCGCGAGACCCGAGAGCAGGTCGGCGCCCCAGCCGTAGCGGACGCCCTGGTAGTCGAAGAGCGCCGACGTCACGCCGACGGCCTTGTCGCCCTGCCACATCGGTCCACCCGAGTCACCCTGGATGACGTCGATGGGGCCACCGAAGCCGTGGACCCAACGGCCCTCGACATCGAGCCAGCCGTTGACGATCTCGATGTTGCCCTGCGTGTAGCCGGTGGTACGACCGGACTTCGCGAAGGGACCCACCTCGGCCTCGCCGACCGACTTGATCGGGAACGTGGATGCCGACAGGTCCTCGGTGTTCGACCAGTCGGTGACTTCGGGCTTGAGGTCGAGGTCACCATTGGTGACGTCGATCACCGAGATGTCGACGGAGTCCGCGGCGCCGTCGGCACCGGCGGTGTTGCCGGGGCCACCGAACTGCGAGAAGCCGAAGTCACCCAGCGTGTAAGCAAGCTCCACCGGTCCCTGGCCGCCGCCGCCGGCGGTGTCGGAACGCGGCACGGTGAGGGAGACCTCGCCGATCTCGCCGTCCTGGGTGCAGTGACCGGCGCTGATGACAGCGGGGGCACCGGTGGGGCTGAAGCCGCTGAAGCCGACCGAGCAGGAGTACCCGCTGTTGCCGGAAACCCGACCGAAGTATCCGGCGCCACCGACCACATCGGTGGAGGCCGCCTTCTTGGGGGCGGAATCCAGCTTCTTCAGAATGACGTTCGCATTGTTGTCGACGAACGCGCGGGGCTCGCTCTTGAGGCTCGCTTCGTCGGCGGTCGTGTAAACCACGACATTCCCGTTACCGTCGGCACCGACGATCTTGACCTGGTCGTCGCTGCTCAGCAGCGCCTTGGCGGCGGCATCGAACTGGGGCCCGGACGTCGGAGCAGTGGACTCCGCATCGCCCGCGAACGCCGCCGTCGGGGCGATGAACCCCGTTGCAGCGAGCGCCAACGCGGCGGATGCGCCCGCCCACCCCACACGCTTCATGTTTCGTTTCATCGGCTCATCTCATGTGTTTCTGATGGGAATAACACCGGAGTGCGCGCAAAGAGACCGTGTTCGGGCCCCCACCCACCTCTCAGGTTCACCGCCACCCTACGACAAGCTGGCAATTCTTTATGTACGGGTTTACAAATCACCTCGAAAGATGAGAGGACTTTCATCTTGCTCGATGCGTCCATAGAAATGCCGGAAGGGACCAATTCTCGAACGCCGTCAGCCCCGTGGCGGCTTGCGCCGCCTCGTCAGGCGGACTTCTTCCTCACCCCCGTGATACCTCTCCTCGCCCGCCGGTCACTCTCAGAGCCACTCGGTAGAATCCGTCGTAACCCGCGACATCCTTCGTAGATGCCGATTCCCCCGCACCCGAAGGGGGTCCGGCCGGCCTCACCCGTTGACCTCACCCCGCAGGAGCACCGTGTCCGACACCTCACCGCGTCTCGTCGCCTTCGATCTCGATGACACGCTCGCGCCCTCCAAGACCGCCATCGACCCTCGCATCGGCGACCTGCTGCTCGCTCTGGCGGAGCGGGTCGAGGTCGCGATCATCTCCGGCGGTCAGCTCCAGCAGTTCCGCTCCCAGGTGGTCGAGCGACTGCCGGAGGCGGGCCCCGAGCTGCTCGATCACCTCCACCTGATGCCGACGTGCGGCACGCAGTACTACCGCCTCGGGGACGAGGGCATCCGGGCCGTCTACGCGCACTCCCTGACCGACGACGAGAAGACGCGCGCTCTCGCCGCGGTGCGCGAAGAGGCCGAGCGTCTCGGCCTGTGGGAAGCCGAACCGTGGGGGGAGATCCTCGAGGACCGCGGCTCCCAGATCACCTTCTCCGCCCTCGGACAGAGCGCCCCGCTCGACGCCAAGATGGCCTGGGACCCCACCGGGGAGAAGAAGAACGCTCTGCGCGAGGCCGTGGCCGCTCGCATCCCCGACCTCGAGGTCCGCTCGGGAGGGTCGACCTCGGTCGACATCACCCACCGTGGCATCGACAAGGCGTACGGGATGCGCAAACTGGCCGACGCCACCGGCATCCCGCTCGACGACATGCTCTTCATCGGCGACCGTCTCGACCCGGACGGCAACGACTACCCCGTCCTCGCCATGGGTGTCGAGTGCCACGCGGTCCACGGCTGGGAGGACACCGCCGACTACCTCGACACGCTGATCCCGACGCTGTCGGTGCGCGCGCAAACCTGACCCGCGTCGCGGGGAACGCCGCCTCGAACGAGACACCGCACGTCGGCGGGAGTCTTGGTCGAGGCGGCGTTCGTCATCGCGGTCGGCGACGCCGCGAACTCAAACGATCTGCCCGATCGGTTCGCGCTTCTCCGCCTGGAAGCGATCCTCGGTGCGGCCGTGGGCCCAGTACCCCGAGAGCGAGACCTGCGCGCGCGCGAGTCCCCACTGCCCGAAGATCACGTCGCGCAGCGCCTTCATGGATTCCCGCTCGCCGTGGACGAACACGTGGCCACGCCCGGCGGGCGGTGTCCATCCGGCGACGGCGTCGACGAGGACGCGCGACGTCCCGGCCCCCGCCGTCCCGCGATACACCCACTCGACATGCACGCCGTCGGGGACGGTGAGCGGCACTTCCTCGCCCTGTTCCTGCACCTCGAGGAACACCGAGCCCACGGCATCCGCGGGAAGGGCTTCCAGGGCGGCCGCGATCGCGGGGATCGCCGACTCGTCACCGGCCAGCAGGTGCCAGTCCGCCTCGGCGTCGGGGGCGTAGCCGCCTCCCGGCGACGACACGACGAGGCGCTCCCCCGGCTGCGCGCGCGCCGCCCAGGGCCCCGCAAGGCCCTCGTCGCCGTGCACGACGAAATCGATCGCCAGCTCATCGCCGTCGACCTCGCGCACGGTGTACGTCCGTGTGACGGGAAGATCCTCCGGGGCGAGGGTCTCGCGCAGTGCCGCGAGATCATACGGGGGCTCGAGCCCCAGCTCGGGTTTGACGAAGGTGATCTTGACGTACTTGTCGGTGAAGGCGCTCTCGCGGAACACCGACAGATCGGCTCCCCGCGCTCGAACGCGCACGAGGTGAGGGGTCAGACGCTCCGTGGACACGACCTCGAGCACGTGCTGAGGCCGGGGCGGGCGGGCGGGACGATCGGTCATGGGAGTCCTCTCACGGGCGCGCGGACGCGCCCTCGGCGGATGTCAGGTCGGTGGGCGCACCCAGCTCCGCGGCGACCTGACCGAAGTAGCCGGCGATGTGCCCGCGGACGGCGTCGCGTGCCGAACCGCCGTCACCGCGGAGCACCGCGCCGACGATGTCACGGTGCTCGTCCCGCAGGCGAGCGGCGGTCGTCGCCCAGTCGCTCATGCGGGCGGCGCCGAGCTGCGTGTACGACTCGATCGAGCTGCGGAGCCCCGCCATCATCGCGGCGACCACGGCATTGCCGGACGCCTCGGCGAGAGCCTGGTGGAGCCGCGCGTCGAGGGCGAGGAACTCCTCGCGGGTGAGGTCGCCGGCGTCCATGGCATCCAGGATCTCGTGCACCTCGGCGAGGTCGGCGGCGGGATCGGTCGCGAGACGCTCCACGACGTCGCCTTCGAGCACCACGCGGGTACGGACCACATCGGCGATCGGGAATCCGTTCGCGGCGACCTGAAGGCGCAGGAACGCCGCGAGGCCCCCGCGCGGGGTGGTCACGATCATCGCGCCGGCGGTGGGGCCGGATCCGGTCGCGGTGCGCACGACGCCGAGCACCTCGAGGACGCGGATGGCCTCACGGACGCTCGATCGACCGACTCCGAGCGTCGATGCCAGCTCTCGCTCCGGCGTCAGGCGATCTCCGGGCGAGAGGCGCCCCTCTCGGAGGTCGGCTTCGATCCGCTCGAGCACGACCTGCCACGCACGCGGCGCCGTATCCGGCATGGCATCCCCCGTCCGCCCGGTCGGGCTGATGTGGCCGGACCACACCAGCCTACGCGCGGATCGTCAGGCGTCGGCGGGCGTGGCGTAGCCGGCGGGGTTCGTCGTCTGCCAGTTCCAGTAGTCGCGGCAGGCGTCGTCGATGGTGAGACGCGTGCGCCAGCCGAGCACTTCCGCGGCCTTCGTGGGGTCGCAATAGGTCGCGGCGACGTCACCGGGGCGGCGGTCGAGGATCCGCTTGGGCAGCTCGTGCCCCACCGCCTTCTCGAACGAGGCCACGAGCTCGAGGACGCTCACCGGACGACCCGTGCCGAGATTGAACACCTGGTGCCCCGGCTGCGCCTGCTCGAGAGCCGCGACGTGCCCCTCGGCCAGGTCGACGACGTGGATGTAGTCGCGCAGCCCCGTGCCGTCCGGGGTGTCGTAGTCGTCGCCGAACACGCCGACCTCGTCGAGCGTGCCGATCGCCACGCGCGAGACGTAGGGCATGAGGTTGTTCGGGATGCCGGCGGGGTCCTCGCCGATGAGGCCCGACGGGTGCGCACCCACCGGGTTGAAGTAGCGCAGGACCGTGACGTTGAGGTCGGGGTTCACGCGCGCGACGTCGGCCAGGACGACCTCGTTCATGCGCTTGGACTTGCTGTACGCGTTCGAGAGGTCGATGCTCGTCGTCGACTCCTCGGTGAAGGGCAGATCGGCGGGGTCGGAGTAGACGGTCCCGGTGCTGGAGAACACGAACGACCGGATGCCGTGGGCCAGGCCCACGCGCAGCAGAGCGAACGTGGTGTCGAGGTTGTTGGAGTAGTACGCGAGCGGCTTCTGCGTGGACTCGCCCACCGCCTTGAACGCCGCGAGGTGGATGATCGCGTCGATGGGTCCGTGCTCGTCGAACACCGCGGACACCACCGCGTCGTCGGCGGCGTCACCGATCACGAGAGGTGCGGGCTTGCCCGTGATGCGCTCCACGCGCTCCGCGGCGACGGCGTGCGTTCCCGACAGATCGTCGAGGAGGACGACGTCATGGCCCGCTTCGAGAAGAGCGACGGCCGTGTGAGTTCCGATGTAACCGGCACCGCCGGCCAGGAGTACGCGCATGCTCCCAGGCTATCGTTCGGCGACGGCGTCGCTGATCGCGCGGACGGTCTCAGCGTCCGTCGAGGCGACCGCCGGACTCCCGCAGATAGCAGGCCGCGCACATCGATTCGTATGTGACCTCACCCTGGATCTGTCCTTCGTCGATCGCGACCTGATCGCCGTCGAAGACGAACCGGCCCCCCACCAGACGCGCGTTGAAGATCGCTTTACGTCCGCAGCGGCAGATGGTCTTGAGCTCTTCCAGGCTGTGGGAGATCTCCATCAGGCGCGCGGACCCCGGGAAGGCCTCCGTGCGGAAGTCGGTGCGGATGCCGTAGGCCAGCACCGGCACATCGTCGAGGACCGCGATGCGGAGGAGGTCGTCGACCTGGGCCGGGGTGAAGAACTGCGCCTCGTCGACGAGAAGCGAGGCGACCGGATCGGGACCGGCGGCGGCGGCGAACACGGCGCGCAGGTCGTCGCCGGGACCCACCAGGAAATCGACCGGGCGACTCACGCCCAAACGGCTCTCGATCTGATCCGCGCCCTTGGTGTCGATCTCGGGCTTGGCGAGCAGCACGCGCTGCCCACGCTCCTCGTAATTGTACGCCGCCTGCAGAAGGGCCGTCGACTTGCCCGAGTTCATCGCTCCGTAGCGGAAGTACAGCTTCGCCACGGGCTCAGGGGTTGATCTTCAGCGCCTGGGCCGTGGCATCCAGTTCTCTGCGCGCGGCGTCGGGCCGCGTGTTGAGCGACTCGCCGTAGCTGGGGATGAGCTCGCGCAGGCGCGGCTCCCACTCGGGCATGCGCTCGGGGAAGCACGTCTTGATCAGGCCGAGCATGATCGACACCGCCGTGGAGGCGCCCGGGGAGGCGCCGAGAAGGCCGGCGATCGAACGGTCGGAGGCGGTGATGACCTCGGTGCCGAACTGCAGCACCCCGCCCTTGTCCTTGTCTTTCTTCATGACCTGGGCGCGCTGACCGGCGTCGAGCAGCTCCCAGTCCTCGGCCTTGGCCGTCGGCATGAAGTCGCGGAGGCTGTCGACCTTCTTCGCGTGCGTCTTCAGCAGCTCGCTGATGAGGTACTTGATGAGACCGGGGTTGTCGACGGCGACCTTCAGCATCGGCAGGAGGTTGTGCGGTCGCACCTGGGTGACGATGTCGAGCATCGACCCGTTCTTGAGGAACTTCGGGCTGAAGGTCGCGAACGGGCCGAACAGCAACGACGACTCGCCGTCGATGACGCGCGTGTCGAGGTGCGGCACCGACATGGGCGGGGCGCCGACCGAGGCCTGCGAGTACACCTTGGCCTGGTGCTTCGCGACGATGTCGGGGTTGGAGGTCTTGAGCCACTGCCCGCCGATGGGGAAGACGCCGTAGCCCTTGATCTCCGGGATGCCGGAGCGCTGCAGCAGCTTGAGGGCCCAGCCGCCCGCGCCGACGAAGACGAACTTCGCGTTGATCGAGCCGGGTGTCCCGCCGATGACGTGGCGGTACGAGACCTCCCACGAGCCGTCCTTCTGCTTCTTCAGCTTCTTGACGTCGTGGTTGGTGACGACCTCGACGCCCTTCTCGCGCAGGTTCGCGAACAGCTGGCGCGTGAGCGAGCCGAAGTCGACGTCGGTGCCGGCGGGAACCCGCGTGGCGGCGAAGGGCTCGCCCTTGCGGCGCTTCTGCATGAGCAGCGGCGCCCACTGGTTGATGACACGGGAGTCCTCGCTGTACTCGATGCCCGCGAACAGCGGCTGCTTACGGAGGACCTCGTAGCGCTTGCGGAGGAAGGCGACGTCCTTCTCGCCGCGCACGAACGTCATGTGCGGGGTGGCGTTGATGAACGTCGAGGGCTCGTCCAGCACGCCCTCGGCCACCAGGGAGGCCCAGAGCTGACGGCTCTGCTGGAACTGCTCGTTGATCGTGACGGCCTTGGCCGGGTCGATCGAGCCGTCCACCGCGATCTTCAGATCGGGCTGGAGGTCCTTCAGCAGCGTGCCGAGAGTGGCGGACATGATGCCGCCACCGATGAGGAGAACATCGACGTTTTCAGTCACCCGACGATTCTAGGCGCGGGCTGCGAGGTCTCTCGACATCGAGAGATCGGTCGGTTCGATATCGAGACAACCCCGCGCCCGCGGCATCCGGATGCCGGGATCAGACGGTCGCAGCCCGCTTCTGCGCGACGATCTCGGCGATCTGCACGGCGTTCAGCGCCGCGCCCTTGCGCAGGTTGTCGTTGCTGATGAACAGCACGAGACCCTTGCCCTCGGGGGCGGACTGGTCGGCGCGGATCCGGCCGACGTAGCTGGGGTCGGTGCCCGCGGCCTGCAGCGGCGTGGGGACTTCTTCGAGCTTCACGCCGGGGGCGTTCGCGAGCAGTTCCCGCGCGCGCTCCGGCGAGAGGTCGCGGGCGAACTCGGCGTTGATGCTGAGCGAGTGGCCCGTGAAGACGGGGACGCGGACGCACGTGCCGGCCACGCGGAGCTCGGGCAGCTCGAGGATCTTGCGGCTCTCGTTGCGCAGCTTCTTCTCTTCGTCGGTCTCGTTGAGACCGTCGTCGACGAGGTTGCCGGCGAAGGGGATGACGTCGAACGCGATGGGGGCGACGTACTTCTCCGGCTGGGGGAAGTCGAGAGCGGAGCCGTCGCGCACGAGTCGCTCGACGTCGCCCTGGGCGAGGACGCCCTCGACCTGGCCGAGGAGCTCCTGGGCCCCGGCGAGACCGGAACCGGAGACGGCCTGGTAGGTGCTGACGATGAGGCGCTCGAGGCCCGCCTCGGTGTCGAGGACCTTCAGGACGGGCATCGCGGCCATGGTCGTGCAGTTCGGGTTGGCGACGATGCCCTTCACGGCCTCATCGATCGCGTGGGGGTTGACCTCGCTCACGACGAGGGGGACCTCGGGGTCCATGCGCCACGCGCTGGAGTTGTCGATGACCAGGGCGCCCGCCTCGGCGAAGCGGGGGGCGTGGGCACGCGAGCCGGTGGCGCCGGCCGAGAAGAGAGCGACCTCGACGCCGGCCGGATCGGCCGTGGCGACGTCTTCGACGATGACCGAGTGACCGCCGAACTCGACCGAGGTGCCGGCGGAACGGGCCGTGGCGAACAGGCGCAGCTCGCGGATCGGGAACGACCGCTCGGCGAGGATCTCGAGCATGACGGTGCCGACCTGGCCGGTGGCGCCGACGACGGCGAGGGAGATTCCGGAATCGGAGATGCGGGTCATGCGGGGTCCTCGGGTGTTTCGGGTGGTGGATGCCGCGAACGCGGCGTTCGGGTCAGGGTAGCGCGCGCGGCGGGATGCGTCCGCCGCGGGTGGGCCGAACTCCGGAGAAATCGACCGGGATGCTCCGCAGATTGGCGGGATCTCGCGCCGCGCGGGTCAGCGACCGGTGCCGGCGTGGACGGTGGCCTCGGCCTCGCCGTCCAGACCGTAGGCGGTGTGCACGAGGCGCGCGGCCTCGGCGAGGTCGACGCCGCGGACGACGACCGAGATGCGGATCTCAGACGTCGAGATCATCTCGATGTTGACCCCGGCCATGCTGAGCGCTTCGAAGAGCGTCGCCGAGACGCCCGAGTGGGTGCGCATGCCCGCGCCCACGACCGAGAGCTTGCCGATCTGGTCGTCGTGCACGAGGCTCTCGAAGCCGACCTCGGACTGCTCGCCGGCGAGCGCCTTGAGGGCGGTCGTCGCGTCGGTCTTGGGCAGCGTGAACGAGATGTCGGTGCGACCGGTGGCCGCGGCCGAGACGTTCTGCACGATCATGTCGACGTTGGCGCCGGACTTGGCCACGATCTTGAAGATGTCGGCGGCCTTGCCGGGGACGTCGGGAACACCGATGACGGTGATCTTGGCCTGGCTGAGGTCGGTGGCGACACCGGCGACGATGGGCTCTTCCATGGCTCCTCTTTCGGGGACGAGTGCGGAGGTCTTCGAAGCGTCGAGCACCCAGGTGCCCTCATTCGAGCTGAACGTGGACCGGGCGTGGAGCGCGGATGTAGAGGACCTTCGCGCCGTTGGCGGCGAGCTCGAGCATCTCTTCGCTGCCGACGCGGTCGAGCTTGCGCGCGAGCGGCACGACGCGCGGGTCTGCGGTGAAGATGCCGTCGACATCGCTGTAGATCTCGCAGACGTCGGCCTTCAGCGCCGCAGCGAGCGCGACGGCGGTGGTGTCGGATCCGCCGCGGCCGAGCGTGGTGATGTCGCGGGTGTCGCGGTTGAAGCCCTGGAAGCCGGCGACGATGACGATCGCGCCCTCGTCGAGCGCTTCGCGGAGGCGCACCGGGGTGACGTCGACGATGCGCGCGGCGCCGTGCGTGGCATCCGTGATCATGCCCGCCTGGCTGCCGGTGAAGGAGCGGGCCTCGAAGCCCATCGAGTGGATCGCCATGGCCAGCAGCGCCATCGAGATGCGCTCCCCGCTGGAGAGGAGCATGTCGAGCTCGCGTGGCGCCGGGATCGGGGCGACCTGACCGGCGAGGTCGAGCAGCTCGTCGGTGGTGTCGCCCATGGCGCTCACCGCCACGACGACCCGGACGAGCCGCCGTACTTCTGGACGATCAGCGCCATAAGAGGAACTCTCCCGGATGGGTCGGGCGTCGGGATGCCACGACGGGGCGCTCGGATGCCGCACCCGAGGGTCCATCCTAGGGGCGCGGGTATGCCGCCTCCGTCATGAGCGGATCGCGCGGATAGGATCGAGCCCTCCCACCCGGTTCTTGGCCCCTGGAGGCTCGCGGTTGTCCCCCACCCCGCGCCGACTTCTGTCGTCGTTGCGTCGTCTCGTGCACACCGAGGACTCGAGTTCTCCCGACACCCAGCTGCTCCCCGTCATCGATGAGGCGTTCGCGACGCGCATCCTCGACCTCGCGATCCGCATCGGCGAGACCATGCTCGTCGTCGGGGCGCCCGCGAACGAGGTGACCTTGACGATCGTGCGCGTCTGCGGGGCGTACGGCCTGGACCCGGTGCACGTCGACGTGACCTACAACTCGATCACCATCGCGCACAGCCGCCCGGGGGCCTCGCACCCCACGACGCTCCTGCGCGTCGTGCGCGGCTCGGTGCCCGACCACGCGAAGCTGCAGCGACTGCAAGCGCTCGTGACCGAGATCACCGGCGGACTCGCCCTCGAGGACGCCATCGTGCGGTGTCGCGCCATCCGGCGGCTCCCGTTCCCTCGTGCTGTCGTTCATCGCGGCCGGACTCGCCGCCACGACGCAGCACCTGATGGCCCGCGCGCGCGTGCCGTACTTCTTCGCGCAGATCGCGGGAGGCTTCGTGCTGACCGTCGTCGCGGCGCTGTCCCCGCTGCTGCAATACACCGGGATCGACGCGGCCGCCGCGATCCGACCGTCGGTGATCGTGGCATCCGGAATCGTCCTCATGCTCGCGGGGCTGACGGTCGTCGGGGCGGCTCAGGATGCCATCGACGGCTTCGCCCTCACCGCGACGGGGCGCATTCTGGAGCTGACCACGCAGACGCTCGGCGTGGTGCTCGGGATCCTGGCGGGGCTCGAGACCGTCCGCGTACTGGGGACGGGGATGTCTCCCCCGTCGAGCGCCCTGCCGCTGGGGCCGGTGAGCGTGCAGTTCGTCGGTGCCGCGGTCATCGCGATCGCCGTCGCGGTGATCAACGGGGCCGGCGCGCGGATCATCGTCGTCAGCGCGACCCTGAGCCTGGTCGCGTGGGCGGGCTATCTCGGCGCCTCGTCGCTCGGCTTCGAGGTGGCCGCGGCGAGCGGGGTGGGAGCCTTCATCGGCAGCTTCGCCGGCATCGTCGTCGCGTACCGCCTGCACGTGCCGTCGGTGGCGATCACCACCGCCGCGATCCTGCCGATGGTGCCCGGTGCGGCGGTGTTCCGCGGACTGCTGGGCATCGTGGAATCCGGCGACGACCCCGCCGTGCTCATGGCGGGTGTCACCACGCTCACGGGAGCCGCGACGATCGGCATCGCGCTCGCGGTGGGGGCGTCGCTGGGCATCTACCTCGGTCAGCCGGTGCGGGCGACGCTGTCGAGCGTGGTGCGCGTGCGTGCGCGTTCGCGGCGCTGAAGGCCGCCCGCTCGTCAACCCATGACGTTCGAGTGCTCAGCGTCTCATCACGTGGTCCGGTCCAGGACCCGTGAGCGCCGCCCGGAAGCGGTGCCGATACTCACTCCGTCGACGACGTTCGCCGCGGCGAACACCTTCGCGGCCGTCCGACCGGCGGCGGCGGCCTCACCTGCGGACTCGTACCACCGCGCCGTGGTCATGACCGGGACACCCGCGCTGCGAAGAACCCAGGCGTGCTTCGTCGACCCGGGCCCGCGCACCGCCGTCAGCTGAAGCTGGCCCACGCGAGCCTGGTCGTACCGCGCCGCTTCGACCGCGGCGGCCGGCGACGGGAACACCGTCGCGCACCGCGCCAGTTCGCGGTTGTTGGTGGCGAGGAGCCGCCAGACTCCGAAGACGCCGAGCGTGACGATGCCCGCTCCTGTCTCGGAACCGTGCGCCTCGAGCTGCCCTCCCGCGAGCTCGGGGAGGAGCTGCGCGCGCAGCAGCAACCACGCGCCCAGGCGCGGGTCATAGGTGGAACGGAAGGTGTCGAAGATGATGCGCCCGAGGCGGGCGCGCGCGACGGAGAGTCGATCGCTCACGGAAGCCCCTGTCTGGCGGTCGGTGCGCCGGACGTTTCGGGTCGTCCGTCGGTCGTCCCGCAGAACAGAACGTGCCGTCGTCGCGTTTCCCCCGCGCGAGCAGGGGGTGAACGAGCGGTTCACCAGCCCTCAACGATTCGCGATGCGGAGACCGCGGCGCGTCCACCCGGCAGGTGTCGGGTCGCCTGCGGTGAGTTCGCCCGGGAGGTGGGCGCCGCGCAGGGGGTGTGGGGTGCGGGTGCGGGGTGCGGGTGCGGGTTGGGGGTGCCCGGGAAGACGCAGGGTGCACAGGGGCGGCGCGGCCGGCGCGGGCGCGGGGCGCGGGCGCGGCGGGCGCGGGGCGCGGGGCGCCGAACGCAGGGCGCCGGGCGCGGGGCGCGGGCGCGGCGGGCGCGGGGCGCGGGGCGCCGAACGCAGGGCGCCGGGCGCAGGACCCGGCGCGCCGAACGCCTGGGCAGGGCGCGAGGTGCGGGCGCGGGCGCGGCGCGTCAGAGCGTGCGGCGACCTTCGAAGGCGCGCCCCAGGGTGACCTCGTCGGCGTACTCGAGATCCCCGCCGACGGGCAGACCGGATGCCAGGCGCGTGACGCGGATCTCGAGCGTGTGCAGCAAGCGGCTGAGGTAGGTGGCCGTGGCCTCGCCCTCGAGGTTGGGATTCGTGGCGAGGATCACTTCTTGGACGGTGCCGTCGGCGAGCCGCTGCATGAGCTGCGTGACGCGCAGGTCGTCGGGTCCGATGCCCGCGATGGGGCTGATCGCGCCGCCGAGCACGTGGTAGAGACCGCGGAACTCTCGGGTGCGCTCGATCGCCGCCACGTCCTTCGCGTCCTCGACCACGCAGATGAGCGCGGGGTTCCGGCGCGGGTCCCGGCAGATCGAGCAGCGGTCCTGCTCGGAGACGTTGCCGCAGATCTCGCAGAACTTCACCTTGTCGCGGATCTCGCCCAGCAGCGTCGACAGCCGCGAGACGTCGAAGCTCGGTGTCTGGAGGATGTGGAACGCGATGCGTTGCGCCGACTTGGGGCCGATTCCGGGAAGCCGGCCGAACTCGTCGATCAGGTCTTGGACGATGCCGTCATACATCAGGTGAACCTCGTCGGGGGCTCGTAGGGCTCGTCGCGGAGATACGTCGCGCCGAGCATCTGGCGCACGACCGCTTCACCGTAGCGCTGCACGCCGCCGCGCAGCGGGGGCATACGGGGGACGATGACGGGCGGAACCGGCGCGTCCGGGGCTTCGTCGGCGGGCGGGATGACGTCGTCATCGTCGACCTCTTCGGGGGCCGGGACGGACCGCGAGACCTCCGCGGGCGGCAGAACGCCGCCTTCGCGCGCGATCCCGGCCGGGGCCACGGGCGCCGGGCGCGCCTCTTCGGGTTCGTCGTCGACCGCCAGCGCCGTGGCCGGGGCTGCCGTTCCCGGTGCCGCTCCGGGGATCGGGGCGACGGCCCAATCCGTGACGCTCGCCGAGTACGGCGCCGATGCACGCGCGGGGGCTGCTCCCCCGCGGGGCGGGGCGGCGGGCGATCCGGATCCGTTGCCGCGGGGGCCGCCGGGGCCGGACGGCCCGGGGCCACCGGGACCGTCGCCGTCGAGGCGCGCGAGGTACTTCACCCGCACGCCGAGGACGGCGAGGATCGCTTGACGCAGATCTTCGCTCGGGCCGCCGTCCGCCGAGCGGGTCTTGAAGGCGGTGAGGTCGCTCGCGGTCCGGAAGAGGAGGGTGAGAACGTCGTCGTCGAACGCGGCGACCGTCGACGTCGAGACGATCAGCCACGACGAGCGGCTGGCCACCTCGAGCTGACCCAGGATCTCCGGCCAGGCGTCGCGCACGTGCCCGAGTTCGATCGGGCCGACGGGGGTGACGGGGGGCGTCGGAGCGACCGGCTCGAGGGGCGAGGGGTCGTCGACGGCGGCCGCGTCGACGGCGGCCGCGTCGATCGTCGTGTCGGTCGAGGCGGTGTCGTCCGCGGACGGGCCCTCCACGCGGCGCGTGTGTCGAGGCGGGGGCGGCCGGAGCCTCCGCGGCGACGGCAGCCTCGCCGCGAGGCTGCCCGCTCGACGGTGCGGGGGCGTCGGGCGTGGGAGCCGTGTCGAAGGGGTGGGCGTCGCTGTCCGCGTCCGAGTCGCGAGGGGTCGGGCTCGTCGCCGCGTCTCGCGGGGGCGCAGGGGGCTCGGGCGCACGGGTCTCCGGCGCACGGGTCTCCGCGGGACGGGTCTCCGGCGCACGGCCCTCCGGTGCACGACGCTCGGGCGCGCGGTCATCGGGACCGGCTTCGTCGTCGAGCGGCGGCGCGTCGTCGTCGGTGAAGGGCGGCGGGGCGTCGTCGGCCGCGGGAGCACCGTCGGGGCCGCAGGCGCGGACGATGTCGGAGATGCCACGGCGGGCGAGGAGGGAGACGCCACAGTCGGCGCGGCCACCGGCGACGCAACGCGCGGCGACGCAACGTTCGGCGAGACGGGAGGCGCCACCGGGCTCGCGGGAGCCGGGCGACCCGGGGACGCGATACCGGGCGCGGCAACAGCAGGCGCGGCGACAGCGGGCGCGGCCGGGGCGACACCCGAACCCGCGTCCGGAGACGCGGAGCGCGGGGTCGCGGGAGCGTGGATCGTGGCGGGAGAAGACCCCTGCGAGACGCCCGCGTGAGTGAGGACACGGGCGACGAGCAGCTCCAGCTGCAGCCGCGGGGACGTGGCGCCCGTCATCTCGTCGAGCGCCGCGACGACGAGGTCGGCCGTCCGCGACAGACGAGCGACCCCGAACGCCGTGGCCTGCCGAGCCATGCGTTCGAGCTCGTCGTCGGGGACGCCGCGCAGCACGGCGGATGCGCCCGCGCCCGTCGCCGCCACGATGATCAGGTCGCGCAGCCGCTCGAGGAGGTCGTCGACGAAGCGGCGCGGGTCCTGGCCCGTCTGCACGACACGGTCGACCGCGGCGAAAGCCCCGGCTCCGTCGTTCGCGGCGAACGCGTCGACGACCTCGTCGAGGAGCTCGGAGTGCGTGTACCCCAGGAGAGCGACAGCGCGTTCGTATCGCACGAGCACGTGACCGGCCGTCTCGGTGGCCGAGCCGGTCGACGGGTCGCTTCCGGCGATGAGCTGATCGAGCAGCGACAGGGTGTCGCGCGGCGACCCCCCGCCGGCGCGGACGACGAGCGGGAGCACCCCGGCCTCGACACCCACGTTCTCGCTCTCGCACAGCTCTTGGACGTACTCGAGCATGGCCGCGGGCGGCACGAGGCGGAACGGGTAGTGGTGCGTCCGCGAACGGATCGTGCCGAGGACCTTCTCGGGCTCGGTCGTCGCGAAGATGAACTTCACGTGCGCCGGGGGCTCTTCGACCAGCTTCAGCAGGGCGTTGAAGCCCTGCTGCGTGACCATGTGCGCCTCATCGAGGATGAAGATCTTGAAGCGGTCGCGCGCGGGAGCGAAGATCGCGCGCTCGCGCAGGTCGCGGGCATCGTCGACACCGTTGTGGCTCGCCGCGTCGATCTCGACCACGTCGAGCGAGCCGCTGCCGCCGCGCCCCAGCTCGACACAGCTGTCGCAGGTGCCGCACGGGGTGTCGGTCGGGCCCGCCGCGCAGTTGAGGCACCGGGCGAGGATGCGGGCCGACGTGGTCTTACCGCAGCCGCGCGGACCCGAGAAAAGGTACGCATGGCCGACCCTGTCGCTGCGCAGGGCGGTCATCAGGGGCTCGGTCACCTGGGACTGCCCGATCATCTCGCCGAACGCCTGCGGGCGGTAGCGGCGGTACAGGGCTGTCGTCACCCGTCCAGCCTACGGCGTACCTCCGACATCGCGTCCGCGCGGCCCTTCCCCGCACCCGCGCATGCGCCGATCCCCCGCCACGCCCGCCGCCGGCCCGCCATCAGAACAGGGGATGCCACCGCAACAGGCCCTTCCCCGCGCGAACCCCCTGTCCCCATCGCATCCCCTGTTCTCATCGCACCCCGCCGAGACCACACCGAGCACGGGAAACGACGAACGCGGCGACCCCCGCGAGGGGGCCGCCGCGTTCGCGCGGGGAGTCAGACGTCCAGGCCGACCGCGACGGGCTCGCCGTCGTCCTCGCCGACGAGGGGAATGGCCGCCGTGACGATCGGAACAGAGGCCAGCAGCAGCGTGCCGTCCTCCCGCACCGATCCTTCGAGCTGTCGGATCGAGGGCCGCCCCGGACGCACGGGACCCTGGCCGTGCAACGCGACGCGCACGGTCTCGCCGGGGGCGACGGTGTAGTCGACGTCGCGGACGGCGAAGTCCACGGGCTCGCCGTCGCCGCTCGCGCGCAGGGTCAGCGCGGTGGCGGTCAACGTGACGTCGAGACGCGTTCCGTGCCAGTGCAGCACGTACGACAGCTCGGGCCAGTCGGCGGGCAGGCGCGGATCGAACGTCAGACGGCCGAAGTGGTCGCGCATGCCCCCGAAGCCGCTGACCAGCGCCGTCCAGACGCCGCCGGCGGAGGCCACGTGCACGCCGTCGGAGGCGTTGTGGTGCAGGTCGCCGAGGTCGACGAACGCCGCCTGACGGAAGTACTCCAGCGCGAGGTCCTGGTATCCCACCTCGGCGGCCAGGATCGACTGCACGACGGCCGAGAGCGTGGAGTCGCCCGTGGTCAGCGGGTCGTAGTACTCGAAGTCCGCGAGCTTCTCGGCATCCGTGAAGTGATTTCCCTGCAGGAAGAGCGCGAGCACGACATCGGCCTGCTTGAGCACCTGGTAGCGGTAGATCACCAGCGGGTGGAAGTGCAGCAGGAGCGGGCGCTGGTCGGGCGGGGTGTTCTCGAGGTCCCAGATCTCGCGCTCGAGGAACACGGCGTCCTGAGGATGGATGCCGAGCGCCGGGCTGAACGGGATGTGCATCGCCTCGGCCGCCCGGTCCCACCGCTCGGGCTCGGAGGGGTCGAGGTTCATGCGGTCGGCCATGTGCGCGTACGCGTCGGGGTTGTTCTCGGCGAGCTCGCGGACCGTCCGCGCGGCGAAGCGCAGGTTGAAGCGCGCCATGACGTTGGTGAAGAGGTTGTCGTTGACGACGGTCGTGTACTCGTCGGGACCGGTCACGCCGTGGATGTGGAACGAGTCGTGCTCCTCTCCTCCGTCGCTGGAGCGCCAGAACCCGAGGGTCGACCACAGCCGCGCCGTGTCCACGGCGATGTCGACACCCTCGCGGGCGAGGAACTCCTCGTCGCCGGTGGCGCGCACGTACTTCGCGAGCGCGAAGGAGACGTCGGCGTTGATGTGGTACTGCGCGGTGCCGGCGGCGTAGTAGGCCGACGCCTCTTCGCCGTTGATCGTGCGCCAGGGGAACAGGGCACCGGCCTCGTTGAGCTGGTGCGCGCGCTTTCGTGCGGCGGGAAGCATGAGGTAGCGCATGCGCAGGGCGTTGCGTGCCCAGAGCGGCGACGTGTACGCCAGGAACGGCAGCACGTAGACCTCGGTGTCCCAGAAGTAGTGGCCGCTGTAGCCGGAGCCGGTCACGCCCTTCGCGGGCACTCCCTGCCCGTCGGCGCGGGCGGCCGCCTGGGCGAGCTGGAACAGGCACCAGCGGGTGGCCTGCTGCAGGTCTCCGTGTCCGCCGATGCGGACGTCGGAGCGATCCCAGAACGCCGCGTACCAGGCGATCTGCTGCTCGATGAGGCCGTCGACGCCGGTCTCGCGTGCGCGGTCGAGCGTGCGACGGCAGCGGTCCAGGAGCTCACCCGTGGGGACGCCTCGGGAGGTGTGGTAGCTCACGAGCTTGGTGATCGTCGTCGGGACCCCGGCGCGCGCGTCGACGCGGAAGACGTTCTTCGCGATGTCGGGCTCGATGAGCTGGCGCGAGGTCCACTCGTTCGCCGTGTCGACGAGGTGGTCGGCGACGACGGCGAGCGTCATGCCCGACTCGGTCACCTCGTAGCTCAGCGCGGAGCGGTCGCCGTCCTGCCAGTACTCGCGCGGCTGGAGCACGCGATCGCTCAGCTTCTCGGTCTTGCGGGGGTCGAATCCGGCTTGCTTGGATGCCATCGGCGAGCCGCCGTAGATCCCCTCGCCGTCCTGCCGGTTCAGCAGCTGGCTGCTCACCGAGACCGGCGCGTCGGAGTCGAGCACCGTGACGGTGAGACGGAGCACCGCGAGGTGCTTCTCATCGAACGAGACGAAGCGTTCGTCCTCGATCCGCACGTGCTTGCCGGAGGGCGTGACCCACAGCAGGGTCCGGCGGAGGATCCCCTGGCGCATGTCGAGCACGCGCTCGTACTCGCGGACGTCGGCGACGTCGAGCGAGAGCGGCTCGTCGTCGACGTAGACGCGCATGACCTTGGCATCCGGTGCGTTGATGATCGTCTGGCCGACCTCCGCGAAGCCGTAGGCCTGCTCGGCGTGACGGATCGGGAAGGTCTCGTGGAAGCCGTTGATGAACGTGCCCTGTTCGAGAGCGAAGCGCCCCTCGATCGGGTTGCCGCGCAGGCCGAGGTAGCCGTTGCCGACCGAGAACAGGGTTTCGGTGACGCCCACGTCGTCGACCGAGAACTCGGTCTCGATGAGGCGCCATTCATCGATGGGGAAACGATCGCGATCGATCATCGGGCGTGCCTTCCAGTGGCGAGGTACGGGTCAGCTCGCGCGCGGGACTCGGGTGTGCGCGCGAGGGATGGTGCTCAGGATGCCGCGGGGCGACGGCTCAGTCTACGAATGCCGCGAGGTCGTCGACGACCACGGTGGCGCCGGCGGCGGCCAGGTCGTCGGCACCGACTCCGCGGTCCACGCCCACCACGACCGCGTATCCGGCGGCGGCGGCGGAGCGCACACCGCTCAGCGCGTCTTCGACGGCGACGGATCGCGCGGGGTCCACTCCGAGCAGGCGCGCCGCTTCGGCGAAGACGTCGGGGGCGGGCTTGGAGGCCAGGTGGTCACGCTCGGCGACGACACCGTCCATGACGACGGGGAAGCGTTCGCGCAGCCCTGCCGCCTCGAGCACCTCGACGGCGTTCTTCGAGCTCGACACCACCGCGATGGGGGTGCCGGCCGCCTGGAGAACGTCGAGGAGAGCGACCGATCCGGGGTAGGGAGCGATTCCCTCGGCCCGGAGGATGCGCGAGAACACGGCGTTCTTGCGGTTGCCGACGCCGCAGACGGTGTCTTCGGACGGGTCGTCGGACGGGTCGCCCCAGGGCACCTCGACGTCGCGGCTGCGCAGCAGGCTCGCAACGCCGTCGTAGCGCTTCTTTCCGTCGACGTACTCGAAGTAGTCGCGGTCGGTGTAGGCCGGCTCGATGTTCCAGGCGGCGAAGAGCTCGTCGAACATCTCTTTCCAGGCCCGCATGTGGACCTCGGCCGTCGGCGTCAGCACGCCGTCGAGATCGAACAGCACGCCCTCGTACGAGGTGAGATCGGGCAGGGCGGGGGTGTCGGTCACGGCATGCTCCAGGCGGGCGGGCGAAGGCGCGGGATGCCGCAGGACGCGACCCTCCCAGCGTAGTCACCGCCCGCCGCATCGCCTCGCGCGAATCGGCCTTTTCTCACGCGCGGCGCGCGCGCCGCCCCGCCGGTACGGGCTGCTCGATCGCTTCGAGGTGGATCACTTCGCGGTTGCGGAAGTGCCCGGCCGCGCTGAGGACCACCCCGAGCACCGCCCACGCCACCAGCACGAGCCAGGGCCGCGTGGCGTCCGCCTGCGGGAAGTAGGCGAGGTCGCGGACGAGCGTGGCGGCGGCACCCGGCACGAAGTACTGCCCGACCTGCCCCCACGGCTCCGCGAGGAACTGCACGGGAACGGCCGCGGCCGAGATCGGATTGGCGACGAGCATCGTGATGACACCGCCCACCGCGATACCGGCCGTCCCGAGCAGGGCGTTCGCCCCGACCACGAACGAGGCCGTCCCGAGAATGCTCACCGCGATCGCCGCGGTGAGACCGGCCACGTCGCCGGTGGCGGGCAGGATGCCGAACCACCCGTGCGTGACGAGGGCGACGGCGCCGGCCGCGACGACGGTGTAGACGCCGAGCGCGGCGAGGCGACGACCGACGCCGGTGACGAGGAGCGAGATGAGCACGCCGCCCGCAATGCCGCCGAGGGTCAGCGGGAACCCTGTGGCGGCGAGAGCCGAGCCGTTGGGGTCGGCCTCGGCGAGCGGGACCACATCGGTCACCGGCACCGAGACGTAGGTGGGATCGCCCCCTGCCGCTGCGACCTGAGCAGCGATCTGCTGCTGCAGACCGCCCGCGACCTGGCGCAGGATCGTGGACACCGCAGGCGACGCGGCTCCTGCCACGAGGACCTCCGGCGACCGCCCCGTCACGACCGCGCCGTAGCTCTCCCGCCGCTCGATCGCGGCGACGGCGTCGTCGCGCGAACCGTACGTCGTCACCGCGAACACCCCGGCCGCACGGTCATCGAGGCCCTGCTCGACCGAGGACACCGCGGCGCTGTCGCCGACGACACCCAGGGGCACGTTCTTGGCCGACGTCGTGACCGTCGGCCAGAGGAAGGCGACCACGATGAGGGCGACGACGACGGCCGCGCCGAGACCGATGGCGACGGCCGGAAGCCAGCGGGTGCGGTTGCGAGTGGTCGGTTCGGGTGACATGGCACGCCTCCGGGACTCAAAGAGAATGAATGCTCTTTTTATATCACAGAGAACATGTATTCTTTTTGGATGCCGAGACTGACCGAGGAGACCGCCCGTCTGCGACGCGAAGAGATCATGGCGGCAACGCTCCGCGCGGCCTCGGACAAGGGTCTCGCCCACACGTCGATCGCCGACATCTCGGCCGAAGCGGGCCTGTCTGTCGGCTCGATCTACTCCCACTTCTCAGGGCGCGCGCAGATCATGGCCGCCATCGCCGCCGAGGTCATCCCCACCAAGGTCGCGGAGCTCCTCGGCAAAAGCGACCACGCGCGGACGCCCGCCGAGATCGTCGCGTTCGTGTGCGGACGCACGGATACCGGGCCCCTCCCCCGACGCATCCTCCTGCAGCTGTGGAGCGAGGCGACCACCGACCCGGAGCTGCACGCCATCTACCGCTCGTCGGTGAGCGCGCTCACGGCTGCGTGTCGAGCCGCCGTCACCCCCTGGGCCCTGGAGGCGGGCCGCCCGGTCGACGCGGTCACGCGCGGCATCGTGACGTTCATTCAGGCCCACACGCTGCGCAGCGCCCTCGGTGAGGACCTGACCACGGAACAGCTCCTGACCGAGGCACGTGCGGCCTTCGGCGACGCACCGCTCACCGTCTGACGAGAATCCGGCCTCGGATCACGCGGTGACCGACAGCGTCTGGCGGGCGATCTCGAGCTCCTCGTTCGTGGGGACCACGAGAACCTCGACGCGCGAGGAGTCGGTGGAGATACGCCGGATGCCGCGCTCCCGCGCCGCGTTGCGCTCGGGGTCGATCTCGACCCCCGCGAAGCCGAGGGTCGCCAGGGCCTCTTCGCGCACGCGGATCGAGTTCTCCCCCACCCCGGCGGTGAACGAGATGACGTCGACCCCGTCGAGCTGGGCGAGGTAGGCCCCCGCGTAGGCGCGGAGACGGTGGATGTAGACGTCGAAGGCGAGTTGCGCCGCCGGGTCTCCGGCATCCCGTCGCTCGCCGATGTCGCGCATGTCGCTGACGCCGGCGAGGCCGAGGAGCCCGGAGCGCTTGTTGAGCAGCGTGTCGAGGTCGGAGATGGACATGTCGGCGCGACGGGCGAGCTGGAACAGCACGGCCGGGTCGAGATCGCCGGAGCGCGTGCCCATGACGAGCCCCTCGAGCGGGGTGAGGCCCATCGACGTGTCGACCGAGCGGCCGCCCTCGATGGCGGTGACCGAGGCGCCGTTCCCGAGGTGGAACACGATCTGCTTGAGCTCGCCGATCGGGCGGCCGACGAAGGCTGCGGCGGCCTCGCTGACGAACTTGTGGCTCGTGCCGTGGAAGCCGTACCGGCGGATGCGATGCGCCTCGGCGACCTCGCGGTCGATCGCGTAGGTGTACGCCTCGGGGGCGAGGGACTGATGGAACGCCGTGTCGAAGACGGCGACGTGCGGCACGTCGGGGAAGGCCTTCTCAGCCGCGACGATGCCCGCGAGGTTCGCCGGATTGTGCAGGGGCGCCAGTACCGAGAGCTCGTCGATGTTGATCTCGACGAGGGGCGTCACGACGGTCGGCTCGAAGAAGCGTGCCCCGCCGTGGACCACCCGGTGGCCGACGGCGACGGGCGCACGGTCGTCGAGGGAGGGCCCGTGGGCGGCGAACGCCTCGAGCATGACGGCGAAGCCCGCGGTGTGGTCGCCGGTCCCCTCCCCGATCCGCTCCACGAGCCCCGACGCCAGGACCTCCTCGCGGTCCATGTCGAGCAGCTGGTACTTGAACGACGACGACCCGCTGTTGACGACGAGCACGACGCTCACTTGCTGCTCCCCTGCGCCTGGATCGCGGTGATCGCGATGGTGTTGACGATGTCGTCGACGAGGGCGCCGCGCGACAGGTCGTTGATGGGCTTGTTCAGGCCCTGCAGCACCGGGCCGATCGCGACGGCTCCGGCCGAGCGCTGCACGGCCTTGTAGGTGTTGTTGCCGGTGTTCAAGTCGGGGAACACGAAGACGGTCGCGCGTCCGGCCACCTCGGAGCCGGGCATCTTGGCCTTGGCCACGGCCGCGTCGGCGGCGGCGTCGTACTGGATCGGACCCTCGACGAGAAGCTCGGGAGCGCGCTCGCGCACGAGCGCGGTCGCGGTGCGCACCTTCTCGACGTCGGCGCCGGTGCCCGATTCGCCGGTCGAGTACGACAGCATCGCGACGCGCGGCTCGATACCGAACTGCTCGGCGGTCGCCGCCGACGACACGGCGATGTCGGCCAGCTGCTCGCTCGTGGGGTCGGGGATGACGGCGCAGTCGCCGTAGACGAGCACCCGATCGGCGAGGGCCATGAGGAACACGCTCGAGACGACCGAGACGCCGGGGGCGGTCTTGATGATCTCGAAGGCGGGGCGGATCGTGTGGGCCGTCGTGTGCGCGGCACCCGAGACCATGCCGTCGGCGAGACCCAGGTGCACCATCAGCGTGCCGAAGTACGACACGTCGGTGACGGTGTCGGCGGCCTGGGCGTAGGTGACGCCCTTGTGCGCACGGAGCCGGGCGTACTCGGTGGCGAACTTGTCGACGTGCACGGCGTCGAAGGGGCTGAGGACCTCGGCGTCGCGGATGTCGATGCCGAGCTCGATCGCGCGCCCGCGCACCTCGATCGGCTCGCCGAGGATCGTCAGGTCGGCGATGCCGCGCGAGAGCACCGTCGCCGCCGCCCGGAGCACGCGGTCGTCGGTGCCCTCGGGCAGGACGATGCGGCGCTTGTCGGTGCGGGCCCGGTCGACGAGGCCGTACTCGAACATCAGCGGGGTGACGACGCTGGGGCGCGCGACGCCGAGCTCGCGCGTCAACAGGGCCGTGTCGACGTGACGCTCGAACATCGCGAGCGCGGTGTCGTAGCGACGCTGCGAGTCGGCGGCGAGGCGCCCGCGCGTGTTCATGATGCGCACGGCCGTGTCGTACGTGCCCAGGTCGGTCGCGATGATCGGCAGCGGCGACCCGAGGCCGTCGATGAGGCGGACGATCGGGTCGGGCAGCTCGAACCCGCCGTTGAGCACGATGCCCGCGAGCGAGGGGAAGGTGCCCGAGGCGTTCGCGAGGAGGGTGGCGAGAAGCACTTCGCTGCGGTCGGCGGGGATCACGATGACCGCCGACTCCTTCAACCGCGGCAGGACGTTGACCATCGACATGCCCGCCACGACCACTCCGAGGACTTCGCGGGTGAGCAGCTCGGGGTCGCCCTTGATGAGCTCGCCCTCGACCGACCGCAGGACCCCGCGCATGGAGGGGGCGATGAGGAAGCGATCCTCGGGCAGCGCCCAGACCGGCACGGGCCGGCGCTCGTCGATCGGGGTGACCGGGGTCGTGTCGATGACCTGACGGACGGATGCCACGACGCCGTCGAGCTCATCGGGATCGGCGCGGTTCACGATGACCGCGAACACCTCGGCACGCTCGTGCAGCAGCTCGGCGACGGCGAGGGAGGCGATCTGGCCGACCTCGTGCGGGGTGCGGGCGACCGACAGACCCAGCGTCTCGCCCTGTCCCTGCTGGGCGCGACCACCGAGGACGAGAAGCACGGGAGCGCCCAGGTTCGCCGCGATGCGGGCGTTGTACGCGAGCTCGGCGGGGCTGCCGACGTCGGTGTAGTCGCTGCCGATGACGACCACGGCGTCGCACTGCGCCTCGACCGCCTTGTAGCGCTCGACGATGCGACCGAGCGCCGCGTCGGCGTCGTCGCGGACGTCGTCGTAGGTCACACCGACGCAGTCGTCGTAGTCGAGGTCGACGCCGTCGTGGTCGAGCAGCATCTCGAGCACGTAATCGCGCTCGGCGGTGGAGCGGGCGATGGGACGGAACACCCCCACGCGCGGGGTGACGCGACTCAGGGCGTCGAGGACCCCCAAGGCCACGGTGGACTTGCCCGAGTGCCCCTCGGCCGACGTGATGTAGATGCTCTGCGTCACGCGCCCCAGCCTATTGCGGGCCTCCGACATCGCCCCGGGGTTGCTTCGGCGTCGAGGCATACCGCACTCGCGCGCCCGCTGCGGCGAGATCGGCGGCCAGCGCGGTGTCCGGCCCGAGGTCGGCCACCACTCCCGTCACCTCGTCGAGGGGCAGGATGCCGAACCGCGACGCCGCGCCCAGCTTCTCCTCGCTCGCGAGCACGAACGTCTCGGCGGCCCGCCCGGCGAGGACGCGCTTCATCGCCGCCTCGTCGGCATCCCCCGTCGTCAGCCCCGCGGAGGGGTGCACCCCGGTGACCCCGAGGAAGAAGATGTCGGCGCTGATCTTCTGTGCGGCCTCGACCGCGGCGGAGCCGCAGGCGACGGCGGAGTGCTTGAACACGCGACCGCCGATCATGATGACCTCGGCCTCGTGGTGCAGGAGGGCGGCGGCGATGGTCGGCGAGTGCGTGATCACGGTGCCGGCGAACGACCGGGGCAGCGCCTCCACCAGCGCCAAGGTGGTCGTCCCCCCGTCGAGGAGCACCGTCGCCCCGGGTTCGATCAGGTCGACCGCGGCAGCCGCGACGCGGGCCTTGCTCGATCGCGCCACCCTCCCCCGGGCGTCGTAGTCCGCGACCGCCGGTGAGGCCGGAAGAGCACCGCCGTAGACGCGGACGGCGAGGCCGGCGGCATCCAGTTCTCGAAGATCGCGGCGGATGCTGTCTTCGGAGAGGCCGAGTTCGAGGGCGACGTCTTTCACGACGAGGCGGCCGTCGCGGCGAAGCCGCTCGAGCAGGGCGTCCTTGCGGGCGGCGGCGAGCATCACGCTTCACATTCTTGCACGTTTCTGCACTATTGTTCCGAATCATGAACGATCCGCGTCCCGGCACCACCGTTCCCGATCACCGCGGTCGCACCGGCCTGCACCTCACCGGCCTCGATCTCGATCGCAATCCTCGCGTCGAGGTGACCGACGTCGAGCTCCTCGCCGCCGGATGGCACGTGCTGCGCGCGACGACCTTCCGGTACCGCGGCGACGACGGCGAGTGGGTCACGCAGAAGCGCGAGACGTACGACCGCGGCAACGGCGCGACGATCCTGCTCTACGACCCCGCGCGGCGCACCGTCCTGCTCACCCGGCAGTTCCGCTACCCCGTGTACGTCAACGACCACCCCGACGGCATGCTCATCGAGACCGCGGCGGGCCTGCTCGACGACGACGACCCGCTCACCGCGATCCGTCGCGAGGCCGCGGAGGAGACGGGCGTCCGCGTCGACGAGGTGCAGCACGTCTTCGACGTCTACATGAGCCCCGGCTCGGTCACCGAGCGCCTGCACTTCTTCGCCGCGGCGTACGACGGCTCCTCCCGGGTGGGCGACCGGGGCGGCCTGGAGGAGGAGGGCGAGGAGATCGAGATCCTCGAGTACGGCATCGACGAGGCGCTGCAGCGCATCCGCGACGGGGAGATCCAGGATGCCAAGACGATCATGCTGCTGCAGTGGGCGGTGCTCGACGGGCCGTTCGCGCGCCGCTGACGCCGGCGCGCAGAATGGTCCCGTGATCCGCCATCTCGCCGTCGATCCCGCCCTCGCGGGGTTCGCGCAGTACCTGGAACTCGAGCGCGGGGCCGACGGGCTCTGGCTCGTGACCCGGCAGGTGGACGACCGCCCGGACGGCGCCCGTCGTTACGGCCGCGGCGCCGCCCTCGTAGACGAGGTGGGGATGCTCTCCGACCAGCCCTCGACCGACGAGGAGATGGCCGACGACGAAGACACGGAGGCGATCGACGCCGCCGCCTTCGAGAAGCGATGGCGGGCGGCGGGAGCCGGCATCCGCCCGAGAAGCTGATCCGCTTCCGGGCAAAGAAAAGACTCTCCGCGCACCCGGTAGAGCCTGGTTACCCTTGCTACGTTTCCGTCCTGGGGGAGTTGGCCGGGATGCCGCCACGCGGAGAGCCGTGTACAGCTTACCCGATGCGCGTCACACCATCAGCGGCGCGAGGGCGTCGGCCGCCGGGCGCAGCGCCGACAGCACATCCCCGGGGTCGTCGACACGGTGCCGCGGACCCGAGAACGCCACGGCTCCCGCGGCGAGCCCGCCCGCGTCGAAGATCGGGACGGCGAGGCATCCGGAGGCGGCCACCAGCTCTCCGCTCTGGCGTGTCGCACCCCAGCGCGCGAGATCGTCCCGCGCACGGTCGAGTTCCGCCGTCCCGTCGCCGCCCTGCGACAGCAGCATGAGCCGGCCGAGCGCGTAGCGGGCGGGTTCGCGGGCGAGGCGCGCCTCGTCCGACAGGGGGAGATCGGGATCCGCGTCGACCACCGCGACCCGCCCGTCGACGACAAGCGCGACGTGCACTTCCCTCGAGCGCAATCCTGTGCTGAACGTGCCCGCCCCCGCGAACACGCACTGCGCGCCCCTGACCCACGCCGACGGGCCCGGGCATGGTCCGCACGCGGACGCCCGGCATCCGGCGCGCACGGTCACGACGCCGGCGCGCACGGACACGACGGGCACGGCGACGCGCACCACTGTTGAACCGATGAGCGAGATCCTCCACGCCTGGGCGGTCGCCCCCGCCGCGGTCGGCGCCTGCTGTCTGGCAGCCGATCGCGCGCGGGTGCGGCCGCCCGAGGTCGCGGCATCCGTGCTGATGCTGCTCGCGATGCTGGATGCCGCCGTGTTCGGCGTGGTCGCGCCGGTCTACTGGACGGCGCTGCTGCTGGCGGCGGCGCTGGGCCTCGCGGTCTGGCGCCGCCCGCGGCAGCGTCGGGTCCCCCCGGTGCCCGCGGCGATGACGGTGCACACGACGCTCGGGATGGTCGTGATGGCCGGGCTGCAGATCGTGATGGGCGGGCACGCGGCCGCCTCCGGCCATCCCCACGGGGTCGCTCTGACGCCGGTGCTGGTCGGCGCGTCGGCGGGGTATGCCGTGCTGTCCCTCGGCGATGGCGGCATCCGTCGTCCTCATGGCGGTGGCGACGGTGTGACGCCGGGCGCGGGCTCCGGGGGCACGGGGATCCGCGGACTCCTCAGCGCGACCGCGCCACCACCGGGTATCCCGCGAACCGTAGGCGCACCGCCTCGTCGGCCTCGCGCCGGTCGGAGGCGTCGTGCTGCACCGCGATGAGCGTGCCGTCGGCCGCGCGCACGACGGTGCGCCGCAGCGACCCGAGGAAACTCGAGGCCACCGCGGTGGCATCCATTCCCCCGCCGGCATCGGTGAACAGGATGCCGCGGGCGATGCCGTCGAGCACGTTGCTGAGCCCGACGAAGTCGGCGACGAAGGGCGAGACCGGTCGACGAGAGAGGTCCTCCGGGGTGCCGATCTGCTCGATGACCCCCTCGTTCATCACCGCGACGCGATCGGCGACCGCGAGCGCCTCCGCCTGATCGTGCGTGACGAAGACGGTCGTGATGCCGAGATCGCTTTGGATGCGACGGATCTGCTCGCGCCGCTTCGGCGTCGACGCCGGCTCTCCCCTGCTCCGGGTTCGCCGCGTCACGCGCACCGACGACGGCCAGATCCTCGCCGTCACCACCGACCACGGGCACATCGACGCCGGCGGCCACGGCGGCGGCTCCGCACTCGAGCGCCGCTCGTTCCTCACCCTCGGTCGGTTCGGCGGCAGCGACCCGCTGCCCACGGGTCCGGTGGCGCCCCACGAGGTGCGCGACCTGCTGCTCGCCGCCCGGGCGCTCGCCGGGTAGGTCGCGAGGACGCCCGTCTCCGCCGTGGCGCACTAGCGGTGCGGGGCGGTGCGGGGCGGAGGACAAACCGAGACGGGAGGACGCCCACCTCGGCATCCGTCCTCCGCTCCCGGAATCTCCTCCCGCGCCCACCGCGGCTCCCGGCGAGGGGCGGTGCGGTGCGGAGGACAAACCGAGACGGGAGGACGCCCACCGCGGCTCCCGGCGAGGGGCGCCGCGGGGCGGAGGACAAACCGAGACGGGAGGACGCCCACCGCGGCATCCGTCCTCCGCTCCCGGAATCTCCTCCGCTCGCCCGTGCCCGCCCCCGCGACGACTCGCGATCGAGACGGCGCGCGCGTCAGCGCTTCAGACGCAGCGTCACCAGCTGGAACGGGCGCAGGTCGAGCTCGACCGCACCGCCCGAGATGCTCGCCACCGCGGCGGCGTCGACCTCGCGCTCGAGCAGGTCGGTCTCGGCGACGCCCGTGACGTCGAACCCGGCCTCGAGGCGCGCGTGTACCCGCTGCCCAAGGGCTTCGTAGAGGCGCACGACGACGTCTCCCGAGCCGTCCTGGGCGAGCTTGATCGCCTCGACGACCACCCCCGGCTCGTCGATCGCGACGAGCGGCACCACCGATTCCGCGGCGGCATCCGTCACCGTGCGTACGGGGAGGTTCGTGCGGTAGCCCTCGGCGACCGCGTCGACGACCTCGGCGCCCACGACGATGCCCACCTCGAGGTGGTGCGCGCCCTGGTCTTGCCCCGGGTCGGGGAACATCGCCGAGCGGATGATCGACAGCCGCACGAGCGAGTACGTGCCCCCCGCCTCGCGCGCGTGCCGCGTGATGTCGTGGCCGTAGGTCGAGTCGTTCGTCACCGCGACGCCGAAGCTCGGCTCCGCGACGCGCACCCAGCGGTGCGCGGCCGTCTCGAACCGCGCCGCGTCCCAGGACGTGTTCGTGTGGGTGGGGCGCACGATGTGCCCGAACTGGATCTCGGATGCCGCGCGGTCGGTGTGCACGTCGACGGGGACGCCGAGTTTGAGCAGCTTCTGCTGCTCGTGCCAGTCGACGTCGATCGAGAGGCGCACCGTGCGCGAGCCCGCCGCGAGGGCGAGGCGCGTGACGATCGTCGAGTCGCCCGTGCGCCGCTCCACCACGACGGCGTCACCGTCGACGCGCACGACGTCGGCGCTGTCCAGCGGGGTCGCGTGCCGGCGGTAGGTCTCGTCGATGTCCCAGGCGTCCCACTGGGTGGGGGTGTCGCGGAAGACTTCGAACAGCCCGGCCGCCTGACCCGCGGGGACGACCTCGCGACCGGATGCCACCTCGACGAGCGAGATGAGCAGCCCCCGGCCGTCGATCACGGCGTGGACGACGCCGTTGTCGAGCACGAAGCCGTCGCCCTCGGCGCGCGGGGTGACGTCGCGCGCACCCGGCGCCGTCGCGATGCCCAGCGCCGGCGCGCCGGCACGGGCGTGCGGGGCGGCGTTGGCCACGAGCGTCCGATCGCCTTCGCCGACCAGGGCCCGGAGGCTGTCGGCGATGACCTGCTCGAGCTCGGCCGCGATCGCGGCGTAGTTGCGCTCGGCGTCCCGGTGCACCCAGGCGACCGAGGTGCCGGGGAGGATGTCGTGGAACTGCTGCAGCAGCACCAGTCGCCACAGGCGCTGGAACGTGTCGGCGGGGTACACGGCTCCGGTGCGCACGGTCGCGGTCGCCGCCCAGAGCTCCGCCTCGCGGAGCAGGTGCTCGCTGCGGCGGTTGCCCTGCTTGGTGCGCAGCTGGCTCGTGTAGGTGCCGCGGTGGAACTCGAGGTAGAGCTCCCCCGCCCAGACGGCGGGATCGGCGTACTCGGCCTCCGCGGTCTCGAAGAACTCCCGCGGGGTCGAGTGCTTCACGATCGGCGCGCCCTCGAGCGAGTGCGTGCGGGCGATGGTCGCGGTCATCTCGCGCGTGGGTCCGCCGCCGCCGTCGCCGAAGCCGTAGGGCAGCAGCGAGGTGCGCGCACGGCCCTTGTCGGCGAAGTTGCGCTCGGCGTGGGCGAGGTCGGCCGCGGAGACCTCGGAGTTGTACTTGTCGACCGGCGGGAAGTGCGTGAAGATGCGCGAGCCGTCGATGCCCTCCCACCGGAAGGTGTGGTGCGGGATGCGGTTGGTCTCGTTCCACGAGATCTTCTGCGTGAGGAACCAGCGGGCGCCGGCGGCCTTCATGATCTGCGGCAGCGCGCCGCTGTAGCCGAACGAGTCGGGCAGCCACACCTCTTCGGTGTCGATGCCGAACTCCTCAAGGAAGAAGGTCTTGCCCTCCACGAACTGGCGGGCCATGGCCTCGCCGCCCACCATGTTGGTGTCGGACTCGACCCACATGCCGCCCACCGGGACGAAGCGTCCCTCGGCGACGCGCGCCTTCAGCCGCTCCCAGAGCGCCGGGTAGTGCTCCTTCATCCACGCGAACTGCTGCGCCGACGAGCTCGCGAAGACGAACTCGGGGTCCTCGTCCATGAGCGAGAGCACGTTGCTGAACGTGCGCGACACCTTGCGCGCGGTCTCGCGCACCGGCCAGAGCCA
>JARBUN010000054.1 GCA_029239635.1 Microbacterium sp. | reverse complement strand
GCGCACCGTCGAGACCCTCGGTGCCGCGGTGCGCGACGCCCGCAAGCGCCTCGGCCTGAGCGTTCAGGCGCTGTCCGAGAAGGCCGGGGTGAGCTTCGGTCTGGTCAGCCAGCTCGAGCGGGGGCTCGGCAACCCCTCGTTGCAGTCCCTTCAACGCCTCGCCGGGGCCCTCGGCATCCCGGTCGCCCAGCTTCTCGACGAACCGGCGGTGCCGTTGGCCGTGGTGACCCGCGCGAAGCGCCATGTCATGCCGGTCGCCGTCGATGCTCCGGCCTCGCAGCGCGCCGTGCGCGAGCTGCTGACGCCGCGCGGCGAGTCGATGCTCCAGCTGATCCGCTCCACGCTGCCCGCGGGGTTCTCCAACGAGGCGAGCCCGTTCCGTCACATCGGCACCGAGACGGTCACCGTCGAGTCCGGCGTGCTCGTGGTGTGTCAGGCCGATCGGAGGGTCGAACTGCGCGCCGGGGACACGGTCACCTACGGCTGCTCGGAGCCGCACTGGTGGGCGAACGGCCACGACGCCGAGACGGTGGTGCTCGGGGCGGTCACGCCGTTCGAGCGGTGATCTCGAGCGATGGCGTGACGCAGGCTCCGGCGTACAAGACTCCTGAGGAATCGTGCGCGCAGCTCTATCCGGGCGCTCCGTCGCACGGTTCAGCCGAAGAACTCAGGAGTTCGGCCCGCAGGCACGAGCCCGGAACGCGAAGCGATCGTCCGGCGACAGCACATGTTCGTCGTCGCAGCGATACCCCCGCAGCCACGGCACCCCGTCGATGACACGCAGATAGAAGCCCTTGGGGTAGTCGTGGTCGGCGCGGAGCACGGGGGATGCAACCTGCAGCGAGCCCGAGGGCGCACGCCCGGTGCTCAGGATGCGGTCGGGAGCGGTTGCCTGATCGAGTGTCGCCAGACGCAGGTACGGCGCGGTCACGGCGGGGCACAACGCCAGGTCGTGCCGGGCGGCGGCGTCCAAGACGCGAGGCAGGGTCGCGCCGTCAGGAAACCCCAGGTCAGCCACGGATCTCTCGACCACCGTGACGGTCTCGTGCGCGGCGTCGTCGAAGATCGCATCCACGAGGAGGGCCTCGGCGAGGGGATTGCGATGGATGCCGTGGGCATCGAGCCGCTCGATCAGGTCGCCACGGCTCAGCCCGCCGACGTCGATGGTCCACGCGGTGCGGTCGGAGCCGTCGATCATGCGCATCGATGCAGACTACCCACCGTGCCCGGAGGGCCGGCGAGCGCCGGCGCGTGGCCGCCCCGTCCCGCGCTCCGGAGCCGTCGCTCACCCGGACGGTGGGCGGGCGCGCATCGGGCCTCGGGCACGGCGGATCTCCGGAGCGCGGAACATGCGTCGGCCGCGGCACCCCGCGCGAGGGGTGCCGCGGCCGACGCGATTGCCAGACCCGGGCTTTCAGACCTCCGAGCGCGGCCCCGGGAACGTCTTGTTCACCCCGGTGACCGGCTGGTTCTCATCGAACGAGGCGATCGGACGACGGAACCCGCGCGTGAGGATGACGAGGTACACCACTCCCAGAGCGGTCCAGATGAGACCGCCGACGAGCGCGTGCATGTCGAGGTTCACCCACAGCAGGGCCGTCAGGAGCAGGCCGATGCCGGGCATCACGATGTAGCGGACGATGTCGCCCGGCGTCTTGTGCAGGCCCTTGCGGATGGCGAACCACGCGATGACCGAGATGTTCACGAACGAGAACGCGACCAGCGCGCCGTAGTTGATGTACGCCGCGATCTGCTCGAGCGTGAACGAGATCGCCAGCAGGCTGATGATCCCGACGATCACGATCGAGAACGTCGGCGTGTGCGTCTTCGGGTTGATGAAGCCGAAGACGCGGCGGGGCAGCACGTTGTTGCGTCCCATCACCATGAGCATGCGCGACACCGAGGCGTGCGAGGCGAGCCACGAGGCGAGCGTCGCGGCGAACCCGGCCGCGGTGAGCACGGCCTGCAGCACGGGTCCGCCGACCTGCACGCCGATCTCGGGGAGCGTGCTGTCCTCGATCGCCTCCTGGGGGAACGCGGTCGAGTCGGGGAAGCGCAGCTGGGTCACGTACGACGCGATGAGGAAGATGATGCCGCCGACGATGAGCGTCAGCACGATGGCCCGGGGCATGATCTTGGGCGTCTTCGCCTCTTCGGAGTACATCGACACGGCGTCGAACCCGATGAAGGAGAAGCACACGACCGTGGCCCCCGCCAGAACGGCGCCGAACTGCACCTCGCTGTGGGCGAAAGGAGCGATCGACACGGGCGTTCCCGCTCCGGCTCCGCCGACGAGCTGCACGACGACCATCACGACGAACACGGTCATCACGAGGATCGAGAAGACGAGCAGGATCATGTTGACGTTCGAGGTGCCGCGCATCGTCAGGTAGATCACCCCGGTGACACCGGCGGTGAAGACGACGACCCAGATCCAGCCGGGGACGTCGGGGAACAGCGCCTCCATGTAGCTGCGCAGGATCAGCGCGTTCACCATCGGCAGGAGCATGTAGTCGATCAGCGCGGTCCAGCCGACGACGAAGCCGACGCCCGGGTGGATCGACTCGCGGGCGTAGGTGTACGCGGAACCGGCGCTGGGGATGACGCGGACCATCTTGCCGTAGCTGATCGCGGTGAAGACCAGCACGATCAGTGCCACGGCGTACGCGGCGGGAACCACGTTATTCGTCTTCTCGGCCACGAGGCCGAAGGTGTCGAAGACGACGGTCGGGGTCATATACCCCAGGCCCAGGCCGACGATCGACCAGAGTCCCAGGGTGCGGGCGAGCTTGGCGCCCGAGTTCGCGGGTGCCGTGGCGGCACCGATGTTGTCGTTCGTGGCTCCTCCAAGAGGGTGCGGGTCACGACGCGGTCGTGACCGGAGATGGTGTCGGGTACAGCATCGGAAGCACCGCTCGGGGTGGGAGCGGGAGTGTCGGCGGGGATGGTGCCGGGAGAGCGTGGGGTCGGTGTCGTCGTGCGGCGGGGGCCGGGCGCGGCCGGCGGGGCGGGTGGGATGCCGACAGGGGTGGCGCCGGCATCCCTCCCGGGTCAGAGGCGGTTCGACGCCTCCGTCAGGACCGAGCGGAGGATCTGCTCGATCTCCGTGAACTCGGCGGGGCCGAGGGTCAGGGGCGGGGCGAGCTGGATGACGGGGTCGCCCCGGTCGTCGGCTCGGCAGTACAGGCCCGCGTCGAAGAGCGCCTTCGACAGGAAGCCGCGCAGCAACCTCTCGGACTCGTCGTCGTCGAAGGTCTCCTTGGTCGCCTTGTCCTTCACGAGCTCGATGCCGAAGAAGTAGCCGTCGCCGCGCACGTCGCCGACGATCGGCAGGTCGAGGAGCTGCTCGAGCGTCGAGCGGAACAGCGGCGAGTTCGTGCGGACGTTCTCGAGCAGTCCCTCCTCCTCGAACACGTCGAGGTTCTCCAGCGCCACCGCCGCCGACACCGGGTGCCCGCCGAAGGTGTAGCCGTGCGGGAAGGTCGCGTCGCCGTGGGCGAAGGGCTCGTAGATGCGGTCGCTGATGATCGTGCCGCCGAGGGGGGAGTAGCCGCTGGTCACCGCCTTGGCGAAGGTGATCATGTCGGGCTGGTAGTCGTACGCGCTCGCGCCGAAGTAGTGACCGAGGCGGCCGAAGGCGCAGATGACCTCGTCGGAGACGAGCAGTACGTCGTACTTGTCGCAGATCTCGCGCACCCGCTGGAAGTAGCCGGCGGGTGCGGGGAAGCAGCCGCCGGCGTTCTGCACGGGCTCCAGGAACACCGCGGCGACCGTCTCGGGACCCTCGAACTGGATCATCTGCTCGATGCGGTCGGCGGCCCACAGGCCGAACTCCTCGGGCGTGCCGCCCCCGAAGCCCGACTCCTCGGCGCGGTAGTAGTTCGTGTTCGGCACGCGGAAGCCGCCCGGGGTGACGGGCTCGAACATGTGCTTCATGACGGGCAGACCCGTGATCGCCAGGGCGCCCTGCGTGGTGCCGTGGTAGGCGATCGCGCGCGAGATGACCTTGTGCTTGGTGGGCTTCCCTTGCGTCTTCCAGTACTGCTTCGCGAGCTTGAACGCGGTCTCGACCGCCTCTCCGCCGCCGGTGGAGAAGAAGACGTGGTTGAGGTCGCCCGGGGCGAGGTTCGCGAGCCGTTCCGCCAGCTCGATCGCCGCGGGGTGGGCGTACGACCACAGGGGGAAGAACGCCAGCTCCTCGGCCTGCTTCGCCGCCGCTTGCGCGATGCGACGGCGCCCGTGACCGGCGTTGACGACGAACAGCCCGGCGAGGCCGTCGATGTAGCGCTTGCCGGTGGAGTCGAAGATGTGGTGGCCCTCGCCCTTGACGATGATCGGCACGCCGGGTCCGTCGGTCATCACCGACTGGCGGGAGAAGTGCATCCAGAGGTGGTCGCGGGCCTTGGCCTGGAGGGCGGCGTCGTGGTCGGTATCGAGAAGGGTCATCGTGTTCCCCAGTTGTAGAGCTGACGGTGGAGCTTGAGGTAGACGAACGTCTCGGTCGAGACGACGTCGGGGAGGGCGCGGACGCGGTCGTTCAGCAGGTCGATGAGGTCGTCGTCGCTCTCGCAGACGACCTCGACGAGCAGATCGAACGATCCCGCGGTGGAGACCACGTAGGTCACACCCGGGAGTTCCGCCATCTCGGCCGCGACGACGCGGGTGTCTCCCGACACCCGCACGCCGATCATCGCCTGACGGGCGAAGCCGAGCTGCAGCGGATCGGTGACGGCGACGATCTGCAGGATGCCGGCATCCTGCAGCTTCTGCACGCGCTGACGCGTGGCGGTCTCGCTGAGGCCGACGGCTTTGCCGATCTCGGCGTAGGAGCGCCGCCCGTCTTCCTGCAACTGCTCGACGATCGCCTTCGACACGCGGTCGAGGGAGACGCTGCGATCAGTCGCGGAACTCATGATGGGCGACGGTATCAGCGGAACAAAGCGGATATCAATGCTGAATCCGGAATTTAAAGCAGGGAAACACGGCGGAAACCGTCGCGATTTACCGCGGTGACCGCGTGTATCACCGGCGGGCTTCTCACCGTGCTCGGCGCGAGTACCGCCAGGACGACTCCCTCGATGACGACCGGGCCGATGAACGTAGCACCCGGGTGTTGGACAGTTTTCTCAGCTGCGGACATGTACCGAGAAACAATGTCTGAGACGAGGGGTGCCGCTATGGATGACGACGAGCTTGAAGCACGTATCCGTGCCGCCGGACCGCGGGTGACGGCCCCGAAGGGCCTCGCCTCGCATCGCTCGCTGATCCTCGCCGAAGCGCGGAGGCCTCGTGGGCGCCGGTTCCGGTTCTGGGCATCGAGCGCGATCGCGTCTGTGCTTCTGATCGGGGGCGGGTCGGTGGCTGTGGCGAGTGGGGGAACGGAGACACCGTGGGGGTGGGTCGCAGACAATGTGTTCTCCATCGGTCGAGCAGACGGCTCCGCATGCTTCCAGGGCATCGTCGTCAAGTGGGAGGGCCTGGCCGACGACGACGCCCTTGTCCGCGACGCGAAAGCGATCGTCAGTGGTATCGACCTGGCGACGCTGGACACCACGGAGAAAGAGGCCGAAATCCGTCACGATCTTGCGAACTCTGAGCCCGTCCAGCAGCTGGACGGCGAAGTGCGACGCATCGAGATGACGGACGCGGAGATCACGCAGCAAGCAATCCACCAGCTGGTCAGCGAGCACCTGTGGGCGGGGCTCGGCGATCGTGTTCACGAGATGCGACCAGGTCAGGAAGTGAGCCTTTCGAGCCAGACGAGCGATTGCGGCTGATGGGCTCGACCACGTCTCAGACGTCGACGTTCGACGAGCTCATACGCCGGAACGAGGACGACCTCTCCCGCTACTTCCAACGACGCCTGCTAAACGCCGCAGACGCCGCGGATGCATTCGGCGAACTTCTTCTCACCGCATGGAAACTTCGCCGGAGAATTCCGGCGGACCCGGTAGAAGGCCGAATGTGGCTGTACGCCACCGCGCGGAATGTGACGCTGAACTCTCGCCGCAGCGTCGCGAGACGCTCCGCCGCCGTGCAACGACTCGCAGACGAGATGCACACCTCGCCCCCGTCGTCCGCCATGGATGACGCGTCGATCGAGGTGAGGGCCGCTATCGCGGCGCTTCCCACC
Organism: Microbacterium sp.; assembly: GCA_029239635.1. GTDB lineage: Bacteria > Actinomycetota > Actinomycetes > Actinomycetales > Microbacteriaceae > Microbacterium. The sequence continues at coordinate 35,259 of JARBUN010000054.1, read as the reverse complement.
GATGACGCCGAATTAGTGAGACTCGTCTACTGGGACGGACTTCGATCCCACGAGGCCGCGGCCGTCCTCGGCGTGAACCCCTCGACAGCTCGATCGCGTCTGGCAAAAGCGAAACAGCAACTGCGATCCGTTCTTGAGGATGCGGGTGATCCGGGGTGAAGCGTGCGCGAAAGCGAATGATGGGCTTCGTCGCCGCAACGGGACTGTGTCTTGGTTTGGCGTCCTGCACGTCGGGAGATTCCGTTTCCGCTAAAGATCTCACCGCGGCTGCTGCTCTCGCAGGCCGCCTGGACGCGTATCTGCGTGCGGAAGGGCATACGCCCTACGGCGGTCTGTCCGGGGGTGGTGGGGCTGCGCGAGAAGGGACCGTTCAGATCGCTGGCGATCGGGGCGCAACGTCGATCTACGCGATATGCCAGGGTCCGGCGGGCGAGGCGCGGGTAAGCGTCGACGATGCGACTGCTCTCGCGCTCCCGTGCAGCGATGAGCCACAAGCGATTGTTGTGGAGGACGAGTGGGGGAGCGTGGGCGTTCGGTTGAAGGTGCGTGTTGAGGGAGCGCCGACCGGTTCGACGTGGGCTGTGGCGGCCGGCGCGTCATCGTCGGTCACCGACGAGTTTTTCCGCCCGCCTGAGGTTCGATGCACGAGCATCTCGGGAGGGGGTGCTGGCCGGCGCGACGCTCGGTGAGTCGGCCGGCCAGCGGTGTCTGCGGCGCGCGCGATCGGGCGCGGGGCCACGCCTCTCAGCCCAGGCTCGCCATGACGTGCTTCAGGCGCGTGTAGTCCTCGAAGCCGTAGATCGACAGGTCCTTACCGTAGCCCGAGTGCTTGAACCCGCCGTGCGGCATGTCCGAGACGAACGGGATGTGCGCGTTGATCCACACGCACCCGAAGTCGAGATCGCGACTCAGGCGCAGCGCGCGGCCGTTGTCGCGCGTCCAGACCGAGGCGGCGAGCGCGTAGGGCACGCCGTTCGCGAGGGCGAGCGCCTCCTCCTCGGTCTCGAACACCTGCACCGACAGCACGGGCCCGAACACCTCCTGCTGCACGAGCTCGTCGTCCTGACGCAGACCCGTGACGACGGTCGGGGGGAAGAAGCATCCGGTGTCTCCCACGCGCGCGCCGCCCGTGGCGACCTGCGCGTGCGCGGGCAGGCGCTCGATGAAACCCTCGACCCGCGCGAGCTGGTCGGGGTTGTTCACCGGTCCGAAGAAGGCCTCCGGATCGTCCGGCGCCCCGACGCGGACGTTCTGCTCGACGTACGCCACGAGACGTTCGACGAACGCGTCGTGCAGCGACGCGTGCACGAGCAGGCGTGTGGCCGCGGTGCAGTCCTGACCGGCGTTGAAGAACGCCGCCTCGGCGATTCCGGATGCCGCGGCCTCGAGGTCGGCGTCGGGGAAGACGATCGCGGGAGCCTTGCCGCCCAGCTCGAGGTGCACGCGCTTGAGGTCGTGCGCGGCGGAGGCCGCGACCTGCATCCCGGCGCGCACGGAACCCGTGATCGCGACGAGTTGCGGCGTCGGGTGCTCCACGAGCGCCCGGCCGGTGTCGCGGTCGCCGAGGACGACGTTCAGCACACCCGCCATGTTCAGCGGATAGTTCCACGGCGTCACCTGCGCGACGACGCCGATCGGCTCGCGGCGCACGTACGAGGTGAACCCCTCGGCGTACTCCGCCGCAGCGCGGCCGTTCAGCTCGCGCGCGGCCCCGGCGAAGAAGCGCAGCTGATCGACCGACTGCACGACCTCGTCGGCGACGAGGCTCGCGCGCGGCTTCCCGGTGTCCTCCGACTCGAGGTCGGCGAACTCCTCCGCGCGTGCCTCGACGGCGTCCGCGAGGCGGAACAGCGCGAGCTGGCGCTCCGCGGGAGTGGCGCGCTTCCACGCGGAGAACGCGGCTGCGGCCGCGGCGACGGCGGCATCCACCTCCGCGGCGGTCGAGACCGGCGCCTGGGCGTACACCGCACCGGTCACCGGGCTCACGAGGTCGAGGAGGGGACCCGTGGATGCCACGGCGACGCCGTCGACGACGTTCCGCAGCACCCTCATGAGGCGGCTGCCTCATCGGCGACCGTGAGCGCCTCGTCGATGATGTCGAGGCCGCGCACGAGCTCCTCCTCGGTGATGACGAGGGGAGGGGCGACGTGCACGCGGTTGAAGTGCGTGAACGGCCAGAGCCCCGCCCTCTTGCACGCCGCCGCGAACGCCGTCATCGGGGCGGCCGCGGGTCCTGCCGCGTTGAACGGCACCAGCGGCTCGCGCGTCTCGCGATCGCGGACGAGCTCGATCGCCCAGAAGAGTCCGCGTCCGCGGACCTCGCCGATGGACGGATGCCGTTCGGCCATCGCCCGCAGGCGGGGTTCGACGACGCGTTCGCCGAGGTCGCGCACCCGCTCGAGGATTCCGTCGCGCGCGAACACCTCGAAGGTGGCCACACCCGGCGCGCACGCGAGCGGGTGACCCGAGTAGGTGAGACCGCCGGGGAACGCCACCGTGTCGAAGTGCGCGGCGATCGCGTCGGAGATCACGACGCCCCCGAGCGGCACGTAGCCGGAGTTCACGCCCTTCGCGAAGGTGATGAGGTCGGGCGTGACGTCGAAGGCATCGACGGCGAACCACTCGCCGATGCGCCCGAAGCCCACCATGACCTCGTCGGCGATGTAGACGATGCCGTACTTGTCGCACAGGGCGCGAACGCCGGGGAGGTAGCCCGGGGGCGGGACGAGCACGCCGTTGGTGCCCACGACGGTCTCGAGGATGATCGCGCCGATGGTCGACGCGCCCTCGAGGATGATCGTCTGCTCGAGGTGCTCCAGCGCGCGGGCTGCCTCTTCGGCCTCGTCCGCGGCGTGGAAGGCCGAGCGGTAGGCGTACGGACCGAAGAAGTGCACGACCGAGGCGTCAGCCGGTTCGTTCGCCCAGCGCCGCGGGTCACCGGTGAGGGTGATCGCCGTCGAGGTGTTGCCGTGGTAGCTGCGGTACATGGCGAGGACCTTGCGCTTCCCCGTCACGAGGCGGGCCATGCGGACCGCGTTCTCATTGGCATCCGCCCCGCCGTTGGTGAAGAAGACCTTCGACATGCCCTCGGGGGCGACCTCGACGATGCGGCGGGCGAGCTCGCCGCGGACGTCGTTCGCCATCGCCGGCTGGATGGTGGCGAGCTCTCCCGCCTGGCGCTGGATCGCGGCGACGAGATCGGGATGCTGGTGCCCGAGGTTGAGGTTGACCAGCTGCGACGAGAAGTCGAGGTAGCTGTTGCCCGCGTAGTCCCAGAACGTGGCGCCCGAGCCGCCGGCGACCGGCAGCGGGTCGATGAGCGCCTGCGCGCTCCACGAGTGGAAGACGTGGCCGCGGTCGTTCGCGCGGACGCGGGCGTCGGCGTCAGGGTCGGGGGTGGGGCCGGGGGTGGGTCCCGCCGAGAGATCGGGGGTCGTGAGGGTCATGAGGGTTCCCTTCCGGTTCTCAGTGGTTGCTCGGGAAGCCGAGGCTGATCTGGCTCTCGCTGGGGTCGGGCCAGCGGGTGGTGACGACCTTGCTGCGCGTGTAGAAGTGGATCGACTCGGGACCGTAGATGTGCGAGTCGCCGAACAGCGAGTTGCGCCACCCGCCGAACGAGAAGGCGCCCACCGGGACGGGGATCGGCACGTTCACGCCGACCATGCCGACCTCGATGTCGAACTCGAACTGCCGAGCCGTGCCGCCGTCGCGCGTGAAGACCGCGGTGCCGTTGGCGTAGGGGCTCGCGTTGACGAGGGCCACGGCCTCGTCGTAGCTCTGCACGCGGACGACCGAGAGCACGGGGCCGAAGATCTCGTCGTCGTACACCTTCATGCCCGGGGCCACGCGGTCCACGAGCGAGACGCCGACGAAGAAGCCGTCGCCCTCGAACTCCTGCGTCGTGCCGTCGACGACGACCTCGGCGCCTTCCGCGGCGGCGCCGGTCACGTAGGAGGCGACCTTGTCGCGGTGCTCGCGGGTGATGAGCGGGCCCATCTCGCTCTCGGCATCCGTTCCCGGGCCGATTCTCAGTCCCGCGATGCGGCCGGAGACCTTCTCGACGAGGGCGTCGGCGACGTCGTCTCCGACCGCGACGAGCACCGACACCGCCATGCAGCGCTCGCCCGCCGAACCGTACGCGGCCGAGACGGCGGCGTCGGCGGCCGCGTCGAGGTGGGCGTCGGGCATGACCACCATGTGGTTCTTCGCTCCGCCCAGCGCTTGGACGCGCTTGCCGTTCTCGGCCGCGCGCGCGTAGATCGTCTTCGCGATGGGCGTCGAGCCGACGAAGCTCACCGCGCGGACGACGGGCGAGTCGAGCAGGGCGTCGACGGCGACCTTGTCGCCGTGCACGACGTTCAGCACACCCGCGGGGAGGCCCGCCTCCTCGAAGAGCTTCGCGAGGAAGAGCGCGGCGGAGGGATCCTTCTCGCTCGGCTTGAGCACGACCGTGTTCCCGCAGGCGATGGCGGATGCCGTCATCCACAGCGGGACCATGACGGGGAAGTTGAAGGGGGTGATGGCGGCGACCACTCCCACGGGCTGCTTGACGGAGTGCACGTCGACCCCGCGGCTCACCTGCTCGGAATGCTCGCCTTTGAGAAGATGCACCAGCCCCGCGGCGAACTCGACGTTCTCGATGCCGCGGCTGATCTCGCCCTTGGCATCCGAGAGCACCTTGCCGTGCTCGGAGGTGATGATCGCCGCGAGCTCGTCGGTGCGCTCGACGAGCAGGTGGCGCAGCCGGAAGAACACGTCGGCACGCTTGATGAGGCTCGTCGCCCGCCACGCGGGGAGCGCCGCGGCGGCCGCGGCGATCGCCTCGTCGACCTCGGCGGTCGTGGCGAAGGCGACGTGCGCCTGCACCGCACCGGTCGCGGGGTCGAAGACGTCCCCGGTGCGCGCGTCGGTCCCGCGCGCGGCGCCGGCGATGTGGTGGCGGATCAAGGTCATGCGGGTCCTCCTCGGCTGAGCGGCGCCCGGACACTCCGACCGGTCGCGCACTAGGGTGTGTGAGATTGATTCTTCGGGTCTTCTGGGGGGAGCGCACGTGCCTGATCGTCGCGAATTCGAGACTCTCCGGACAGATCGTCCTGTCTCGACGGAGTCCGGTCTGCCGACGCTCTCCGAGGCCCTCGAGATGCCGGCCCTCGTGCAGGGGATGCCCGAGGTCCTGGTCGGGCGGACCGCCCTCGACGCGCGCGTGCGCTGGGTGCACGTCTCCGACAGCCCGGGGGTGGCTCGGCTGCTCGACGGCGGCGAACTGCTGCTCACCACCGCGTCCGCGTGGCCCGAACAGCCCGAGGACCTGCGCGCCCTCGTCGCCGCCTTCGCCGCGGCGGGACTCGTCGGGATCGTCATCGAGCTCGGAGCGCACTACCGCTACGTCCCCGCGGTCGTCATCGATGCGGCGCGCGCGACGGGACTGGTCCTCATCGCCCTGCACCGCGAGGTGAAGTTCGTCGCCGTCACCGAACAGGTGCACCGACGCATCATCGACGAGCAGACCATGGCGCTCCGAGCACGGGACGAGGTGCGGACGCTTTTCACCGAGCTCGCGCTGCGGGGCGCTCCGGCCGACTACGTCGTGCAACGACTCGCGCGGACACTCCGCGCGCCCGTCATCCTCGAGTCCCTGGCCCACGAGGTGATCGTCGCCGATCTCGCCGATGCCGAGCACACGGTCCTCGACGGCTGGCAGGAGCGCTCCCGCCTCTCCGGGCGCGACCCGGTCGACGACCGCACGGTGGTGCCCGTGCAGGCCCGCGGCACCCGCTGGGGCTCTCTCGTCGCCCTCGCCGGTCCCGCGCATCCGGCCGGTCGCCTCGCCGTCCTCGAGCAGGGCGCGACGGCGCTCGCCCTCGGGCGGCTGGCGGACACCGACGGCGAGGACTGGTCGCACCTCGGCCGACGCCGCCTCGTCGACGCACTGCTCGCGGGTCGGTACGGCTCGCTTCCCGAGGCCGCGATGCGTCTCTCCGCCGCGGGGCTCCTGGCCGAGGGGGTCGCCCTGCTCGGCCTCGCCGTGAGCGGTGCCGGCGTGAGCGCGGTCGAGGGCGCCGCGGGAGAGGTCGGGGGCCGAGCGCTCTGCGGAACCCCGCGCCGTGCCGACGAACCGGCGGAGGGATGGATGCCGATCCTCCTGGCCGTCCCGCCCGCGACGAGCTTCTCGGGTGCCACCGTCGACCGCTTCCTCGCGCGCCTGCGCGCCGGCGGCGGCCGCGTGCGTCTCGTCGTGGGGCCGCGGGTCGACCCGGGCTCGCCCGAGGCCGTGCTCACGCGCACCCTCGACTCGGCGCGCGAGGCGCTCGACCTCGCCGAGTCGGGCGAAGTCGGGGAGGGGGGCGTGATGTGGGTGCGGCGGCATCCGCTCCGCCGGTTCGTGGCCGCACTGCGCGGCGACCACCGCCTCCTCGCTCACGCGGAGTCGATGCTCGCGCCCGTCCTCGCCCTCCCTCCGGCGCGGCGCGACGACCTCCTCGACGCCCTCGGCGCGGTGGTCGCGCATCCCGGCAACCGCACCGCCGCGGCCACCGCAGCCCACGTCTCGCGCTCCGTGTTCTACCAGCGCCTGGACGCCCTCGAGGACGTGCTGGGGGTCCGCCTCGACGACGGTGAGGTGCTGGCCGCTCTGCACCTCGCGCTCGCGGTGCATCGCGCGCACGCGGGGACGGCGGCATCCGGGGCCCGGCCTTCGTGAGCCCGACACGGCTCCCGTCGACATAGGATGTGCCGGAAAGGCGGGGGTGGCGGTGGGGAACAGATCGATGCGCGTGTGGCGTGCGGGCCTGCGTGCGGCAGCCGTCGCGGTGGCTGCGGCGCTCCTGAGCGCGGGAGCGGTCGTGCCGGCGGCGAGCGCCGCGACGGTGCCCGGCTGGCTGTCGACCAAGGGCTCGACGATCGTCACGGCGTCAGGCTCCGCGTACACGATCAAGGCGACCGCCTGGTTCGGCATGGAGACCTCGAACTGCGCCCCGCACGGGCTCTGGTCGATCTCGCTGGACGAGGGGATGGATGCCATCGCGGCGATGGGGTTCAACACCATCCGGCTGCCGTTCTCGAACGAGTGCCTCGCCGCGAAGAGCTCGAACTCGATCAACGCGTCGGTGAACCCCGGACTCGTCTCCCTCTCGCCGCTGCAGCTGATGGACACCGTCATCGCGCGCGCCAAGGCCCACGGCCTGTCGGTCATCCTCGATCGGCACCGTCCCGACTCCGGCGCGCAGAGCGAGCTCTGGTACACCGGCCAGTACAGCGAGAAACGCTGGATCGACGATTGGAAGATGCTCGCGGCGCGGTACAAGAACGAGCCGGCCGTGATCGGTGCCGACCTGCACAACGAGCCCCACGGCCCGGCCTGCTGGAACTGCGGCGACGCGTCGCGCGACTGGCGTGCGGCCGCGACCCGGGCCGGGAACGCCGTGCTGTCGGTCAACCCGAAGCTCCTGATCATCGTCGAGGGCGTCGAGAACCAGCGCGACGGCTCCGCCACCTGGTGGGGCGGCGGTCTCAAGGACGTCCGGGCGGCGCCGGTCACGCTGGCGGTGAAGAACCGCGTGGTGTACTCGCCGCACGAGTACCCCGCGACGGTGCACGCGCAGTCCTGGTTCTCGGCGGCCGACTACCCCGCGAACCTCGAGGGGATCTGGGATGCCAACTGGGGATACCTCGCGCGCGAGAACATCGCCCCCGTGCTCCTGGGGGAGTTCGGCACGAAGCTCGAGACCGCGAGTGATCGCGCGTGGCTGAAGACCCTCGTCGCCTACCTCGCGAAGACGAAGATGAGCTACGCCTACTGGTCGTTCAACCCCAACAGCGGTGACACGGGTGGGCTCGTCGCCGACGACTGGCGCACGTGGCAGACCGCCAAGCTCACGGCGCTCCGGCCGATCCTCACGCCCGGGGCAGTGCCCACGCCGAAGCCGACATCGAGCCCGAAGCCGACGCCGAAGCCGACGTCGAGCCCGAAGCCGACGCCGAAGCCGACGTCGAGCCCGAAGCCCACCTCGAGCCCGAAGCCGACGCCGACGCCGACCTCGAGCCCGAAACCGACGTCGAGCCCGAAGCCCACGTCCACACCTCGGCCCTCGGCATCCTCCTCCCCGAAGCCGGCGGGCATCACGGCGTCGTGGATCCCCCAGAGTTCCTGGGGTGAGGGATACGTCGCCGAGGTCGAGGTCACCGCGACGGGGGCGGTGTCGCGATGGCAGGTGTCGTTCGAGGCACCCGGCACCACCGATGTCTCGAACGCGTGGGGGATGAACTGCAGCCTCGCCGGTACCACGGTCACCTGCCGCGGTGCCGACTGGGCCGCCGCGCTGGCGCCGGGGCAGACCGTACGCGTCGGCCTCCAGGCGAAGGCGACGCGGGCCCCGTCGTCGCCGAAGCTGACGGTCCGCGCGTCCTGAAGCGGATCACGACGGGCCGTGCGCCGCGCCGGCCCGCCCCACGACGGGCCACGCGCCGCCCCGCCCTACGACGGGCTGTGCGCCGCCCGCCCCATAACGGGCCATGCGCCGCCCCGCCCTACGACGGGCTGTGCGCCGCCCGCCCCATAACGAGCCGTGCGCCGCCCCGCCCTACGACGGGCTGTGCGCCCCGCCGCCCCGCCCACGGCCTCGTGATACATGCCGCGCTCATAGGTGCGGTGAAGCAACCGTGAGTGAACGGCTGCCTACCATCCCGGCATGACCGCCACGCTCGACCCGATCGCTGCGCCGCTCCCCGAGGCCGCTCCGCCTCCCGCCGCTCGCCGTTCGCGGGCCTGGACGGGCGGCCTGGTCGCGGTGGGCGCCCTGGCGCTCATCCTGACCGGCTGGCAGGTCTGGGCGGGCGCGCCGTCCGAGTACTACGCGTCGATCGCCCTGTCCATGAGCCGGTCGTGGTCCGACTTCTTCTTCGGGGCCGTGGACCCGGCGGGCACGGTCACCCTCGACAAGATCCCGGGCTCGTTCTGGATCCCCGCGCTGTTCGTGCGGGTGTTCGGGTACTCCGCCTGGACGGTGATCCTGCCCAACGCCCTCGCGGCGACCGCCGCCGCGATCGTGACGGCCGTGGCCGGTCGCCGGCTCGCGGGCCTGCGCGCGGGACTGCTCGCCGGGGCGATCACCGCGGTCACCCCGATCCTCGTCGCCGTCTCGCGCTCCAATCAGCCCGAGTCGTTCTTCGTGCTCGGTCTGGCGTTGACGGCGTGGGCGTCCGTCCGGGCGGTCCAGGCGCGGAGCCTCGGCTGGCTCGTCGTCGCGGGTGCGTTCGTGGGCCTGTCGTTCCAGTTCTACATGCTCGAGGCCTGGGCCGTCTGGCCCGCCCTCGCCGCGGCGTACCTCTGCACGCGCCAGAGCTGGGCGCGCCGGATCATCCATCTCGCCGTGGCCGGGGCGGTGAGCCTCGCTGCCTCGCTCTGGTGGGTCGCGATCGTCTCGCTCATCCCGACCGGCACCCGGCCGTACATCGGCAGCACGATCGGCGACAACCCCTGGGAGATGGTCTTCGGATACAACGGCCTCGGACGCTTCTCGGCGACGGCGGACAGCGCGACGTACGAGTCCTTCACCCCGCCGTTCTCCGGCGACCCCGGCATCCTGCGCCTGTTCAACGTGCAACTGGCCGGGCAGATCGCCTGGCTGATCCCCGCCGCGATCCTCGGGATCGTCGTGCTGTGGATCCTCCGCTTCCCGCGGCCCCTGACCGTGCTGCTGGCGGTGTGGACGGCGACGTTCGCGGTCATGTTCTCGACCGTCGCCGGGATGCACCAGTTCTACACGGCGGCCCTCGCGGTCCCGCTCGCCCTCGTCGTCGCCGTCGCCTTCGCCGCCGCGCAGCGCGCCGGGAAGGTCTGGCCGCGCGTCGCGATCGTCGGGGTGGCCGGGCTGACCGCCGTCGTCATCGGCTTCTCGTACGGCGGGTACAGCATCCCCGTTTCCCTGATCCAGGCGGCCGCCGCCGCGGCGGCGATCGTCCTGCTGCTCTCGCGTCACCGCGCTCGGCTGGTCACCACGGTCGTGACGGTGGTCGGGCTGCTGCTCACGCCGGCCGTGTGGTCGGCGGTCACGATCGCCCACCCGAGCTCGATCAACCCCGTCGCCGGCGGGGTGTCCGAGATGTCCGCCGGCGGCTTCGGCGGCGCCGGGCGAGGTCCCGGGGGACAGGGGACGGGCGCGCGCCCCGACGGCGGCTCTGTTCCCGGCGGCGCGCAGGGCGGCGGTCAGGCCGGCGGGCGAAGCGGTGCGCAGGGCGGGGGAGCGCGCAACGGCTCCGCGGCGGGCGGCCCGGGTACGGCTCCGGGAACCGGGCGGACCGATTCGTCTCAGGGCTTCGGCGGCCAGGCGGGCACCTCGCGGAGTGCGGACACCGAGCTCGTCGCGTGGCTGGAGGCGCGCGACACGGGAACGACGTACAACGGCAGCGACGACGTCCCGACGCTCGACAGGTTCCTCTCCCTCGTCCAGTCCGGCGAGCTGCGCTACGTCATCGGCGGCGAGGACCGCGGAGCGGGAACGGGAGCGACAGGGTTCGGCGGGGCGGGAGGCACCGGCGGAGGGGGCTTCGGCGGGACCGGATCCGCCCGGTCGACGAACACCGACACGGCGTCGGCGCAGATCCGCCAGTGGGTCGAGCAGAACTGCGCGGTCGACTCGTCCGCTCCCGGAACGGTGTACGACTGCGGGTGAGGCGCGGGGAACCGCCCGTGGGCGACGCGCTCGGCGCCGGCCCGGCTCAGCCTTCGCGCGAGAGGAACTGCACCCCGGCCTCGCGGAACGCCCGCGCCCCGGGCGCGTTGACATGGTGGCGGCCGGGGATGTCCGCGAACTCTCCGCGCGGCAGCAGCGACGCGAGGTGCTGCGACTGGTCGTGGATCGGGTCCTCGGTTCCCGTCGCGATGAGCACCGGCTGCTGCGGCGGTGACGCGGGGTCGGGATCGGTCTCGCCGAGGCGCATGCCCTCCGCGATGGCGACGAGCGCGCGCAGGTCGTTCCCCGGCACGCGCTCGGCGAGCGAGACGTAGCGCAGGGTCGTGGCATCCTCGACCGGGGTGCCGTGATCCAGGAACGCGCGAGCCTGGTCGACCTTCAGCCGCGCGAGCGGACGACCGTCCGGGATGCCGCCGAGCACCGCGCGCTCGACGTGCTCGGGCGCGTCGACGGCGAGCTGCCACCCCACCCGCCCGCCGAGGGAATAACCCAGGTAAGGCACCGAATCCAGTAGATAGGTGTCGAGGACCGCGACGAGATCGCTCACCAGCGTGGGCATCGTGTACGACGCCGCGTCGTGCGGCTTGTCGCTCGCACCGTGTCCGCGCTGATCCACCGCCACGACACGGAACCCCGCACGCAGGAGATCGCGCACCCACCCCGTGTTCACCCAGTTGTCGCGCGTGCTCGACCCGAAGCCGTGCACGCACAGCACCGCCTCCGCGTCGGGGTCGCCCCAGGTGTACGTCGCCAGCCGGACGTTGTCGCCGACGATGACGAACTGCGGCGCGGGGATCTCGGTGAGCGCGGGGACGGCATCCATTCGTCCGATCCTGGCAGACGGGCGGGCTCCGACGCGGGTAGTGGTCATAGTGGTCTCATGGGCTATACGCGCGCCGAGCTGGAGTCGTTCCGGGATGCCACCATCCCCGACCTCGTGGAGCCCGGTGTCCGGCTGCTCTTCGTCGGCATCAACCCGGGGCTGTGGACCGCCGCGACCGGCACCCCGTTCTCGCGCCCCGGCAACCGGTTCTGGCCCGCGCTGGTCGCGGCCGGGATCCTGCCGCGCCTTCCCGTCTACGCCGAGCCGTTGAGCGACGAGGATCGGCGCATGATCCTCGACGCAGGTCTCGGGGTGTCGAATCTCGTCGCGCGGGCGACGGCGCGCGCCGACGAGCTGTCGCGCGAGGAGTTGCGGACGGGGGCGGCGGCGCTGACGGACCGCGTCGCTGCCTGGCGTCCGCGCGCGGTCGCCGTGGTCGGGCTCACCGCGTACCGCGACGGCTTCCAGCGTCCGAGAGCCGTCGCCGGGCGGCAGGACGAGGGAATCGCCGGGCTGCCCACCTGGGTCCTCCCCAATCCGAGCGGCCTCAACGCGCACGACACCGTCGCGACCCTCGCGCGCGCGTACGCCGAGCCGGCGCGCGCCGCGGGGGTGCTCGCGTGACCCCCGCCCGCCGACGGCCCGCGGCGGCGATCGCCCTCGTCGGGGTGGTGATTCTGGGGCTCGTGGTCGCTCGGGGGCTGCCGGACTCCGTCGCGACCGATGTCGCGGGAGACGCGCTGTACGCCGCGGCCGCGTACACGGGACTGGTGCTCGTGTGGCCGCGAGCGCGTCGAGTCGTGCTCGGGACCGTCGCCGCGGCGTGGTGCGGGAGCGTGGAGCTCCTCCAGCTCACCGGGTTGCCGGTGGCTCTCGCGGACCGCTTCCCGCCCGTCGCGCTCGTGCTGGGCAGCGGGTTCGACCCGCGTGACCTGGCGGTCTACGCGTGCGCCGTCGTGACGGCGGCGGTCGTGGATGCGGGGGTGAGCGCACTCCTCCTGCACGAGGGAGACGCCGCGCCCCGCGTCGGAGGTCCCGAGTAGGGTGACCGCGACGAGAGGAGCATCGCGTGATCGTGCGTTTCGAGGGCGAGGTCTACCGCTGGGAGGCCCGCACCGACAGCGACTGGTACTTCGTCGCGCTCCCGCCCGACCTGAGTGACGACATCCGCGAGACCCAGACGTATCGTCGCGGCTTCGGCGGTGTCCGCGTCGACGCGACGATCGGCGGCTCGACCTGGCGCACCTCGATCTTCCCGCAGACCCGCGGGTTCTACGTCCTGCCTCTGAAGCGCGCGGTGCGCGACGCCGAGGGGATCGCCCCCGACGGTGTCGTCACGGTCGATCTCGTCGTCCTGGACGCCTGAGGTCCCGGATGCCGTGGGCCCTCGTCCCCGCCCTGTCGGTGTTCGCGGTGCTCAGCGGCGTGCTCGCGGTGGTCGATGCGCGCACCCGTCACCTCCCCGACGCGATCGTGCTGCCGGGCGGCGCTGCAGTGGTGCTCTTGCTGGACGCGGCGGCGCTCGCGATCGGGGAGCCCGCGCGGCTCGCGGGGATCGGCGGGGGAGCGGTCGGCGCGTTCACCGCGTGTCTTGCGCTGCACCTCGCGCGCCCGGCCGCGTTCGGCGGGGGAGACGTGAAGCTGGCCGCCCTGTGCGGGGCGGTGCTCGGGTGGGGAGGCTTCGAGGCCGTGGCATCCGGACTCGCGCTCGCCTTCCTCGCGGGCGGGATCGGAGCCGCGGGCGCGCTTCTCGCGAGCGCGCGGGGTGCGTCGATCGCTTTCGGGCCCTTCTTGCTGTTCGGCGCGTGGTGGCGGGTGCTCACGGGGCTGTGAGCGCGGGGTCCGGCGCGCGGGAAGAGGGCGCTGTCGCCGCGGGGCACGGCGGTCAACCCCCGATGAGGGCGATCCTCCGGCTCGTTACGCTGACTCCATGGCCGACCTCATCCGTCGCGTCACCGCGTGGGCCTTGTCGCTCCGCCTTGTGCGCGCCTTCCTCGTCTACTCGGGTGCGCGGGGCCCCATGCTGGCCGACAGCGTCACGTACCGCACGCTGTTCAGCCTGTTCGCCGCGGTGCTGATCGGCTTCTCCTTCGCCGCGCTGTGGCTCTCCGGCAATCCCGCGGGACTCGACGCCCTCGTCCGCTCGGTGAACGGCGTCGTGCCGAACCTGGTCGGTGAGAACGGGCTGATCGACGTGCGCGACATCCAGGCGCCCGAGGGCCTCACGATCGCGGGCATCATCGGAACGCTCGGTCTCGTCGGCGCCGCCATCGGTGCGATCGGCTCGCTGCGATCGGCGCTGCGGCAGATCGCCGGCGTGACCACCGACGACACCTTCATCGTCTGGGTGCTGCTGCGAAACCTCGCCCTGGCTCTGGGCATCGGCGTCGCCCTCGTGGCCGCGGCGGCGGTGACGTTCCTCGCGACGGCCGGGCTCACGCTCGTCCGCGATCTTCTCGGCGTTTCCGTCGACTCGTGGATCACCGGTTTCCTCACGTGGCTGGTGTCGACCGCGATCGTGCTCGTCCTCGACGCCGCGGCGATCGCGGCGGCCTTCGCGCTGCTCTCCGGCGTTCGCACGCGCAAGGGCACGCTCATCCGCGGGGCGCTCCTGGGCGGCGTCGGGCTGGTGGTCCTCCAGCAGCTGTCGGGCCTGTTCGTCGGCGGCGCGGGCAGCAACCCGCTGCTCGCGACTTTCGCGTCGCTGATCGCGCTCCTGCTGTGGCTCAACCTCTCGAGCCAGGTCATCCTCATCGCCGGCGCCTGGATCACCGTCGCGACGGAGGAAGACCACGATCGCGTCCGCGCCAAGTACGGGGCGACCACCATGATCCAGTTCCGCGTCCGCCGCGCCGAGAAGGCCGTCCGCGCCGCGACGGGCGAGCTCGACGCCGCGCGGGAAGCCGAGGCCAAGGAGCGCGAGACGCTCGCCGAGAACGACCCCGCGGCCGCGGCGCGCGAGACCGACGCCGACAAGGCGGCGTCCCGTGGCTGATTCCGCCCGCGGCCCCGTCGCCGAACGCGCGGAGGAGTCTCCCGCTCCCGCTGCGCGGGAACGCGTCGCCGCCTACACCGCCGACGCCGTACGCGCCGCCGAGGCGCCCCTGCTCGCCGAGGGACGCCCCCTCATGCGCGCGGCGGCCCGGGCGCTCGCCGACGTCGCGGCCGCGGAGGCGCACGCCACCCCCGGGCCCGCGCTCGTCCTGGCCGGCGCCGGAGACAACGGGGGAGACGCGCTGTTCGCGGCCGCGGAGCTCGTGTCCTCCGCGAGCCGTGTCGACGTCGTGCTCGTCCGCGACCGCGTCCACCGCGAAGCCCTCGACGCGGCCGTCGCCGCCGGCGCACGCGTCGTCTCCGTGTCCGAGGCGTCGGCGGGGGCAGGCGACTACACGCTCGTGCTCGACGGCATCCTGGGGATCGGACGTCTCGCCGACCGTCGCCTGCGCGGAAGCGCCCGTGCCCTCGTCGAGCGTCTGCTCGCCCTCCCGCACCGCCCACGGGTCATCGCCGTGGATGTGCCGAGCGGCCTCGATCCCGACGACGGGACCGCGGATGCCGTCATCCTCCCCGCCGACGTCACGGTGACGTTCGGCGCGCTCAAAGCCGGTCTCGTGCGCGGCAGAGGTCCGGATCTCGCGGGCCGCGTCCACCTCGTCGACCTGGGTCTGGAGCCCTACCTGCGTCGCGCGCATCCCGCCGTGACGGCCGCGATCGACGTCGTGCGCGAGACGCCGCGCGCGGCGTAGACAGACCGTCTCAGCGCGCGTAGCGCTCGACGAACGTCCGCAGCATCCGCGACGGCGCCGTTACCGGAGCGCTCCGCACCGCCGCGAGCGTGAGGTCCAGCTCATCGGCGGCGAAGTACCCGTATGCGGCATAGGCGTGGATGCGTGTCTCGATGCCGTCGACATCGAGCTCGGGGTGGAACTGCGTCGCGTAGACGTTGTGCCCCACCCGGAACATCTGCACGGGACACGTCGGCGACGACGCCAGCAGGGTCGCTCGCGGCGGCAGCGACGTGATCGCCTCCTTGTGGCCGACGAAGGCGGTGAAGGTCTCAGGCAGCCCCGCGGCCAGCGGATCCTCGCGCCCGGCGGGTGTCAACGTCACCTCCACCACGCTGATCGGCTCGGAGTACGTGCCGTCGATCTCGGCATCCAGGTACGTCCCCAGCGTCCCCACTCCGTAACAGGCACCGAGGAAGGGCAGGTCGCGCGCGACCACGTGGTCGAGCAGGGTCGCCATCTCGGCCTCGACCCGCCGCTGGACGGTCGACTTCTTCTCGAGGGGATCCGAGGCGTTGAACGGGCTGCCGCCGACGAGGATGCCAGAGATCGCGTCGAGATCCAGGTCGGGCATGGCGTCGCGCTCGAGTCGCACGCGGAGCAGCCGCTCGGGCGGGAGACCCGTGTAGCGCAGGAAGAGGGCGTACTCCTCGTCGGCCGGGCGATCCTCGGCGCGGGTGGCGAGCAACACGAACGGTCGCTTCCCGGGCAGGTCCGTCGACGTCACTCGAGCGATTCTAGGCCAGTGCTGTCAAGGTGCCCGGCGGTGTCGGAGGGGCGGTCTACGCTGGCGGCATGGCTATTGCACGACTGACCGGAGGCCCGCTCGACGGGCAGGTCCTCCCGCTCGAGAACGAGTCCGACGACACGCTGATCATGCCCTACAGCGAGGGCCAGCTGGTCTACCGCCGAGAGGGCGGTCTCGAGCACACGGGCGAGTCCGACGGCCCCACCCAGGCCGTCTTCGCCTTCGTCGAAGAGACGGAAGACATCAACCCCGACGCCGACGGGCGCGACGATTGAGCGAAGGCTCTCACGGCGCCTCGAGCGTCGAGGTGGAGTCGAAGTACGACGTCGACGAGACGACGCCGCTGCCGGACTGGTCGGCGCTGCCGGGGGTGGTCCGCGTCGGAGAGCCCGAGCCGCGTGACCTCGATGCGCGCTACCTCGACACCCCCGCGGCCGATCTCGCCCGCTCCGGCGTCGCGGTGCGCCGACGCGTCGGGGGTCCCGATGCCGGCTGGCATGTGAAGGGCCCTGCCGCGGCGGGCGGTCGCACCGAGACGCAGTGGCCTCTCGAGGCCGACGTCGATCCCGACGCCGACCCGGTCGTGCCTCCGGCGGTTCAGGATGCCGTCGCCTCGATCGCCGCCCCTCCGTTCACGCCGCTCGCGCGCGTGCGGAACGAGCGCACCGCGTACGCGCTCCTCGACGCCGACGGGGGAGAGGTCGCCGAGTTCGTGGACGATCACGTCCGCGCCCGCGACGAGCGTCGCGGGGTCGAATCCGCGTGGCGCGAGTGGGAGGTCGAGCTCGGCCCCGCCGGGCCCGCCGACGACGAGGGCCGGGCGGCGTTCTTCGCCGCGGTCGACGCGGCGGTGTCCGCCGCGGGCGGTCGGCCCGCGGCATCCGGATCCAAACTGGCCCGCACGCTCGGCCACTGAGCACGCCCCGAGAGCTGCCCAGGTCTCGCCCGGCGAACGACGACGAAGGCCCGCCCGGACGAACCGGGCGGGCCTTCGCGCGTGAAGCGATCAGAGGTTGATCATGTGGCCCGTGAGGCCGTGGAACGCCTCCTGCAGACCCTCCGACAGCGTCGGGTGCGTGTGCACGTTGCGCGCCGCTTCGAGGGCGGTGAGGTCCCACTTCTGCGCCAGCGTGAGCTCGGGCAGCAGCTCCGACACGTCGGGACCGATCAGGTGGCCGCCGATGAGCTCGAGCGTCTCGGCGTCGGCGACGAGCTTGACGAAGCCGACGGGCTCGCCGAGGCCGTTCGCCTTACCGTTGGCCGAGAAGGGGAACTTCGCGACCTTGATGTCGTGGCCGGCGTCGCGCGCCTGCTGCTCGGTGAGACCGAACGAAGCGACCTGCGGGTTGCAGAACGTGGCGCGCGGCATGTTGCGGTAGTCGCCCAGCGTCTGCGTCTCGGCACCCGCGATCGTCTCGGCCGCGACGACGCCCTGCGCCTCGGCGACGTGCGCGAGCTGCAGCTTCGCGGTGACATCGCCGATCGAGTAGATGTGCGGCACGTTCGTGCGCATGTGGTCGTCGATCTCGATCGCGCCGCGCTCGGTGAGCTTCACGCCCGTGTTCTCCAGACCGAAGCCCTCGACCTTGGGAGCGAAACCGATCGACATCAGCACGCGGTCGGCGTCGATCGAACCCTGCGAGCCGTCCTTCGCGGTGTACGCGACGGTGACCTTGTCGCCGTGGTCGGTGACCGACTCGACCTTGGTCGAGGTGAGGATGTCGACGCCGTAGCCCTTGTACTGCTTCTGGATCTCCTTCGAGACCTCGGCGTCCTCGTTCGGGAGGGCACGGTCGAGGAACTCGATGATCGTGACCTTCACGCCGTAGTTGGTCATGACGTAGGCGAACTCCATGCCGATGGCACCCGCGCCGACGATCACGATGGACTCGGGGAGCTCGCGGTTGAGGATCTGCTCCTCGTAGGTCACGACGTTCTCGGAGAGGGTGACCCCCGGCAGCAGGCGCACGGTCGAGCCGGTGGCGATGATGACGTTGTCGAAGGTGACCTGCTCCTGGGAGCCGTTGGTCAAGGTCACGTTCAGCGTGTGGTCGTCGGCGAAGAAGCCGCGTCCCTCGTACTCGGTGACCTTGTTCTTCTTCATCAGGTAGTGGATGCCCTTGACGTGGCCGGCCGCGACCGACCGCGAACGGTCGAACGCCTTGCCGAAGTCGAAGTGCACGTCACCCGAGATGCCGAACAGGTCGGCCTTCGCGTGGAAGGTGTGCGCGAGATCGGCGTTGCGCAGCAGCGCCTTGGAGGGGATGCACCCCACGTTGAGGCAGACACCGCCCCAGTACTTCTCTTCGACGATCGCGACCGACAGTCCGAGCTGCGCTCCACGCACTGCAGCGACGTACCCGCCGGGACCCGCACCAAGAATGACCAGATCGTAATGAGGCATGAGGAAATCCTATCGTCCGGAGGTGCCCGTGGAACCGCCGCCGGAGGACCCGCGACGCCCGCGTGCGACGAAGAGCCACACGATGGCCCCGGCGACGATCACGAGCGCCACGACCAGCAGGATCCATGGCAGGGGAGACGCGTCCGACGCGTTCTCGGACGGTGCCGTCGTGGCATCCGGGGTCGCCGTCGGGGGAGCCGTCGTCGCCGACGCGCTCGGGGTCGCGGTGGGGGTCGCCGTCGAGGTCGCTGTGGGCGTGGGGGTCGGGGAGTCCACCGTGAACGAGAAGGTGCCGTCGATCGGGTGGCCGTCGCTCGACACCACGCGCCAGATGACCGTCACCGGACCGGATGCCGCTCCCGCCAGCGTCTGTGTCACCTCGGTGCCCGAGACGACCGGGGACCCCTCCGTGAGGGAGGTGCCGCCGGCGTCCGCGACCTCGACGACGGCCGTGCCCTCCTCGGCGAGGATGTCGGCGCTGTAGGTGAAGGTGATCTGGCCCGGCAGGGCGTCGAGGACCGCGTCGGCGGGGGGATCGGTCGAGACCAGCTCATCGTGGGCGAACGCGGGGGCCGCGGGCAGGACGAAGAGAGCGGCTCCGGCGAGCAGCAGACTCGCCAGGACGGCGGGCAGGGAACGGCGGGGGGCGGAAGAAGTCACCCTTCGACCCTATTGAACGTCTCTGGACCGTGGCTGGCCGCGATCCGGAGAGCCGTGCGTGCGCCGCTCGGCGTGCGTCGCTCCGCGTGCGTCACGAAACGTCGGGCAGGGGAAGACGGGACCGCGGGGAGATGAAAGAATCGGTGGTGTTCGACTTTTCGCGCTCGGATCCGCCGCACCGTTCGGCGGTCAGTGGGACCGGGCGAGGCGGCGGACTCGACACGGCGGACGTGTGATCGGTAGGTTCGAGTGTCCCGTCGGGCGATCGGCGTTACCCGAACAGCGATGCTCGGTGTCGAGACAACAGCACAGACGAAGCCCCACCACGACCGCGCGAGGTCGGTTCGACCGTTCACGTCGGACCGGTCGGTGATGGTGAAGAAGAAGGAGAAGCCCGTGGACGAGACCCGCAGATTCGAGCGCGATGACATCCATCGTGCAGCCGACGTTCCCGCGTCGGAGCGGTCGCACGACACGACGCAGACGTTCGGTCACGATGCCGATCTGTCCTTCGTCCCCTTCGGCGCCGACCTCAACGAGGCCGAGCTGGAGGCGATCGACGCGCTGCCGTCTCGGGTCGCCCTGCTCATCGTCCGTTCCGGTCCCACGACGGGCGCGCGCTACCTGCTCGACACCGACGTCACCACGGTCGGTCGTCACCCCGAAGCCGACATCTTCTTCGACGACGTCACGGTCTCGCGCCGGCACGCCGAGATCACGCGCTCGGGGACGTCGTTCGAGATCGTCGACCAGCGGTCGCTGAACGGCAGCTACGTCAACGGCGAGCGCGTCGACCGCTCGGTGCTCGCGAACGGGTCCGAGGTGCGCATCGGCAAGTTCCGGCTCAACTTCTTCGTCTCGCCCGTCGATCTGCCGCCGGCAGAGCACTGATGGGGGCAGCCCCCGCTCGCGGTCGTCCGGCGGCCTCGGGGCTGTTGAGCATCGGCCAGGTGCTGGCGCGCCTGACGCCGGATTTCCCCGCCCTCACCTCGAGCAAGCTCCGGTTCCTCGAGGTGCAGGGCATCGTGTCGCCCACGCGCACCGAGTCGGGCTACCGCAAGTTCTCGGCGGCCGACCTCGAGCGGCTGCGGATGGCGCTCACGCTCCAACGCGACCACTACCTGCCCCTGGCGGTGATCCGCGACTACCTCGCCGACGTGGATGCCGGGCGCAACCCCGCTCCGCCGACGTCGATGCCCTCGATGACGGCCACTCCGCGGCGGTATCGCCGTGACGAGCTCCTGGCGACGACGGGTGCCGGTCCGCAGCTGCTGAACGACGCCATCAGCACCGGGGTCATCACGCCGGCCGAGACCTATCCGGAGCAGACGGTCTCGCTTCTGCGCACCCTCGTCGCCCTCGACCGTCACGGCATCGAACCCCGCCACGTGCGCTCGCTCCGGCAGAGCGCCGAACGCGAGGCGGCGCTCGTCGAGTCGGCGCTGTCCGCGCTCCTGCGGCGTCCCGACGCGGCATCCCGTGCCCGGGCGAGCGAGCTCGCCCCCGAGCTCGCAGCGCGTCTCGACGAGGTGCGCAGCCTCTTCGTGCGCGACGCGATCGACCGGATGCTGTCCTGAGCGCGACACGCCGAGACGCTCGGGCCGGATGTCATTGCCGAGGGCGCACCGCTGATCTAGCGTGGGGATATCGAGCCGATGAGGAGGGACGCGAGCATGACCGCTGGCGACACAGTCGGTGAACCCCGGTTCGCCACCGAACTCCTCTTCACCGACGGTCTGCCCGAGATGGACGACGACACCGGCTACCGCGGAGCGGTCGCCGCTCGTGCCGCCGGCATCACCTACCGGCAGCTCGACTACTGGGCTCGTACCGAGCTCGTCGTCCCCACGGTGCGCGGTGCGAGTGGTTCGGGGTCTCAGCGCCTGTACGGCTTCCGCGACATCCTCGTGCTCAAGCTCGTCAAACGCCTGCTCGACACCGGCATCTCGCTCCAGCAGATCCGCACCGCCGTCGAGCAGCTGCGGGCCGCGGGCATCCGCGACCTGGCGGGCACCACGCTCATGAGCGACGGCGCGTCGGTCTACCTCTGCACCTCGAACGATGAGGTCATCGACCTCGTGAGCCGCGGCCAGGGCGTCTTCGGCATCGCTGTCGGCAAGGTCCTGCGCGAGGTCGAGTCGACGCTCGTCGATTTCGAAGCCGCCTCCGCGGACACGGTCGACGAACTCGCCGCGCGCCGCGCCGCTCGCACGGCCTGACCTCGAGAGTTTCACGCCCCGGATGCCACGGCATCCGGGGCTTTCTCGTCGAAGGCGATTCCTCGACGGGGCCGGGCGACCTCGGGGAATGGCCGCCGGCCGGTGCGCCGTCGTGCGGAGTCGTGGGCGACACGTCGATCCGGGTGCCGTGGCCGCGGCGCGATCTCCGCGTGACGATACACGTCGCCCCTGCCGCCGCACGTCCCGAAGACGGACCGTGCGCGGAGGTGGCACGGAGGGTCAGGCCTGCGGCGCCTCGTTCTCGACCGGAATGCGGCCGGTGCGGACGATGCGGTCGAGCAGCGCGTCGAAGTCGGCCGCGAGCTCCTGAGCGGAGTCGCCGGGCCACACGTGCAGCGGCTTGGCCGCGCCCTGGGCCTGCTGGAGCGACGTGCGCTCGGGCAGCTGCGGGTTCAGCACGAGCGGGCCGAACATGTCGCGCAGCTCCTTGATGCGGAACTGGTGCTCGATCGACTGCGGGCGCACGCGGTTGACCACGACGCCGAGCGGCTGGAGACGGGGGGAGAGGCCGCGGCGGATCTCTTCGATCGCGCGCAGGGCCCGGTCGGCGGCCGCGACCGAGAACAGGCCCGGCTCGGTGACGACGATGACCCGGTCACTCGCCGCCCACGCGGTGCGCGTGAGGGCGTTGAGGGAGGGCGCGCAGTCGATGAGCACGAGGTCGTACTCGCTCTCGATGGTGGCCAGGGCCTCCTCGAGCTTCCAGACGTCGCGCACGCTCGGGTGCGGGCCGTCGAAGTTGATCGCGGAAGGGCTGCCGATGAGCACATCGATCGTGCCGGGGTGGACCTTGGCCCACCCGCTGGTCGTGATGGCCTGACGGACGACCTTCTCTTTCGGGTTCGCCAAGACATCGGCGATGTTGAGTCGGCCGGCCACCGAGATGTCCATGCCGGTCGACACGTCGGACTGCGGGTCGAGGTCGACGACAAGAGTGCGAACGCCACGAGCGAAGGCGGCGGATGCCAGCCCGAGCGTCACGGTCGTCTTGCCGACCCCGCCTTTCAAAGAGCTGACGGAGAGTACGTGCACGAGAGTCCACGTTACCGTCCCCTAGGCTGTGAGCACATTCAGCTCCGCCAGCTTGACGTGAGGTGCGCATGTTCTCGAAGATCCTGGTCGCCAATCGCGGAGAGATCGCCATCCGGGCGTTTCGCGCCGCGTACGAGGTCGGTGCACGCACCGTCGCCGTCTACCCGTACGAAGATCGTGCGTCGCTGCACCGGCTGAAAGCCGATGAGGCGTACCAGATCGGCGAGCGTGGGCACCCGGTGCGCGCGTACCTCGACGTCGACGAGATCATCCGCGTCGCGCGCGAGTGCGGGGCGGATGCCATCTACCCGGGGTACGGCTTCCTGTCGGAGAACCCGGAACTCGCCGAGAAGGCCGAAGCGCACGGCATCACCTTCATCGGCCCGCCGGCCGAGGTGCTGTCGATGGCGGGCAACAAGGTCACCGCCAAGGAGCACGCGATCGCCGCGGGCGTTCCGGTCCTGCGCTCGACCCCGGCCTCCGACGACATCGACGCACTGCTGGCGCAGGCGGAGGAGATCGGGTTCCCGCTCTTCGCGAAGGCCGTTGCCGGCGGCGGCGGGCGCGGCATGCGTCGCGTCGAGAACCTCGGCGAGCTCGCCCCGGCGCTGGCGGAGGCGATGCGCGAGGCGCAGAGCGCCTTCGGCGACCCCCGCATGTTCCTCGAGCAGGCCGTGCAGCGCCCGCGTCACGTCGAGGTGCAGATCCTCGCGGATGCCGCGGGCGAGACGGTCCACCTGTTCGAGCGCGACTGCTCGGTGCAGCGGCGCCACCAGAAGGTCATCGAGATCGCCCCGGCGCCGAACCTCGACGACGCGGTGCGCGCGGACCTCCACCGCTACGCGGTCGCCTTCGCGCGGTCGATCGGCTACCAGAACGCCGGAACGGTCGAGTTCCTCCTCGAGACCGCGGGGCCGCGCGCGGGCGAGGTCGTCTTCATCGAGATGAACCCCCGCATCCAGGTCGAGCACACCGTGACCGAGGAGGTCACCGACGTCGACCTCGTGCAGTCGCAGATGCGGATCGCCGCGGGAGCGACCCTCGCCGAGCTGCACCTGCAGCAGGACGACATCCACCTGCGCGGCGCGGCGCTGCAGTGCCGCATCACGACCGAGGACCCCACGCAGGGCTTCCGCCCCGACACCGGCAAGATCACCACCTACCGCTCGCCCGGTGGGGCCGGCATCCGCCTCGACGGCGGCACCACCGCCGCGGGCTCGCAGGTGAGCCCGCACTTCGACTCGATGCTGTCGAAGCTGTCGTGCCGCGGGCGCGATTTCCCCGCGGCGGTCGCCCGCGCGCGGCGCGCTCTGGCGGAGTTCCGCATCCGCGGCGTCTCGACGAACATCCCGTTCCTGCAGGCGGTGCTCGACGACCCGGCCTTCGTCGCCGGCGACCTCAGCACGTCGTTCATCGATGAGCGCCCCGAGCTGTTGAAGGGCCGCGAGTCGAAGGACCGCGGCACGAAGATCCTCTCGTGGCTCGTCGACACCACGGTCAACCGTCCGCACGGCGAGAACCCGCTGTCGGTCGATCCGAGCGCCAAGCTCCCCGTGCTCGACCTCGTCGCTCCGGCCCCCGCGGGATCGCGTCAGCGCCTGCACGAGCTCGGCCCCGCGGGCTTCGCGAAGGCCCTGCGCGAGCAGACCGCCCTCGCCGTGACCGAGACCACCTTCCGCGACGCGCACCAGTCGCTGCTCGCGACCCGTGTCCGCACCCGCGACCTCGTGCGCGTGGCGCCCTACGTGGCCCGCATGACGCCGGGCCTGCTGTCGGTCGAGGCGTGGGGAGGGGCGACCTACGACGTCGCGCTCCGCTTCCTCGGCGAAGACCCGTGGGAACGGCTCGACGCTCTGCGCGAGGCCCTGCCCAACGTCGCGATCCAGATGCTTCTGCGCGGCCGCAACACCGTGGGCTACACCCCGTACCCGACCCGGGTGACGGATGCCTTCGTCGCCGAGGCCGCGGCATCCGGGGTCGACATCTTCCGCATCTTCGACGCCCTCAACGACGTCGCGCAGATGCGGCCGGCGATCGACGCCGTGTTGAACACGGGCACCGCGGTCGCGGAGGTCGCGGTCTGCTACACCGGCGACCTGCTCGACCCGGCGGAGGACCTCTACACGCTCGACTACTACCTCGGCCTCGCCGAGCAGATCGTCGACGCGGGCGCGCACGTGCTCGCGATCAAGGACATGGCGGGTCTGCTGCGCCCGGCGGCGGCGGCGAAGCTCGTCTCGGCCGTGCGCGAGAGATTCGACCTTCCGGTGCACGTGCACACGCACGACACCGCGGGCGGGCAGCTGGCGACGCTCCTGGCCGCCTCTGCGGCCGGGGCGGATGCCGTCGACGCGGCCGCCGCGCCCATGGCGGGCACCACGAGCCAGCCGTCGCTCTCGGCCCTCGTCGCCGCGCTCGCGCACACCGAGCGCGACACCGGCATCGACCTGGCGGCCGTGAGCGATCTCGAGCCGTACTGGGAGGCCGTGCGCCACCTCTACCGCCCGTTCGAGTCCGGTCTCGCCGGCCCCACCGGTCGGGTGTACCGGCATGAGATCCCGGGCGGACAGCTGTCGAACCTCCGCCAGCAGGCGATCGCCCTGGGGCTCGCCGACGATTTCGAGCTCATCGAGGACATGTACGCGGCGGCGAACCGCATCCTCGGTCGCGTGCCGAAGGTGACGCCCTCGTCGAAGGTCGTCGGCGATCTCGCCCTGCACCTCGCGGCGGTCAAGGCCGACCCCGCCGACTTCGAGCAGAACCCCGAGAAATACGACGTGCCCGACTCGGTCGTCTCGTTCATGGCGGGCGAGCTCGGAGACCTGCCCGGCGGCTGGCCCGAGCCGTTCCGTTCGAAGGTGCTGGCCGGACGCGACGCGAAGATCGGGGTGACGCCGCTGAGCGACGACGACGCGACGGCGCTGGCGGGGGAGTCCGCCGAGCGTCGCGCGCGCCTGAACCGCCTGCTGTTCCCGGGGCCGACTCGGACGTTCGAGGAGACCCGCGAGGCGTACGGCGACCTCAGCGTGCTGGACACGGCCGATTACCTCTACGGGCTGCGGGCGGGGGGCGAGCACACGGTCGAGATCGAACGCGGCGTGCAGCTCTTCGTGGGCCTCGAGGCGGTGGGCGAGGCCGATGACAAGGGCATGCGGACGGTCATGACCACCCTCAACGGGCAGCTGCGCCCCGTGTTCGTCCGTGACCGTTCCATCGATGTCGAGGCCCGTCAGGCCGAGAAGGCCGATACCTCCAAGCCCGGTCAGGTCGCGGCTCCGTTCTCGGGCGTCGTGACGCTCAAGGCCGCCCCGGGCGACCGGGTCACGGTCGGCCAGGCGGTGGCATCCATCGAGGCGATGAAGATGGAGGCGGCGATGAAGCGGGAGACCTTTTGCTGGTAATCCGCCCCGCGCAGTAACCTGGGAGGGGGCGCTTTCGCGCCCTCTTCCCGTTTGGAGACTGCAGTGACCCCCGACCGCATCGACGCGAACCCCGACGAGAACGCCGAGCACGGCGTGCTCGACGAGAGCGGGAATCTCGACACAGCCAGCATCACCATCCTCGGCGGGCACATCGCGCAGGTCAGTGTCGACCTGCCCGTGACCTCGCACGACGACGACATCGACGACGATGTGGTCGAAGACGAGGTACCGGTCGACGAGGCCGAGATCCGCTCCTTCGAGACCATCGGCCAGCCGTTCACCCTGGACGGGGGCAACGGTGCGCCCGCTCTCACCTACGTGCCCGAACCGCAGACGGACCCGCAGCCGACGGTGCAGGACGACGTGCACGTCGAGCACCTGCCGACCGGCGACATCATCCTCGAGCCCCACGACGACGCCGATGCCGACTCCGACGGGGAGGTGCACGACGAGCCGGAGGTGCACGACGCCGAGATCGTCGAAGAATCGGAGGGCGAATCCGGTGACGCGTTCGAGGGCGAGCCGGAGAGCGAGGATGCCGCGGAGGCTTCGTCGCGCGACGATCTG
Organism: Microbacterium sp.; assembly: GCA_029239635.1. GTDB lineage: Bacteria > Actinomycetota > Actinomycetes > Actinomycetales > Microbacteriaceae > Microbacterium. The sequence goes on along the minus strand of JARBUN010000054.1, from coordinate 8,887 downwards.
GTCGTCGCCGGCTTCGACGAGGACCGCGTGGAGCCCCGGATCATCCTGTCGACCGACGGATTCGACCCCGCGCCGGTAACGCCGTTCGTGCTGTCGACCGACGTGTTCGAGCCGGAGGACCTCGACGGGGAGCCCGCGGACGACGTGCGTGCTCAGGACGTGCGTGCTGAGGACGATCGTGCCGAGGATGAGCGTGCCGAGGACGAGCGTGCCGAGGACGAGCGTGCCGAGGACGTTGATGCCCAGCACGACGTCGTCGATGACGAACGCGCGGGTGACGAGCTCGTGGGTGACGAGCTCGTGGACGACCTGCGTGCAGACGACCAGCGTGCAGACGACGAGCCCGCCGACGTCGAGCCCGACGGCGACGAGCGCCCGGTCGACGACCACACGGGCGACGAGCCTGCGCAGTCCACCGACGCGGAGTCCACGGGCGCGGTGGATGCCGACCTCGAGAGCGCTCACACCGGCGCCGTCGAGACGGAGTCCGTCGAGGCGGAGTACGTCGATGCCGAGTCCGCCGACGCGGACATCGCGGAGGCCGAGCTCTCCCGCGCGGACCCCGCCGCCGAGGACTTCACGGCGGAAGACCTCGACGACGACCTCGCCGAAGACGAATTCGCCCGACGCGAGCTCGCTGATCAGGAAGCCGCCGAGCCCGAGAGCGGCGAGCACCCGGGCGACGAGGCGACTCCGGTCGAGGCCGACAGGGCCGCGGACGAACTCACCGAGAACGACGAGCGGGAGCAGAACGAGGCCGACATGAGCCACGACCGAACGCACGAGCCCGTGTCGAGCGCCGACGAGTCGAACGCGATCGAGGCGACCACATTCGTGAACGAGCCCCACGGAGCCGAGATCGCGTCCTCCGACGCCGCAGACGCCGACGTGGAGCCCGCGGAGCCCGCTGCCGCGCCGACCGCGAGTGCCCCGACCGACGGCACCCCCACGACGACCGGAGCGGTTCCCTCGGCCACCGGTGCTGTCGCGACCTCGACCGGCACGGTCCCCGCCACCACCGGGACGGTCCCCGCCACCACCGGGACGGTCCCCGCCACCACCGGCACGGTTCCCGCCGGTGCCGTCGCGACGACCACGGGTGCGATCCCGCGCACCCGCGCCGAACGGGCCGCGACCGGCGCGATCGGCACCGTGCCCCTCACGCGCCGCGGGGCGCACCAGGCCGACGAGGCGGCGCGCGTGGGGCGCGCGCACGCGGCCGAGCGGGTGCGCACCCCCGGTCCCGACCTCGCGCTCACCTCGAAGCGGTCGAGCGCGATCGACGACACGCGAGAGAGCCCCGACCTGCTCACCGCCGACCGTCTGCTCGACCCGCGGCAGGTCGCGCGGCCCGAGCCGGAGGGCCTCTGGCAGCAGCTCGTCTACTCCATGTCCGGCCGCCGGATCAACCTCGGTGACGGTCGACGCGCGCGGCAGCGCAAAGAACTCGACCGTCGTATCGCCGCTCTCGCTCCTGGGCATGGCCCTCGCCGACGCCCGCGACGACCGTGTCATCGCCGTCGATGCCAACCCCGACCGCGGAACGCTCGCCGACCGCGTGGGGCGCCCCAACGGCCGGACCGTGCGCGACCTCGTGCGCGCGCACGACGAGGTCGACGGCTATCACGACGTGTCCTCGATCGTGGCCCGCGACGCCACGCGCCTGGATGTCTTGGCATCCGACTCCGATCCGCGGGTGTCCGAGGCGTTCAGCGACGACGACTACCGACAGGTGGCCGACGTCGCCGCGCACTACTACTCGATCGTGCTGACCGACACCGGGACGGGCATCGTGCACTCGGTGATGGAGGCGACGCTCGAGCGCGCCGACTCCCTCGTCGTCGTCGCGGGGCTCTCCGTCGACGAGGCCCGACTGGCGTCCGAGACGCTCACGTGGCTCGAGACCAACGGATACGCCGACCGTGTGCGTTCCGCCGTCGTGGTGATCAACTCCGCGCGACCCGGCACGCCGCTCGTCCGCGAGAGCGAGCTCGAGGCGCACTTCCGGACGCGCGTGCAGACGGTGATCCGGATGCCCTACGACCCGCGCATCGCGGCCGGAAGCGCCATCTCGTTCCGCGACCTCTCGCCCGAGACCCGTCTCGCCGCCCGTCAGCTCGCGGCGGCGGTCGTCGAGGGCCTGCGCGCTCCGGTGGCGGCGGCATGACCGTTCGGCCCATCCGCCTCTTCGGCGACCCGGTGCTTCGCGCGCCCAGCGCGCCGATCGAGACGATCGACGACGGCATCCACGCCCTGGTCCGCGACCTCCTCGACACCGTCGCGCCCCCGGGACGCGCCGGCGTCGCGGCTCCGCAGATCGGCGTGGGCCTGCGTGCCTTCAGCTACAACATCGACGGTGACATCGGCTACGTGCTGAATCCGGTGCTGGTCGAGACGCGCGGCGAGCCGCAGCTCGTGGGGGAGGGATGCCTCTCCGTCCCGGGCCTCTGGCACGACGCGACGCGGTATCCCTGGGCGAAGGTCGTCGGTATCGATCTCGACGGGAACGAGGTCGTGCTCGAGGGGGAGGGCCTCCTGGCCCAGGCCCTCCAGCACGAGACCGATCACCTCGACGGCATGCTCTACCTGTCCCGTCTCCCCGCCGAGACCCGTCGCGAGGCGATGCGTCTGATCCGCGAGAGCGACTGGTTCTGACCGGCTCGGCCCCGCCCTGACAACAGGGGACGCGGCGAGGACAGGCCCCCTCGCCGCGGATCCCCCTGTTCTCGTCGCAGAGCCTGTTCTCGGAGCAGCGAAACGGCCCGGCCCCGCGAAGGGGAACCGGGCCGTTCGTCACCGCACGTCAGGGCAGCGAGACGTTCGTGGTGTTGATCGGCACCGCGTAGATGTCCTCGATCGCGTCGGCGTAGTCCTTCACGATGACGTTGCGCTTGATGCTCATCTTCGGCGTCAGGTGACCGCTGGCCTCGGTCCACTCCGTCGGGAGGATCGTGAACTTGCGGATCGATTCCGCGCGCGACACCCGCGTGTTGGCGCGGTCGATCGCGCCCTGGACCTCGGCCCGGACCTTCTCGTTCGTGGCCGCGTCCGTCAGCGACATGTCGGCGGGGAGGCCGTTGTTCGCGAGCCACGTCGGCAGCATCTCGGGGTCGAGCGTCACCAACGCCGAGATGAACGGCTTGTGGTCGCCGACGACCACGACCTGGCCGACGATCGGGTTGGCGCGGATCGGGTCCTCGAGCGCGGCGGGGGCGACGTTCTTGCCGCCGGCCGTGACGATGATCTCCTTCTTGCGACCGGTGATCGCGAGGAAACCGTCGCTGTCGAACGCCCCGATGTCGCCCGTCTTGAACCACTCGCCGTCGAACGCCTCGGCCGTGGCCTCCGGGTTCTGCCAGTACTCGCGGAACACGTTGATGCCGCGCACCTGGATCTCGCCGTCGTCGGCGAGACGGATGCCGACACCGGGGAGTACGGGACCGACGGTGCCGATCTTCGACTTCGTGGCGAGGTTCACCGTGGCCGGCGCCGTCGTCTCGGTGAGGCCGTAGCCCTCGAGGATCACGACGCCGAGGCTCCGGAAGAAGTGACCGAGGCGCGGACCCAGGGGAGCGGACCCCGAGACGGCGTACACGATGCGCCCGCCCATGGCATCCCGGAGCTTCGAATACACGAGCTTGTCGAACAGGGCGAACTTGACCTTCAGCGCCAGGGCGGCGCGGAAGATCTTGCCCTTGCCGCCGGCCTCGGCCTTCTGCTCGGCCGAGTTGTAGACCTTCTCGAACACGCGCGGCACGGCGAGCAGGAACGTCGGCTTGAACGTGCCGAGCGCGGGCAGCAGCTGCTTGGTGTCGGGCTGGTGCCCGGTCTTGACGCCCGCGTGCACGTTCAGCAGCGAGATGAAGCGCGCGAACACGTGGGCGGTCGTGATGAACAGCAGGGTCGAGGCGCCCGGGGTCTCCACGACCTCGTGCAACGCCTTGGCGGAGTTGCGGGCCAGCTCGACGAAGTTGCTGTGCACCAGCACGCAGCCCTTGGGGCGGCCGGTCGATCCGGAGGTGTAGATGAGGGTGGCGACATCCGACGCCTTCGCGAGACGGCGACGACGCTCGATCTCCTCGTCGGTGATGTGGGTGCCGTTCGCGACGAGCACGTCCAGAGCGCCCGAGTGCATCGGCCACACCTCGCGCACGAGAGGGAGGTCGCTGCGGACCTCGTCGAGGCGCTCGGCGTGCTCCGGCGACTCGAGCACGACCGCGATGGCACCCGAGTCCGAGAGGATCCACGAGATCTGCGACGGCGAGCTGGTCTCGTAGACGGGAACCATGATCGCCCCGGCATAGAAGAGCGCGAAGTCGACGAGCGTCCAGTCGTACGTGGTGCGGGCGATGAAGCCCACCTTCTCGCCGGGCTGGACGCCCGCCGCGACGAAGCCCTTGGCCAGCGCGATCACCTGCCGCTCGAATTCCGCAGCCGTGACGTCGCGCCTGTTGGCGTCCGGGTCGGCTTCGACGATGGGGGGGAGGTCGAACTGGATCACGGCAACTCCTTCGGTACCGGAAAAATGTCGATCGGTCCGTCGAGTCTATCCGGACGACTCCGTGCGGCCGCGGCAGGCGCCCCGTCCCGCACGGGTCGCGGAGGGTGGCTAGACTGCTCCGGGCCGCGCCGGGTGGCGAGCCGGAGGGGAGCACGGTGCAGAACGTCGGCATCGACATCGGAGGCACGAAGATCGCGGGGGGCGTCGTCGCCGAAGACGGCACCATCGTCGAGAAGCTCCGCGTGGACACCCCGATCGATCCGGCCGCCCTCGTGGATGCCGTCGTCGACATGGCCGATCACCTGCGCCGGGCCCACGAGATCCACGCGATCGGCGTCGCGGCCGCCGGGTTCATCAGCTCGGACCGCAGCACGGTCATCTACGCCCCGAACATCGACTGGCGCAACGAGCCCCTGCGCGCGCGGCTCGAAGACCGCCTGCACGCCCCCGTCACGATCGAGAACGACGCCAATGCCGCCGGCTGGGGCGAGTACCGCTTCGGCGCGGGACAGGGCGTTCGCGACATGGTGATGCTCACCATGGGCACGGGCGTGGGCGGCGCCGTCGTCACCGACGGCGAGCTCTTCCGCGGCGGCCACGGCATCGGCGCAGAACTGGGCCACATGCGGTTCGTGCGCGGCGGGCACCCCTGCGGGTGCGGGCAGAACGGATGCCTCGAGCAGTACGCGTCCGGCCGCGCTCTGCAGCGCGAAGCCAACGCCATCGCCGACGAAGGCGGCATCGGCGCCGCCCTCGCCGCGATCCGCGACGAGAGGGGCGCGATCCCCGGCCCCGCCGTCTCGCGCCTGGTGCTCGCCGGCGATCCGGGTGCGGTGGAGGCCCTGCGCCGCGTGGCCACAGCGCTCGGCGAGGCATGCGGGGGGTTCCAGGCCGTGCTCGACCCCGAGCTCTTCGTCATCGGCGGAGGCGTGGCCCAACTGGGTGCGGATCTGCTGGTCCCGGTGAAGCTCGCGTACGAGACCTCGCTCCCGGGGTACGGTGAACGTCCGGTGGCCGAGTTCACGATCGCGCGACTGGGCAACGACGCCGGTCTCATCGGCGTCGCGGATCTGGCGGGCAAGGAGCGCTGACGATGTTCTACTGGCTCATGAAGTACGTCGTGATCGGCCCGGTCATCAAGGCCGTGTTCCGTCCGTGGCTCGTGGGTCGGCGCAACATCCCGCGCGAGGGCGCCGCCATCCTCGCCAGCAATCACCTGTCGTTCTCCGACTCGATCTTCCTCCCGCTCATGATCGACCGCCGCATGGCGTTCCTGGCGAAAAGCGACTACTTCACCGGCAAGGGCCTGAAGGGCTGGGCCACGCGCCTCTTCTTCACCGCCACCGGGCAGCTGCCGATCGACCGCTCCGGGGGCAAGGCCTCGGAGGCCTCGCTCAACACCGGCCTCGGGGTGCTCGGTCGCGGGGAGCTGCTGGGTATCTATCCCGAGGGCACCCGCAGCCCCGACGGCACCCTGTACCGCGGCCGCACGGGCATCGCGCGCATGGCCATCGAGGCGCGCGTCCCGGTGATCCCCGTGGTCATGGTCGACACCGGCGCGGTCATGCCGATCGGCCAGCGGCTGCCGCGCGTCGGGCGGGTGGGGATCGTCGTCGGCGAACCTCTCGACTTCTCCCGCTTCGAGGGGATGGAGGGCGATCGCTACATCCTCCGGTCGGTCACCGACGAAATCATGGTCGCGCTGCAGCGCCTCGGCGAGCAGCGCTACGAGGACGTCTACGCCTCGACCGTGAAGGACCGTCTGGCCACCTCGCAGGCGGCGAAGGCGCCCGCGTCGCGCCACTAGACTTCAGGGGTGAATCAGCAGCTCCACGACCTCGACCACTGGCGTTCCCTGCCCATCAAGCAGCAGCCGCAGTGGTATGACGAGGGCGCGGTGGCCGCGGCATCCGCAGAGTTGGCGACCCTCCCGCCGCTGGTCTTCGCCGGTGAGGTCGACATCCTGCGCGATCGTCTCGCTCGTGCCGCCGCTGGTCAGGCGTTCCTCCTGCAGGGCGGTGACTGCGCCGAGACGTTCGCCGGCGCGACCGCCGAGCAGATCCGCAACCGCATCAAGACGGTGCTTCAGATGGCCGTCGTCCTCACCTATGGCGCGTCGATGCCCGTGGTGAAGATGGGCCGCATGGCGGGCCAGTTCGCCAAGCCCCGTTCGAGCGACGTCGAGACCCGTGGGGGAGTGACCCTTCCCGCCTACCGCGGCGACATCGTCAACGGGTACGACTTCACCGAGGAGTCCCGCAAGGCCGATCCCGCGCGTCTGCTCAAGGGCTACCACACGGCTGCGTCGACCCTGAACCTCATCCGCGCCTTCACGCAGGGCGGCTTCGCCGACCTGCGCGAGGTGCACAGCTGGAACAAGGGCTTCGCCAGCACCCCCGCGAACCAGGCCTACGAGTCCATGGCGACCGAGATCGATCGCGCGATCAAGTTCATGGAGGCCGCCGGCGCGGACTTCGACGAGCTCACGCGCGTCGAGTTCTACACCGGTCACGAGGGTCTGCTCATGGACTACGAGCGTCCGATGACGCGGATCGACTCCCGCACCGGCCTGCCGTACAACACCTCGTCGCACTTCCAGTGGATCGGTGAGCGCACGCGCGAGCTCGACGGCGCGCACGTCGATTACTTCTCGAAGATCCGCAACCCCATCGGCGTCAAGCTCGGCCCGACCACCACGGCCGAGACGGCGCTGGCGCTCATCGACAAGCTCGACCCCGAGCGCGAGCCCGGTCGCCTGACGTTCATCACCCGCATGGGGGCCGGCAAGATCCGCGACGCGCTGCCCCCGCTGCTCGAGGCCGTCCGCGACTCGGGTGCCACCCCGCTCTGGGTCACCGACCCCATGCACGGCAACGGCATCACGACGCCGACCGGGTACAAGACGCGTCGCTTCGACGACGTCGTCGACGAGGTGCGCGGATTCTTCGAGGCGCACCGCGCCGTGGGCACGCACCCCGGCGGCATCCACGTCGAGCTCACCGGAGACGACGTCACCGAGTGCCTCGGCGGCGCGGAGCAGATCGACGAGGCCACCCTCGCGACCCGCTACGAGAGCCTCTGCGACCCGCGACTGAACCACCGTCAGAGCCTCGAGCTCGCATTCCTCGTGGCCGAGGAGCTCGAGAAGCGCTGAGGCGCGACCGACCGTTCGATGCCCCCGATCCGTTGTGGTCGGGGGCATCGTCGTTCGCGCGGCGGTGCTCGCCCGGCGGCGCCGGGGCACACGTTCCGGCCGGAGCCCGGGCGCTACAGCGTGGGCGTCAGCGTGATCGTGCTGCCCTGCGGTGCCGTGGTTCCGGCTTTCGGGTTGCTCGCCCGCACCTTGTAGATGTCCCAGTACTTGAACCCGAGGGGGAGCGTGCCGTCATCGATGCCGGCGTTGACCTCGAAGCCGAGGTTCTCCAGCGCGGTCACGGCATCCCGGATCGACATGCCCACGTGACCGTGTCTCCGGGACGCCAGTTGCCGCCGCCGTCGCGATCCCCGATCGCGATCACGGTGCCCGAGGCGACGGAGTTGCTGTACTCCTCGCTCGTCGTCGTCCGGAGGTTCACCGCCTGCAGCGTGCTCTCGGCGTCCGCGGTCTTGAGCCCCGCGACGTCCGGCACCGGTCCGAGCGATGCGGTCAGCGACGCGGCGTCGCCCTCGTACACCGTGCAGCCGCCCGTGCAGTCGATCGCGTCGCCGCCGGAGCGGGGAGTGATGGATGCCGACAGGACGGTGCCGGGGCCGGCGTCGGTGAACTCCTGGGCGACGTCGCCCACTCCCACGTAGGCGGCTTCGAGGATGCCGCGGACCTCGTCGACGCTCTTGCCCTGGAGCTCCGGGAGCTGGTGCGTGGCCGGTCCCGCGGAGACGAAGACCGTCACCACGGTCTCCTTGTCGAGGCGGGAACCCGCCGCCGGATCGGAGCCCACGGTCGTCCCGGCGGGGATCTCGCGGTCGTTCACGTCTTGCGACTGCGCGCGCAACTGGTTCTGGGTCAGCAGGCTCTCGGCATCCGCGAAGCTCCGCTGCGAGACGTCGGGTACCTCGACGAGCGAGCCGGGCCCGGAGCCGAACCACCAGCCGGTCGCCGCGGACCCTCCCGCGAGGAACAGGACGAGCAGCAGCAGCCACACACCGCGGGTGGTGCGCCGGCGCGTCTTGGCCCGCAACCGCGTCGCGTTGTCGACGTCCTCGGCCGGGGCGTCGGGGATCGTGGCGGTCTGGGGGAGGACCTTGGTCAGCTCGCGGGACTCCGCGGGGCTGGCGGGGCCGACCGTTCCCACCGAGACGGCTCTCGCGACCTGGGGGGCGAGACCGAGCTCCTTCTCGACCTCGCGCAGTCGCTGCAGCATCACGCCGGCGTCGAGGGGGCGGTCG
>JARBUN010000053.1 GCA_029239635.1 Microbacterium sp. | reverse complement strand
CGGGATGCCGAAGGTGAGCCGCGCGTCCTGCCGGCCTCCCGTGGCCTCGTGCAGGCGGACGATGAGATCCCCGGAGCCGTCCTCGGCGAGCTTGACCGCGGTGACCCGGATGCCGTCGGTCGAGGAGGACACGAGAGGGGCGACCTCCCGGCCTCCCCGGACGACGCGCTGAGCGCGATCGAGTCGGTGGCCCTCCTCCGCGGCATCCGTCAGCGTCGCTTCCGGGCGGATGCGGAAGCGCATCTCGTGGTGCCCCTGGTCGGCGTGCGGATCGGGGAAGGTCGGTGCGCGGAGGATCGACAGTCCGACGGTCGTCACGACGGCACCGCTCGCGGAGACGCTCCTCTCCACGGAGTGACCGTACGTGGAGTCGTTGGCGATCGCCACGCCGTAGGCGGATTCTGCGACGTGCATCCACCGGTGCGCCACCACCTCGAACCGCGCTTCGTCCCAGGAGGTGTTGGTGTGCGTGGGCCGGGTGACGTGGCCGAACTGGATCTCGGCGCGTGTCTGCTCCGCGTGGATCTCCAGAGGAACGGTCATCCGGAGAAGACGGTGTCGCTCGCGCCAGTCGATGCTCACCTCGATGTCGATCCCGGCCGCGCCGGGTTCGAGGCGCAGGGTCTGGGTGAGCCTGCTCGCCCCCACCGAGCGCGTGGCCGACACCACCCCGGCTCCGCCGTCGGTCACGAACGCCACGATGGTGTCCGCGCGGTCGAGGTCGATCGCGCGAGCGTGGTAGTGGGCGTCGATGTCCCACGCGTCCCATTTGTCGGGGTAGTCGGGATGCACGCGCAGGAGCCCGGCGCGAGCGCCGGAGGGGAGGGCATCACGCCCCGAGGGGCCGGACAGCTCGACGAGCAGGCCATCGGCGTCCACGACCGCGCGCACCTCGGCGTTGGAGAGCACCCAGCCTCCGGCGGCGGTCGCGGCGAGCTGCGTGGGAACAGGGGGCGAGGGTGCGGGAGCGACGGCACCGGCGGCGACGCCGTCGAGCGTGAGCGGGGCGGAGTTGGACGTCAGGGAGCGCGAGCCGGGACCCGTCAGTGCGGCCAGGCTCGCACGGATCGCCTCCTCGAGCTCGACGGCGAGAGCGGCGTACGCCTCCTCGGCTTCGCGATGCACCCAGGCGATCGAGCTCCCCGGCAGGATGTCGTGGAACTGCAGGAGGAGCGTCTGTCGCCACGCGCGGCGCAGCAACTCGTACGGATAGGGCACACCGCGGGAAAGGGCGGCGGTCGCGGCCCACAGCTCGGTCTCGTGCAGGAGTCGCTCGGTCCGGCGGTTGCCCTGCTTGGTCTTGACCTGACTGGTGAGCGTGCCGCGGTGGAGCTCCAGGTACATCTCACCCGTCCACACCGGCAGTGCGGGGTTCTCGTCGCGCGCGCGATCGTAGAAGTCGCGCGGAGAGCCCATCGCGACGCGGGGCGAGCCCTCCAGATCCGCCTGGCGGTGTGCCCCCGTGCCGTGATCGGTGTAGGTCCGTTCGGCGTGAGCCAGTTCGGCGGGGGAGAGCTCGGCGTTGTAGGTCTCGATGGGCGGGAAATGGGTGAAGACCCGCGTGCCGTCGATGCCCTCCCACCAGAAGGTGTGGTGCGGCATCCGGTTGGTCTGGTTCCACGAGATCTTCTGCGTCATGAACCAGTCCGCACCGGCCAGCCGGATGAGCTGGGGGAGGGATGCCGAGTACCCGAAGGTATCGGGAAGCCAGACCTCGGTGGTGTCGACGCCGAACTTCTCCAGGAACCACCTCTTGCCGACCACGAGCTGTCGCGCGGTCGCCTCGGAACCGGGCAGATTCGTGTCGGGTTCCACCCACTGTCCGCCCACCGGGACGAACCGCCCGGCACGCACCTGGTCCTCGATGCGCGCGAAGATCGCGGGATAACGCTCCTCCATCCACGCCAGCTGCTGGGCCGAGGAGCAGGCGAACCGCAGATCCGGATGCCGCTCCAGCAGATCCAGCACGTTCGAGAACGTCCGCGCGCACTTGCGGATCGTCTCGCGGATCGGCCAGAGCCAGGCCGAATCGATGTGCGCGTGCCCGGTCGCCAGGACGGTGTGCGCGCTGGCCTGGGCGGGAGAGGCGAGGACCGGCGCGAGGATCGCCCGCGCGCGGTCGATCGATCCGCGCACGTCGTCGGGGTCGATGGCGTCGAGCATCGCGGAGAGGCTCGAGCCGATGCGCGCGGCCCGCGGGGAGCCGGGCGGGAGCTGGTCCGCGAGACCGGCGAGCACCTCGATGTCGAGCAGCAGCTGTTCGACCCTCACGTCGATCAGGCCGATCTCGAGCCGGCGAAGCGCGTAGAGCGGCGCGGATTCCGGCAGCGGACCGTCGCCGAGAGGCGTGGAACGCCAGTGGGACTCGGGTGGGATCGTGGGGTTCGCGGCGAGTTCGAGGTAGAGGTCGACGTCGCCGTCCACCGGGACCCACGCGTTGCGGGGAGACACGCCCTTCACGATCGAGCCGTCCGGGCGGAAGGCGAGCGCCTCGGCTTGGAAGCCCGGTGACTGGTCGTCGAACCCGAGGTCGACGAGCAGTTCGACGCGGTGCGGGTCGGTGGCATCCCAGTCGTCCGGGACGACGCCGGTGACGTGCAGCCACAGCGTGCTCCACGGCGTGCCCCACCGCTCGCCGACGGAGAAGGGGCGGAACTCGTGGCCCCGGGCCTCGGAGAACGGCACGGGTTCGCCCGGGGCGGGCCATGCGGCGATGGCGACCGGGGTGGATGCCGCCACCCGGAGGGGGCGCAGGGTCTCGCGGACGAAACGGTCGAGACGGTCGGCGACGGGACGACTCATCGAACGGCCACCGCGAGTCGGTGGCCGGCAGGGAACAGCGGATCAGCCGTGCTGTTCGGCACGTCCTCCGGGGAGTTCTCGACGGCGGTCATGGACCGGGGGATCTCGAAAGGGAGTCGACCACGCGGGGCGACGCGGCCGGAGAGCGCGGCGACGAACGCCTCGTCGCTCACCCCGCACGTGCCGACGACGGTATCGGCGATCTCGACGAGCGGCGTCAGGATCGCCGGTCGCTCCAGGTTCGCGTCGACGATGAGGCGGGTCGCTCTCGCGAGGGAGCCGAGGCGTGCCAGCAGACCCGGCCGGTAGTTCAGCGAGCCCTGGTGGAAGAGGGACTCGAAGAGGAGGTCGTCGCGCGGGTCGTAGGGCGCGGGCAGGCGCACGACCGCGACGTCGGCGTCTTCGGGACGCGCGACGACGGTTCCCCACGCGCGGGCGGCCTCGGCCGACATGCCCTCGACGTAGACGCGTCGGTCGGGTGCCGCAGCGAGGGGCAGGAGCCCGTCGTCCGCCAGGACGATGACCGAGGCCGCCTGGGCGCGGAACCCCGCCTCTCGGTGAGCGGCGCACCCGACGATCTCGGCCGCCGCGTCTTCGTCCACGAAGGGGTCGTCGAACAGGCCGAGCCGGAACTTGAGCTCGAGCAGGCGGAACGCGGACCGGTCGATCCGCTCTTCGGCGACATGGCCCGTGCGGACGAGATCGAGCAGGAGGTCGGTGCATTCCTCGCCGCCGAACTGGTCGCAGCCGGCGTCGAGGACCTTGAGGATCCGCTCCGCGGGCGACAGGTGCTCCACGCCCCAGGCCTTGGCCGGAAGGACCTGCCCCTGCGCCACATTGTCGTGGATCAGCTCCCAATCGGTGACGACGACCCCGTCGAAGCCGAGCGACTCGCGCAGGAGCCGGGTCACGATGCGACGGTTGAAGGCGAAACCGACCTCCTCGACCGGCTCTCCGTCGAGCTCGAGACCCACGGGCATGCCGTAGTAGGGCATCAGCCCGGCCGTCCCGGCCGCGATCGCGGCGGCGAACGGCCCGAGATGCTCGGCGAAGCGCCCTCCGGGGTAGACCTGTTCGCGCCCGTACGGGAAGTGCGCGTCCTCCCCGCCCTGCTGCGGGCCCGCGCCGGGGAAGTGCTTGGTCACGCACGCCACGGACGTCGGGCCGAGCTCATCGCCCTGGAACCCGCGCAGGTAGGTGAGCATCGCACGGGTGGTGCGCTCGGCATCCGCTCCGAAGGTCTGGAACTGCCGGCCCCAGCGGGCGTCGCTCGCGAGGTCGACCTGGGGGTGCAGGGCCATCCGGATGCCGACGGCCAGGTACTCCGCGCGGGCGATGTGCGCGTGCTCGAGGATGTCGGCGTCATCGAGGGCGGCCAATCCCAGCGGCTCCGGCCACTGCGAGAAGCCCCGAGCGGCGAACGACGCGCCGGCGTTCTCGGTGAACGCGTGCCGCGGATCGGTGCTGATCGTGACGGGGATGCCGTGCTCGGTCTGCGTCGCGAGGGTTTGGAGGGCGTTGGCCCAGCGTGCGGCCTCGCGCGGCGTTCCCAGACCGTGCACGTTGAAGTGGTTCATCCGCTTGTCGAGGACGACGGTGCTCGTGGGCGACTTGCTGAGGGCACCGGTCGCCTCGACGAGCGTGCCGTTCTCGCCGGACTCGATGACCGTGTGGAACATCAAGCCCACCTTCTCTTCGAGAGACAGGCGCGGCAGCAGGTCGGCGGTGCGTTCTTTCGGGGACAGACGAGGATGGCGGTAGTCCGGGGTCACGGTCAGCCTTTCAGGCCGGTGAAGCCGATCCCCTTGACGATGGAACGCTGGAAGATCAGGAAGATGAGGATGGGCGGGATGCTGGCGATCAACAGACCGGCGATGAGGTAGGCCGGGTCGGTCGCTTGCGCGAGACGCGGGAGGGCGACGGCGAGCGGCTGTTTCTCGGGGTCGGTCAGCACGATGAGCGGCCAGAGGAACTCCTTCCAGGCCGTCATGATCGACAGCAGGGAGACCACCGCGAGGATCGGCCGCGACATGGGCAGCACGATGCGCCAGAAGATGGTGAACCACCCCGCTCCATCGAGCTGAGCCGCCTCGAACAGGTCGCGGGGGATGTCTTCGAAGAACTGCTTCACCAGCAGGATCGTGAAGGCGTTCGCTCCCGCCGGGAGCCACACGGCCCAGGGGGTGTCGGTGAGGCTGAGGTGCAGCAGGGGGAGATCGAGCACCGTGAGGTACAGCGCGATCAGCGTCACGGTGCCGGGGACGAAGAGCGTCAGCAGGATCGCCCCGTAGACGATTCGTCCGTACCAGGGCCGGATGACCGCGAGCGCGAACCCGGCCGTCGCCGAGACGAGGAGCTGGACGATCCACGATCCCCCCACGAGCACGACCGTGTTGCCGAGGTACTGCCCGATCGACAGCAGATTCCACGCGTCGGGGATGTTCTCCCACTTCGCGGGGCTGGGAACGAGGCTGAGGGGATGCTGCAGGAGATCCGTGGTCGACGAGATCGCCGCGCGCAGCATCCACAGGAGCGGAACCGCCCCGAGGGCCACGAGCCCGATCAGCAGAACGATGTGCATCGCACGCCACCCGACGAGGATGCGCGGTCGGCGCCAGTCGAAGGGGGACAGGATGCCGCGTTCGCGCGGCTGCGCGGCGGCTCGCGAGGGGCGGGTGTCGGTCGTCGCGGTCATCGGGTGCTCCAGGAACGGGTGAGCCGCAGGTAGACCGCGGAGACGATGATGAGGACCACGGCGAGAAGGAGGCTGAGAGCCGTGGCGACGCCGTAGTTGCCGAAGAGGAACGCGTAGCGGTAGATCATCAGCAGGATCGTCACGGTGGCGTTGGCCGGTCCTCCGTCGGTCATCACGTACGGCTCGGTGAAGACCTGGATCGCGCCGATGATCTGCAGCAGGAGGAGCACGAGGATCACCCCGCGCATCTGCGGGAGCGTGATGTGCACGATGCGCTGCCACACCGAGGCGCCGTCGAGTTCGGCCGCCTCGTAGAGCTCGGTGCTGACGCCGGTCAGTGCCGCCAGGTAGATGAGGATCGCGGTGCCCGCGCCCGACCAGGTCGCCACGATCACCAGGCTCGGCATCGCGGTGCCCGGTGACTGCAGCCAGGGCAGGGGATCGATGCCGACGAGCCCGAGAAGACTGTTGACCACCCCAGACTCTCCCGGGTTGAAGAAGACCTTCCACAGCAGGACCGAGACCACGGGCGGGATCACGACGGGAAGGTAGGCGAGGACGCGCGCGACGGTGCCGCCGCGGCGCAGCTCGGAGATGAGCACCGCGCACACGAGCGGGACGGGGAGTCCGATCGCCAAGGAGATGACGGTGAACCACAGCGTGTTCACCGCGGCGCGGGGGAGGAGCGGATCCGAGAAGAGCACCTCGAAGTTGTTCCACCCGACCCACTCCGGGGCGGTGACCAGATCGGTCTGCTGGAACGCGAGGGCCGCGCTCTGGATGATGGGCCACCACGCGAAGTAGCCGAAGACGACGAACGTGGGGAGCAGGAAGACGAGCCCGGCGATCGCCGACCGCCGCCGCGTCAGCGAGCGCCGACGCGGCGGGCCGGGGCGAGCCGCCTGCGCGGCACGAACGGGCGTCGTGCCGCGCAGGCGGTCGGTGGTGACGGTCATCACTTGTGCTGGGCCAGGATCTGGTCGACCCGCTGCTCCGCGTCGTTCAGCAGCGCATCGATGTCGGCGTTCTCATCCGTCAACACCGACTGGACGACCGGATCGAGGGCCGCGTAGATCTCCTGCGAGGCGACGGCCGGCTCGGGAACGTACTCGAGCTTGTCGAGCGAGGCGGTGTAGGGCGCGAAGTTCTCCACCGGGACGTTGACGTACTCGGCGATCGCATCGCGGTAGGCGGCGTAGGCCTCAGCGGTGAAGATCGGGGCGACGGGGACGCCGACCGGCAGGCCGTCGGCGGCCGAGGCCTTCGCGGTCTCGGCCGCGACCTCGAGGTCGTAGTTGGGTCGCAGGGCGCGCCAGTCGATCCACTTGACCGCGGCCTCCTTCTCGGCTTCGGTCGCCGTCGCGTTCACCATGAGGACGGTGGCTCCGGCCAGCGTGGCGTTCGCTCCGCCCTGGGGCATGGGACCCGCGCCGAAGGCCTCGGGCTTGCCGCCCGCCGCGATGTAGTTGGGGTACACGTCCGGCGGTGCGGTCACCCACATGCCGACGTTCCCCGCCGTGAACTCCGCGACGAGGTCCTCCTGCTTTCCGAGGACGTTGTCGCCGAGCGAGTCGTCCGTCCAGCGCATGTCCTTCCACATCTGCAGCACCTCGCGGGAGGCGTCGTCGTTGAACGCCGCCGTCCAGGTGCCGTCGGCGGCCTGGTCGATCATCTTCCCGCCGTAGGTGTAGTCGTAGCCGGTGAGGTGCCAGCCTCCGCTGTTGTTCGTCGAGATCTCGCCGAACCCGGTCTTGCCGGTGGCGTCGGAGATCTTCTTCGCCGCGGTGCGGACCTCGTCCCACGTCTGCGGGGGAGAGTCGGGGTCGAGACCCGCCTGTGTGAAGAGGTCGCGGTTGTACACGAGCCCGAAGGCGTAGCTCTTCTCCGGGATGCCGTAGACGGCGTCGCCCTGCTCGAGGAACTGCATGACGCGCGGGTTGAGGTCCGTGAAGCTGTCCAGCTTCGAGGCGACCGAGGCGATGTCGGCGACCTGGCCTCGTTCGATGAGGGCCGGGGGCTCGGTCAGCGGCACGCGCAGAAGGGTGGGTGCGCTGCCCCCGGCGAGGCGGGTGGCGAAGGTCTTGGCATCCCACGGGACATCGGATGCCTCGATGGTGATGTTCGGGTTCGCGGCTTCGAACTCCGACACCTGGCGTTCGAAGAGCTCGACCGCCGCGGTGTTGGTCGCGGCGGGCTTGCCCATGACGGTGATCGTGACCTTCCCGTCTCCGCTGTCGGCGTCGCCGGCTCCGTTGCCGCCGCTGCAACCGGCCATGACCGCCAAGGCGGGCACGACGACGGCGGCTGCGATGACGCGGCGTGTGCGCTGTTGCATGATTCCTCCGTTCGGGGGCGGCCGGGTGACCGCCGCGCGAATGCCCGACGAAGAACAGGTGGTGCGTCACCTCGTCGTGCACGTGGGCCCAGTATGAACACAGCCGTGTTCAGTTCGCAAGAAATATTTTCAACTCATAAACACAAAGGTTTAAGACTTGTGCACTTGTGAGAGGTGTGGTTGCCTCATGCTCATGGCTGACACCGTCGACGGCGACACTTCGCGACAGCGCCCGCACGCTCTTCTCGTCATGGGCTCGCGCACCCACGCCGATCTCTTCGACGAAGAGCGCTGGACGCGCCTGCGGTCGCTCGTCACGCTCGTCGATCCGGTGCGTGTCGATGTCTTCGATCACCGCGCGCTCGCGCGGCTCGCGCGGGTGGAGTACCTCATCACCGGCTGGGGTGCTCCACCCCTCGGGCCGGAGGTGCTCCGCGCGGCCCCGCGCCTTCGCGGCGTGCTGCACACCGGCGGCTCGGTGAAGAACCTCCTCTCGGAGGACGTCTGGGAGCGCGGCATCGTCGTCACGAGCGCGGCGGAGGCGAATGCGATCCCCGTCGCCGAGTTCACTCTCGCGATGATCCTGTTGGAGGCGAAGCGCGTTCCCGACTACATCGCGGGGTACGCGTCCACGCGAGAGGTCGCCGGGGTCTGGCGTGACGGGGTCCCGCCGTCGGCGACCTTCGGCGGCGTCGTCGGCATCGTCGGCTTCTCGCGCGTCGGTCGGCGCGTCGCGGCTCTGCTCGCCCCCTTCGGCTTCGAGGTGCTGGTGGCGGATCCGTACGCCGCGCCCGACGCGGTGCGCGCAGCGGGCGCCGACCTGGTGGAACTCGACGCGTTGATGGCGGGAAGCGACATCGTGTCGATCCATGCCCCGGAGCTCCCCTCCACCCATCGCTTGCTGAACGCGCGCCGGATCGCGTCCATGCGTCCGAACGCGGTGCTGATCAACACGGCCCGCGGGTCGCTCGTCGACACCGAGGCCCTGCTGGAGCGGTGCCGGAGCGGACTGCTGCGGGCCGTCCTGGATGTCACGGACCCCGAGCCGTTACCCGCCGACTCCCCGCTCTTCGGCGCGCCCGGGGTGGTCTTGACCCCGCACATCGCCGGGGCGATGCACGCCGAGACGCTGCGACTCACCGACTCGGCACTGGACGGGCTGGAGGCCCTGGTCCGGGGTGCAGCGCCGGCGAACGTCGTCGATCGGTCGATGCTCGGCCTCTCAGCCTGACGCACCGCGAGAAGCGGGGGTGAGCCGGAGCCCACCCCCGCTTCTCGCGCTCACTGGACGACGACGCCCGTCGTCGTCGCGGAGGTCACCACGGCCGATGTGGTGTCGGTGGTGCGCACGACGTAGCTGTGCACCCCCTTCACCCACGGCCCGGTGACGGCGTAGACCACCCCGTCGGTCACGACCGTGTCGGAGGGATCCACCGGCGCCATGTCGTGCACCACGCCGTCCAGCACGAGCTGGACCTTGTGCGGCGCCTGCCCGTCGGCATCCGTGTACGTCGCCTGCACGGTCACGTCGTCGTCGGTGGTGAGAGGCCCGCCCGTGTGCGAGATCGCCGTGAGGGTCGGGGGTGTGCCCGACGCCTGGTTGGTGAAGCTCACGTCGTCGACGAACAGCTCGCCGTCGGTGTCGGCCGTCTGCTGCAGCCAGAAGACGATCTTCGCCTGCGAGCGGTCGAGGCCGGGGAAGGCCGCGAGGTCGAACGAGTACGTGTTCCACGTGTTCGACACGGCGATGGGCGCGTTCCCCGTGACGCGGTGGTTCGAGTCCGCGTCGGACACCTCGATCCGCAAGCGCAGGTTCGGCGAGGGCGAGCGCATCGTGACGCTCAGGTAGCGGTAGCCGCCGGCGTCCGCGGCGTGGTGCCACGGCTGGAACTTCGCCTGGGATGCCGCTGTCGCGGGGTTCTGGAAGAACCGCCCGACCGTCCGTCCGTCGACCGTGGTGTTGGTCACGGACCCCACGCCGGCGTGGTTGTTGTACCAGTTCGCCCACGTGTAGCCCTGGACTCCGAACAGCCCGTCCTTGCCGAACCCGTCGTACAGCAATGGGCTCTGCGGCGTGGGGAGGGGAGGTGCCACCGTGTAGTGCGTCGACGAGTACACCTGCGACCCGTCGGTCTGCGTGCCGCGGACGTCCACCCGCGCGTTCGTGAACGGGGCGGAGCTGTCGACGTTGAGGACACCGGTCGCGACGCCTCCCGACACGGTCATGGGGGACCAGCTCGGTCCGAGCGCGGGGGAGCCGAGATCGCTCTCGGCGAAGACGGTGACGTCTCCCGTGACCTCGTCGCCGATGCGCGGCGAGGTTACGTTCAGCGCCGCCGGCGCGGCCCCCGCGGACCAGGGCGCATCCCCGACGGCGGTGAGGCCGAACAGCGCCGAGAAGAGTCCCGCCTCGATGCTGACGCTGTACTCGTTGTAGCGCCACTGCTGCCCGCTGTCCTGCCACACCGGGCGGTCGACGTACCACGGGCTGGCGCTGCGGACGTCCAGCGGGTCGCGGGCGTTCGGGCCGCTGACCAGCGCGCCCGGGACGACGACTCCCGTGCCCGCTTGATTCTGGGCGTCCTCGTCGAGGCGGGTGTGCAGGAACTTCACGCTCTTCTCGCCCACGCCGGACACCCAACTCGTGCCCCAGGGGTTGTTCCCGAACACCCAGTACAGTCCCCGCTGGACCGCCTTCAGGGCGCGCTCGTCGCCGAACAGCTCGTAGTAGCGCAGCGCATCGGCGACGTACGAGACGTGCGGTTCGTTGACCCCGAAGTTCTTGAACTGGTTGACGACGCCGTAGGGCGTGTCGTCGGTGCTGGAGAGGAAATAGTCCAGCTGCTTCTCGAGGTACGTGTGGATCTGGCCCTGCGCCGTGGGTGTCGCCACGGGGTACAGCTCCGCCATCGAGAGGGGCGCGAGGTCCCAGTAGTTCGTGTTGGACAGGATGGTGAAGTCCGCGACCGCGATGGTGCTCTCCGCGGCATCCCGATACGCGGTGTCGCCGGTCAGCAGGTGGAGCTCCACCTCGGCGAACAGCAGCGAGTTGTCGATTCCTCCGCGCGTGGTCGAGTACCCGCCGAGCGGGTCCGTCCGGTGTGCGTCGGCGTAGGCGTAGAAGCCTTCCGCACCCGCGCGGGCCTGCGCCGAGAACGCCTGCCACTCGGCGACGTCGGCGGCCGGGATCGCGCCGTCCCCGAGGGCCTTGTCCACGGCGCGCGCCGTCGCGGCGAGGGTCCCCGCGGCCTTGGCGGAACCGCCGACGCCGTAGCCGGAGATCCGTCGGTCGTCCTTCGTGCCCACGACGCCGTCGGTGTGCTTGTCGGGATGCTGAAAGCCGCCGCTGCCCTTGATGTCCCAGAACGCCCCGTCGAAGGCATCCCACATCCGCAGGAGGTATTCGCTGCCGAAACGCGCCTCGTCGACGAGGTCGGGCACGCCGTTGGCGTCGTTGTCGAAGGCGACCGCCGGGGTGTCGCCGTAGCGGAGGTAGCTGATGGCGATGTTGCCGCCGACCCACTGGTTCCCGCCGTAGATGCCGTAATCGCCGGCGTCGTACCAGCCGCCCGTGAGGTCGTAGTGGACGGTGCCGTCCTCGGACGCGGCGTCGTCGAGGTGACCGGGTCCGTGGAAGATCTTGGCGGAGGGGGCGATGCTGCTGTAGCCGTCCGGGTAGACGTCGGCGGTGGCGACCCCGGAGCGCTGCAGGCGGTAGAACGCCGTCATCTCGTCGAGGTAGCCCGCCCACACGTTGTCGCGGATCCCGAAGTGGGGCGAGGCGACGCCGTCGACCTCGAGCACGTAGTCCTCACCGAGGGTCGCGAGGTCGGAGAAGTCCACGGTGTACACATGGTCGCCCCAGACCGTCCCGGCGTCGGTGAGCGCGCACGAGGGCACCGCGACCGTCGTCCCCTGCAGGATCCGGCACGACGTGCCGGGGGAGAGCGCGCCGTCCACGACGACCGACCCCACTTTGAGGCCGGATGCGCTGTAACCGGCTTGGCTCACGGCCACCTGCTCCACCGTCGCCGCGAACGCCGGTACCGCGGTGATCACCCCTCCCGCGGCGAGGGCGACGCTCGTCGCACCGCCGATCCAGAGGGTCGTTCGTCGTCGAATCATGACGTCTCCTTCGAGTCATCGCGGCGTCGTTGCCAGCGACCCGTCAGTATGGTCACGAAGAGAAAGATATGGCAAGGAACAGAAACATAAAGACCGAAAAAGAGGCAGAAATTCTCATGCTGGATCAAAAGAGATCAGTTGATTAGGATGAGACCGTCGAACACAGGCAAGGGAGGCCTCGATGCTCGCTGCGGAACGACGTGCGCGGATTCTCAGTCGCGCGCAACAGGACGGAGCGGTCAGCATCACCTCGCTCGTCAGTGATCTCGGCGTCTCGCACGTGACCGTGCGCCGCGACCTGGACTCGCTGGTGGCCGAGCAGGTGCTCGACAAGGTCCGAGGCGGTGCCGTTCTGCGCTCCGAGTCCTCGGCCGGTCCCGACATCACCTTCGCGGGCACCATCGGTGTGGTCGTACCGACGTCCTACTACTACCGGTACGTCGTCGAAGGGGTGAACGACGTCCTCGCGTCGGGTGGAGAGATGCGTCTCGCGATCTCCGAGTACGACCTCGAAGAGGAGTACCGCCTCATCGACGAACTGGTGGCCGGCGGTGTCTCGGGACTGCTGTGGGTGCCCACCGTCTCGGAGCGGCAGGCTCCCCCCGCGTTCCTGGAGAAGCTCGAGAGCCTGAGCGTTCCGGTGGTGTTCGTGGAGCGTGAGCTCCCCGGCGGAGGCCTGGGGATGGTGTCGTCGGTGCGCACCGCGCACGAGCGCGGCGCGCTCTCCGCCGTGCGGCACCTCACGTCCCTCGGTCATCGCCGCGTCCTCATGGTCAGTCGCGGCAGCTCGCAGAGCTCGGAGTTCGTCCGCCTCGGCTGGAGGGACGCGCTCGACCGGCTCGGGATCGCGGAAGGAAGCGGCATCCTGGGGCCGGCAGAACTCGGGGCCGGACCCCGCTGGGAACGCGGAGGGGCGGATGTCGTCATGGATGCCGTGGAGCGCACCGGCGCCACGGCGCTGTTCTGCCACGGTGACGAGAACTCGCTCTTCGGTCTCCTGCAGAACGCGCGGGCGCGCGGGATCAGCGTGCCGCAGCAGCTGTCGATCATCGCCTACGACGACGACGTCTCCGCCCACGCGGACCCGCCGATCGCTGCGGTGGCACCCGACCGACGCCGCGTCGGCGCGCTCGCCGCGCGGATGCTCATCGACCTCGTCTCCGAGCCGAGCGCTGAGCCGCCGCTGCAGCTCCACGTGGAACCGCGCCTGATCCTGCGCGGGTCCACGGCGGCACCCGCATGAGCCGCGCGGTCCTGTTCTCGGGCGGTGGCGACTACGCCGACCCCTGGCATCCGTTCCTCGAGACCAGCGCGGCGGTCGCCGACACCCTCCGCGGCGAGGGGTTCTCGGTGGACACGGTGCTGCGTGTCGACGATCTCGCCGAGCGGGCGAGGGGGGCCGATCTGCTGATCGTCAACGCCGGCGGCGGGCCGCAGGCGCATCCGCGCGACGGAGACCTCCGCGCGGTGATCGAGGAGCACACCGGGGGGCTGCTCGCGCTGCACGTGGCGTCGACGCTCCTGCCCGAGGACGACCTCTGGGAGATGCGACTCGGCGGCCGGTGGGTGCGGGGTCGCACGATGCACCCGGAGCGGGGGCCGCTGCGCCTGCAGCGCACGGAGACCGCGTCGGCGGACCTGCCCGTCGTCATCGACACCGTGGACGAGGCGTACTCGTGGCTCCGCGTCGCCGACGACACGCGAGTGTTGTACCGCCAGGATCACGCGGGTGAGCCGCACGCGGTGGTCTGGGTTCGCGAGGGTGACGCGGGGCGGTCCGCGTACTCGGCCCTGGGCCACGACGTCGAGGCGTACGACAGCCCCGCCGTGCGGTCCCTGGTCGTGGACCTGGCGCGCTGGGCGAGCGCGCGTGCAACGCGTCCCGCGGAGCGTCGGTAGACGCCGCTCTCGCTCACCCCGGCCACACCCTCCCCTCGAGCCGGTCCAGCAGCAGCTCGACCGCGGACCCCTCCATGCCGCGCACCCAGCGCTGGGTCCCGGACGCGTGCGACGACACGGTCCGCCCGCGCTCGCCGCGTTCGAGGCGCACGTCGATGCGGCCGCGCGCGACGCTGACCCCGCGCAGCGCGCCCGCGGCGACCATCGCGGCGAGCGGGTCGTGCAGCGCGCAGCGGCGGTCGGGGAAGACCCGGCCCTCGTAGAAGTCGAGGTACGCCGGGAGCATCGCGGCCAGAGCCTGGGGCAGAGCGCCGGGGATCGCGTCGAGGCGCACGAGGTCGGTGGCATCCAGGGTCTGGGTCATCGTCACGTCGAGGGGGACGGCGGTGATGTCCCAGTCCTGCGCGAACACGACGGCGGCGGCCTCGGGGTCGTTGTGGATGTTGGCCTCGGCCCAGGCGGTGACATTGCCCGAGTGCGCGAATGCGCCGCCCATGACGATGAGCCGGTCGAACGCCGTCGCTCCGGGGGTCTCGGCGTACGCGGCGAGGTTCGTGAGCGGTCCGAGGGCGAGCACGGTCAGATCCGGATGCCGCTGGGCCAGGTGATCGATGAGCTCGACGGCCGCGCGGGCGTCGTGGGCGCGGGCGGCCGCCGTCAGCGCGATGCCGCCGACCCCGTCCTCCCCGTGGACGTGCGGCGCCCCGCCGGCGTACGCGCGCCCGCGGAAGTCGTGCGCGCCGACCGCGACAGGGATGTCGTCGACCCCGGCCAGCTCGAACAGCGACAGGGTGTTGGCGGCCGCGCGGGCGGCATCCGTGTTCCCGGACACCGTCGTGACACCGACGATCTCGACGGTCGGCTCGGCCAGCAGATACGCGAGGGCGAGGGCGTCGTCGATGCCGGTGTCGCAGTCGACGAGGATCGGGCGGCGGGTCATGCGGATGCTCCGTACGTGTCGAGCGGTTCGAGCGCGGGTTGCGAGGCGTCGTCGGCGACGGCCGCGGCCCCCACCGCGCAGGCGCGGGCGAGAGCCTCGGTCTCGGCGTCGCCGCGCAGGAGTCCGCACACGAGCGCGGCGCAGAACGCGTCTCCGGCGCCGACGGTGTTGCGGACGGTGGTCGGCACTCCCGCGGCCGAGGCGACGAGCTCGCCGTGCCGGTACAGGCGGGCGCCCTCGGCGCCGAGCGTCACGCACAGGAGGGCGGCGTCGTGCACCTCGGGGAGTTGTGCGTACTCGGTCTCGTTCACGATGACGAGGTTGCAGCGCTCGAGGACGCCCGCGGGCAGGCGACGCGCGGGGGCGGCGTTCAGCGCGAGGTACCCCGCGGCTCTCGCGGCGGCCGAGACGACGGCATCCGAGACCTCCAGCTGCATCAGCACCGCGGCGCCGGGCTCGATGCCGAGCGCGTCCGCGTCGATCGCCGCGTTCGCGCCCGCGCACACGACGATCGAGTTCTCGCCCGTGGCGTCGACGACGATCAGCGCGGTTCCCGTGGCCGGTTCCGTGGTCTGGACGCCGGAGGCGTCGATGCCCAGCGAGGCCATCTGATCCCGGATGCCGCGCCCGTCGAGGTCATCGCCCACGGCCCCGACCATGCGCACCTCGGCGCCGAGGCGGGCGGCGGCGACGGCTTGATTCGCGCCTTTCCCGCCCGGCCCGCGCTGGAGGACCCCGTCGGCGACCGTCTCCCCGGCGGACGGGGCGCGCTCGACGCGGGCGGTGAGGTCGACGTTGATCGCGCCGACGACGGTCAGGCGGGGTGAAGGGGAGTGGGGGCTCACGAACATCCACCCTGTCACGGCCCACCGACATCTCGCGCGACAGGACTGTGCGGCGCGAGTGCGCGACGATGTCTCCATGACGTTCGACGACGCACTCCTCGACCTCGCGAAGGCTCTGGATGCCATGGGCCACGGCGACCCTCGACCCTTCGCGGCGCTGTGGACCCGCACGGACGATGCCACCCTCATGGGCGGATTCGGCACGCACGCGACGACTGCGGCCGACGTGCGGGCGACGCTCGAGGTCGTGGCGCGACGCTTCCGCGGCGGCACCCTCGTGCCCGAGTACGATCGCGTGCTGGTCGGCGACGACTGGGCGATGACCGCGGGACGCGAGAGCGGCGTGCTGTCGGTGGACGGCGCCGAGCCGCGCGCGTTCGTCGTCCGTGTCACCCACGTCTGGCGCCGCGAGGCCGGGGCCTGGCGCATCGTGCACCGGCACGGGGACCACACGACGACGCCGGTGTGACCGTGCGGCGCCGTCGACACCCGATCAGTGCAGCAGCAGCTTCGCCACGATCAGCAGCCCCGCGATGATCGCGGCGCCGACGGCGGTGAGGATCACGACGATCGGGGAGTAGCCCCGCAGGCGGGCGCCGATCGTCGCCACGGCGACCAAGTAGGCCATCGCGACGCCGACGCCCCAGAGCAGCGCGGTCGGCAGGTCGACGCCCGTCGCGACGAGCGCCACGACGACGAGGAGCGGCAGGAAGGTGACCGACACCATCGGCGCGCTCACCGCGAGGTGGTGGCGGACGATCGTCCACGGTCGTTTCGACGACACATCGCCGAGCGAGTACGCGAACACGTGGGTCGCGAAATACACCAGGCTCGTCAGCGCGACGACGAGGATCACGTCGCTCAGATCGGCGTCGCCGAGACCGATGAGAGTGGATGCCGAGACCAGCGCGCCGTAGCAACCCGCACTGATCCGTTCGGCGGCGTCGCTTCCGAGACGGCGGGTGTTTTCGGCATCCATGGGGTCAGTCTCTCGCGGGGCGCCGTCGGAGTCCCGCGGACACGATGGCCACCGCCGTTCCGACCGCG
>JARBUN010000052.1 GCA_029239635.1 Microbacterium sp. | reverse complement strand
CGTGAGCACGCCCGGCAGCATCACGCTCTCTCGTCCTGCGACGGCGGCGAGTGAGCAGACCTACGCTGCCTACGACAGTCAACGCGCCTACCTCGTCACCAGCTGAGGCGGGGAATCATCTGATCCTATGCCGCGGGGGGCGTTTCGAGCGCTTCCCGCGGCATCACCTTTCCCATGCCCAACGAATCCCTTCCGGAAAGGCGACAGGTATCGATGGGCACCTTCTTGTACGCGAGGACGGCACGTCGGGAGCCGGTAAGGGTTGGGGCATATGCCGTGCTCTAGACTGCAAGGACTGTCCGTCGCGTGACTCGCCGCGGGGGCAGCAGCCGTGATCCGCGGCCGTCGCGTCGCCGCAAAATCCGATTGGTTCCTCCGTGTCCGCCTCGCACTCCGCGCTCGTGCCCGAGTGGCTCATCGCCCCGGCCGAAGCGAACGAGCTCGTCGCCCCTGTCTGGCCGTCGTCCGCGCATCGTGTCGCCGATGGCTCCGTCGAGATCGGTGGCGTTTCGGTCTTCGACCTGCGCGACCGCTTCGGCACCCCGCTGTACATCCTCGACGAGGACGAGGTGCGCGCTCACGCCCGTCGCGCCCGCGAAGCGTTCGACTCGGCGGCGACGCGTCACGGCATCCGGGCACGGGTGTACTACGCGGGCAAGGCGTTCCTGTCGACCGAGGTCGTGCGCTGGGTCGTCGAGGAGGGCCTCGCGGTCGACGTCTGCACCCTCGGCGAGCTCGAGGTGGCCCTCGCAGGCGGCGCGGACCCCGAGCGGCTGGGGTTCCACGGCAACAACAAGAGCGTCCGCGAGCTCGAACGCGCGGTCGAGGTCGGCATCGGGTCGGTGGTCGTCGACAGTCCCATCGAGATCGAGCGGCTCGCCGCGATCGCCGAGCGCCGCAGCGCCGTGCAGTCCGTGCTCGTGCGCGTTCGCACCGGCGTGCACGCCGAGACCCACGCCTTCCTCGCAACGGCGCACGAAGACCAGAAGTTCGGCTTCTCGCTCGAGGGCGCGGCAGAGGCCGTCGCGCGCATCCGCGAACTGCCGAGCCTGCGCTTCGTGGGCCTGCACGCCCACATCGGCTCGCAGATCTTCGATTCCTCGGGCTTCCGCGAGTCGGCCGCGCGTCTGGTCGACCTGCACGCCGATCTGCTGGCCGGGGGAGAGATCCCCCTGCTCAACGTCGGGGGCGGCTTCGGCATCTCCTACACCTCGGTCGACGACCCGAAGCCCATCGAGGAGATCGCCGACGGCATCCTGGATGCCATCGCCGACGAGTGCGCGGTGCGCGGCATCCCTATGCCCGACGTCGCCACCGAGCCCGGCCGTGTCATCGTCGGTCAGGCCGGCGTCACGCTCTACGAGGTGGGGACGGTGAAGACCGTCACCGCGGCCGAGAACCTCGAGCGCACCTACGTCAGCGTCGACGGCGGAATGAGCGACAACGCGCGCCCGGCCCTCTACGGTGCCGACTTCTCGGCGCGCCTCGTCTCTCGCACGAGCCCCGAGACCCCGGTGCTCTCGCGCGTCGTCGGGCACCACTGCGAGTCGGGCGACATCGTCGTGGATGCCGAATACCTTCCGGCCGACGTCACCCCCGGCGACCTGCTCGCGGTGCCCGCGACCGGCGCTTACTGCTTCTCGCTGGCGAGCAACTACAACTACACGCCGCGTCCGCCCGTCGTCGCGGTCCGCGACGGGCAGGCTCGCGTCATCGTCCGCGGCGAGACCGTGGACGATCTGCTCTCCCGCGACGCCGGCATTCCGGCATCCGCCCCGACCGCAACACCCCACGGAGACACCGAATGACCGAATACCGCACGCTCCGCGTGGCGCTCCTCGGCGCCGGCGCCGTCGGCTCGCAGGTCGCCGACCTGCTTCTCAAGCACGGCGATGAGCTCGCCGACCGCGCGGGCGCCACGCTCGAGCTCGCCGGCATCGCCGTGCGCGACCTCGACGCCAAGCGCGACGTCGACCTGCCGCGCGAGCTCTTCACGACGGATGCCGAGACGCTCATCGTCGGCTCCGACATCGTCATCGAGCTCATGGGCGGCATCGAGCCCGCCCGCACGCAGGTGCTGCACGCGATCGCCTCGGGCGCCGACGTCGTCACCGCGAACAAGGCGCTGCTCGCGACCCACGGCTCCGAGGTGTTCGAGGCCGCCGATCAGGTCGGCGCCGAGGTCTACTACGAGGCCGCCGCCGCGGGTGCCATCCCGATCATCCGACCGCTGCGCGACTCGCTCGCCGGCGACCGCGTCGTGCGGATCATGGGCATCGTCAACGGCACCACGAACTACATCCTCGACCGCATGGACACCGAGGGCGCGGACTTCGCCGACGTGCTGGCCCAGGCCCAGGAGCTCGGATACGCCGAGGCCGACCCGACCGCCGACGTCGAGGGCTACGACGCCGCGCAGAAGGCCGCGATCCTCGCCAGCCTCGCCTTCCACACCACGGTCCCCCTGGATGCCGTGCACCGCGAGGGCATCACCTCGGTCGATGCCGCGATGATCGAGTCCGCGCGTCACGCCGGCTACGTCATCAAGCTGCTCGCGGTGTGCGAGCGCCTGACGGCCGCCGACGGCTCGGAGTCGATCTCCGTCCGCGTCTACCCCGCTCTCGTCGACCGGTCGCACCCCCTGGCGAGCGTCCACGGCGCGAACAACGCCGTGTTCGTCCAGGCCGAGGCCGCGGGCGACCTCATGTTCTACGGCGCGGGTGCCGGCGGCGTGCAGACCGCCTCGGCCGTGCTCGGCGACGTCGTCTCGGCTGCGCGCCGACACATCGCCGGGGGAGTGGGCGTCGGGGAGTCGACCCGCGCCAACCTCCCCGCCGTGCCCATCGGGCACGTCATCACCCGCTACCAGATCACGCTCGAGGTCGACGACAAGCCGGGCGTGCTCGCGACGGTCGCCGGCATCCTGAGCGAGGGCCGCGTGTCGATCGCGACGGTCGAGCAGACCGTGATCGAGGCGGACGAGAACACTCAGACCGGCGGCTCCGCTCGCCTGGTCATCGGAACACACAAAGCCCGCGAGCAGGACCTGAGCGAGACCGTCGAGCGTCTCGCCGCGAGCGGCGTCGTCGAGCGCGTGGTCTCCGTGCTGCGCGTGGAAGGGAACTGAACATGGCTCATCTCTGGCGCGGGGTCCTCCGCGAATACGCCGACCGTCTGGGTGTCACCGACGCCTCCACCGTCGTCACCCTCGGCGAGGGCGGCACGCCGCTGCTGCCTGCTCCCGCGCTGTCGCGCCGCACCGGCGCCGACGTGTGGGTGAAGTACGAGGGCATGAACCCCACCGGTTCGTTCAAGGACCGCGGCATGACCGTCGCGCTGTCGCGCGCGGTCGAGCACGGCGCGGAGGCCGTCATCTGCGCGTCGACCGGCAACACCTCGGCCTCCGCCGCAGCCTATGCCGCGCACGCCGGGATCACCGCGGCGGTGCTCGTGCCCGAGGGCAAGATCGCGATGGGCAAGCTCAGCCAGGCCGTCGCCCACAACGGCCGACTCATCCAGATCCGCGGCAACTTCGACGACTGCCTCGAGATCGCACGCGAGCTCGCCGACCACTACCCGGTTCACCTGGTCAACTCGGTCAACCCCGACCGCATCGAGGGCCAGAAGACCGCCGCGTACGAGGTCGTCGAGGTGCTCGGCGATGCTCCCGACTTCCACTTCATCCCCGTCGGCAACGCCGGCAACTACACCGCGTACTCGCGCGGCTACCGCGAAGAGGCCGCCCGCGGCGTCGCGACGCGCGTCCCCCGGATGTTCGGTTTCCAGGCCGCTGGCTCCGCCCCGCTCGTGCGCGGCGAGGTCGTCAAGCAGCCCGAGACCATCGCCAGCGCGATCCGCATCGGCAATCCCGCGTCGTGGGAGCTCGCCCTCGAGGCGCGGGACGCCACCGACGGCTACTTCGGCGCGATCGACGACGCCGGCATCCTCGAGGCGCAGAAGATCCTCGCGGGCGAGGTGGGCATCTTCGTCGAGCCCGCCTCCGCGATCAGCGTCGCGGGCCTGCTCGAACGTGCCGAGGCCGGGGTCGTCCCCGCCGGCGCCAAGGTCGTCCTCACCGTCACCGGTCACGGCCTGAAGGACCCCCAATGGGCCCTCCGCCAGTCCGACGGCACCGACGTGCAGCCCACCGTCGTCGACGCGACCACGTCGGAGGTCGCCTCGGTGCTCGACCTGCAGCCGGTGACCGCGTGACCGCAGGCCCCGGTCGTCGGGTCTCGGTCCGCGTTCCCGCGACGAGCGCGAACCTCGGACCCGGCTTCGACACCCTCGGTCTCGCGCTGAGCGTCTACGACGAGCTCGTCGTCGAGCAGCTCGACGGCGACCGCCTCGAGATCGAGGTGGAGGGCGAGGGCACGGCCGACGTCCCCCGCGACGCCTCGCACCTCGTCGTCCGCGCCATGGCGCACACGTACGCCTCGGTCGGTCGCACCCTGCCCGGGCTGCGACTGATCGCGCACAACGTGATCCCGCACGGGCGCGGCATGGGGTCCTCCGGGGCGGCGGTGGTCGCCGGCATCCTGGCCGCCAAGGGACTGCTCGAGGGAGAGGTCGCCTTCAGCGACGTCGACCTGCTGCGTCTGGCGACCGAGCTGGAGGGGCACCCCGACAACGTCGCGCCCGGCCTGTTCGGCGGACTCACCATCGCGTGGATGGATGCCGAAGGCCCCCAGCACAAGCAGCTGATCGTGCACCGCGGTGTCTCGCCGTTGGTGTTCGTGCCGAGCTTCACGATGTCGACCGCCGTCGCGCGCAGCCTGCAGCCGCTGCAGGTCCCGCGCGAGGACGCGGTGTTCAACGTGTCGCGCTCGGCCCTGCTCATCGCGGCGATGACGCAGAGCCCCGAGCTGCTGATGGCCGCAACCGAGGACAAGCTGCACCAGAACTACCGCGCGCAGGCCATGCCCGAGACCGACCGGCTGGTGCGGGCGCTTCGCGCCGCCGGCTACGCGGCCGTCGTCTCGGGGGCGGGGCCGAGCGTGCTCGTGCTCGCCGACGGTCCGGGACAGCGCCTCGCCGCGGCGGATCTCATGGCATCCGTCGTCGACACCCCGTGGCAGGCGCTCATGCTCGCCGTCGACGTCAAGGGTGGTACAGTGAAAAACGCAGAGGGTTCCGCGTAACTTCGCGAATCTGAGCCTCTGCACCACCTGCGAAATCCGCAACACATCGCGAACCCGGTATCGGCTGCAGTCTCCCGAACCGCTGGTGTCTCTTCGTCTGCGTTCTGCATGGCGAAGCGCGATCTGATCACGTTTCATTTTCTGAGGAGCACTCGTGGAGTCCATCTCCGAGACCCAGCCCGTCGACGCGCCCGAGGGCGCCGAGAACCCCACCGAAGAACAGCCTTCGGTCGAGGCGCAGGGCACCGACACCGACCAGGCCGATGCGGCTGCCGAGACCCCGGATGCCGAGGTCGTCGCCGACGACGCCGCCGCTGGCGGGGCCGCGCCCGCGGACGCCGCGCAGCCCGAGGCGTTGTTCACCGACGACACCCTGACGGAGGAGACGCCGGCTGCGGACGCACCGGCTGCGGACGCACCGGCTGCGGACGCACCGGCTGCGGACGCGCCCGTCGCGGACGCCCCCTCCGCGGAGGCGCCGACCGAGGTCGCCGCGGAGCCCGCTCCCGCGGAGGCGGAAGCCCCTGCAGCGGCCGAGGCACCCGCTCCCGCCGAGGAGCCCGCCGCGGCGGAGAAGCCCGCCAAGGCCCCGCGCAAGCGTGCGCCCCGCCGCGCGACCACCGCGTCGGCCAAGGAGAAGGCGGCTGCCGAAGCCGCCGCCGCTGCTCCCGAGGCTGTCGCCGAGCCCGAGGTCGCAACCACCCCCGCGACCACCGCCGCCGATGTCGCGGCCGATTCCGACGCCGCCGAGCAGACGCCCACGGTCGACGAGACCGCAGCGGCTGTCGCGGAGGCCGACGCCTCCGTCGACGCCGTCTCGAGCGAGAACACCGCGAGCGAGACCGCCGCGAGCGAGACCGCCGCGAGCGAGACCGCCGCGAGCGACAACGCTTCGGATGAGACCGCTTCGACCGACGCCGCGGAGACCCCCGCGACGGACGACAGCACCGACGAGACCCCGGCCCGTGGCCGCGGGCGCAACCGTTCGCGCAACCGCAACCGGAACAAGGCCGAGACCCCCGATCGGGCCGAGGCGCAGCCCGCCGCGGCCGACGACGAGGCCGAAGCCCCCCAGCAGGGCGGCCCGCGCGACGGTGGGTCGCAGAACGGCCAGCAGGCTCAGCAGCAGCAGGGCGGCACGAGCAACCGCAACCGTCAGCGCAACAAGCGCCGCGGCCCGAACACGACGGGCGACGAGTTCGACTCCGAGATCGGCGAGGACGACGTCCTCGTTCCCATCGCCGGCATCCTGGACGTGCTCGACAACTACGCCTTCGTGCGCACCACCGGTTACCTGCCCGGACCGAGCGACGTGTACGTGTCGCTCGGCCAGGTCAAGAAGTACAACCTGCGCAAGGGCGACGCCGTCGTCGGCTCGATCAAGCAGCCGCGCGAGAACGAGCAGTCCAGCCGCCAGAAGTACAACGCCCTGGTCAAGGTCGACTCGATCAACGGCCTGTCCGTCGACGACGCGGCGACGCGCGTCGACTTCGGCAAGCTCACCCCGCTCTACCCGCAGGAGCGCCTGCGTCTCGAGACGGCACCCGAGAAGCTGACCCAGCGCATCATCGACCTCGTGGCCCCTGTCGGCAAGGGCCAGCGCGGTCTCATCGTCGCGCCCCCCAAGGCGGGCAAGACGATCGTGCTCCAGCAGATCGCCAACGCCATCGCGCACAACAACCCCGAGGTCCACCTCATGGTCGTGCTCGTCGACGAGCGTCCGGAAGAGGTCACCGACATGCAGCGGACGGTCAAGGGCGAGGTCATCGCCTCGACGTTCGACCGTCCCGCCGAAGACCACACCACGGTGGCGGAGCTCGCCATCGAGCGTGCCAAGCGTCTCGTGGAGCTCGGTCGCGACGTCGTCGTGCTGCTCGACTCGATCACCCGCCTGGGACGTGCGTACAACCTCGCCGCCCCCACCTCGGGCCGCGTGCTTTCCGGCGGCGTCGACGCCTCGGCGCTGTACCCGCCCAAGCGCTTCTTCGGCGCTGCGCGCAACATCGAGAACGGCGGATCGCTCACCATCCTCGCGACCGCTCTCGTCGAGACGGGGTCCAAGATGGACGACGTCATCTTCGAGGAGTTCAAGGGCACGGGCAACAGCGAGCTGCGCCTGAGCCGTCAGCTCGCCGACAAGCGCATCTTCCCGGCCGTCGACGTCAACGCGTCGAGCACCCGCCGCGAGGAGATGCTGCTCTCGCCCGACGAGGTCAAGATCACCTGGAAGCTCCGCCGTGCCCTGGCCGGTCTCGAGCCCCAGCAGGCTCTCGAGGTCGTGCTCGGCAAGCTCAAGGAGACGCAGTCGAACGTCGAGTTCCTCGTGCAGATGCAGAAGTCCATCCCGGCGCCCTCGCGCGGCGGTGACGACAACAGCATCCGCTGAGCGGAGCGGCAGACGCGATGTCGGTGCCCGCGATGTTCGAGTCGGTCCGCGGACTGATCGAGGAGCACAAGGCCGTCGAGCTCGAGCTCAACGACCCCGCCGTGCACGCTGATGCGGCGCGCGCGAAGCGCGTGAATCGGCGTTACGCCGAGCTCAGCCGCATCGTGCACGCCTACGACGCGTGGACGGCGGCATCCGAAGATCTCGAAGCGGCGCGCGAGCTCGCCCGCGAGGACGAGGCGTTCGCCGCCGAGATCCCGGCGCTGGAGGAGCGGGTCGCCGAGACGCAGGAGCGTCTGCGGCGCCTGCTCATCCCGCGCGACCCCGACGACGCCCGCGACGTGATCATGGAGATCAAGGGCGGCGAGGGCGGCGCGGAGAGCGCCCTCTTCGCAGCCGATCTCCTGCGCATGTACCTGCAGTACGCCACGTCCATGGGCTGGAAGACCGAGCTGCTCGAACGCACCGAATCCGACCTCGGCGGCTACAAAGACGTCCAGGTCGCGATCAAGGGTTCTTCGAGCGATCCCGCGCAGGGCGTGTGGGCGCACCTGAAGTACGAGGGCGGAGTGCACCGCGTGCAGCGCGTGCCCGCCACCGAGTCGCAGGGCCGCATCCACACCTCCACCACCGGGGTGCTGGTCTTCCCCGAGGTCGACGAGCCCGAAGAGGTCGCGATCGACCCGAACGACCTGAAGATCGATGTCTTCCGCTCCTCGGGTCCCGGCGGTCAGTCGGTCAACACGACGGACTCCGCCGTGCGCATCACCCACGTGCCGACCGGCATCGTCGTGTCGATGCAGAACGAGAAGTCGCAGCTGCAGAACCGCGAGGCCGGCATGCGCGTGCTGCGCGCCCGGCTGCTCGCCAAGCAGCAGGAGGAGCGCGACGCGGTCGCTGCCGACGCGCGGCGTTCGCAGATCCGCGGCATGGATCGCTCCGAGCGCATCCGCACGTACAACTTCCCCGAGAACCGCATCGCCGACCATCGCACGGGGTACAAGGCGTACAACCTCGATCAGGTGATGGACGGCGCCCTCGGCCCGATCATCGAGTCGGCCATCGCGGCCGACGAAGAGGCTCGACTGGCTGCTCTGGCCGGCGAGTAGACGGGCCCCTGCCGCCCCGGCGACCGGGTCCTCGGTCGCACCGATCCTGCCGATGCCGTCGTGCCGCGGCGGGCTCAGGCGTACCAGGTCGGAGGGTGGGGGAGCGCCCCGCGGCGGTGCTCGAGCTGGGCGGCGACGGCGAGCAGGGCCGCCTCTCCGCCGGGACGACCCACGAGCTGGATCGAGACGGGGTGTCCCGTGGCATCCTCCGTCACCGGCAACGTCAGAGCCGGGAGCCCGGCGACGTTGACGAAGCTCGAATACGGTGCGTACTCGACCTGCATCGCGAAGGTGCGTTCGGGGCTGTGTCCGGCGTAGGAGCCGACAGGCTGCGGGGGCTGCGCGAGAGCGGGGGTCAGCACGACGTCGAAGCGCGCGAAGTCCGACACGGTACGCCGCTCGAACGCGCGTGCGGACGTCAGGCCGTCCAGCAGATCGAGCGACGACAGCCCACGGCCCTCACGGATGAGCCACGCGGTGAGCGGCTCGACGAGGGTCATGTCGTCCTCGCTCACGGGGATGCGCGCCGCGCTCGCGCGCCACAGGACGCGGAAGAGCGATGCGTAGCCGAAGGGATGCCACGCGGCATCCGTCACCTCGTGACCGGCGTCCGACAGCCAGGCGGCGGCCGTCTCGAAGGCCGCGCGAGCGTCGGCGTCGAGCCGGATGTCCTCGTCGTCGTCCCACGGCGATACGGTCGTGATGCCGACGCGGAGGCCTTCCGGGTCTCGCCGGGCGGCGTCGACGAACGGCCCGTGTCCGGGAGCCGCGGTCGCGTAGGCGAACGGCGCGAGCCCCACGAGGGCGTCGAGAAGCACAGCGGCGTCCTCGACGGTGCGTGCGATCGGCCCGGTCACCGAGAGACCGTCGGGGGAGTCGAACCCGGAACCGATCGGGAGGCGTCCGCGCGACGGCTTGAGCCCGACCACCCCGACCGTCGCCGAGGGGATGCGGATCGACCCGCCGCCGTCCGAGCCCACCGCGGCCGGCAGGAGACCCGCCGCCACCACGACGGCCGCCCCACCGCTCGACCCTCCGGCTCCTGCGGAGAGGCGCCACGGATCGCGCGCGGGGGCGTGGATGAGCGGCTCGGTGAAACCGGTCAACCCGAACTCCGAGGTGCTCGTCTTGCCGACGTTCACCGCCCCGGCGGCGTCGATCGCCTCGGCGAGAGGATCGGATGCCGTCGGCACGAGGTGGGCGCGGGAGCGCGAGCCGTAGCGGGTGGGGACGCCCGCGCGGGCGACGAGGTCTTTGTCGGCGAGGGGGATGCCCCACAACGGTCCCCGGGGCGTGTCCCCGAGCTCTGCGGCACGGCGGCGGGCGGCATCCGGGGTCACCTCGGCGAAGGCCCCCAGGTCTGCGGAGCGGGCGATGCGGCGGAGGTAGTGCTCGGTCAGGTCGACCGGCGAGAGGGTTCCGGCCCGCAGGGCCTCGACCTGCGCGGCGAGAGAGAGGTCGTGCGGCCGCGTCATACGTCGAGCCTAGGACGCGCGGTGTCCCGCAATCGCCTCAGATCGAGTACTCCGGTGCCATCAGGAGAGCACGCGTGTCTTCGCCGGCCCGCCTCGAACGCGCCTGCGCCGGGACGCCCACGAGCA
Source organism: Microbacterium sp. (assembly GCA_029239635.1). Lineage (GTDB taxonomy): Bacteria > Actinomycetota > Actinomycetes > Actinomycetales > Microbacteriaceae > Microbacterium. The sequence continues at coordinate 8,132 of JARBUN010000052.1, read as the reverse complement.
CGCTGTCCGCGGGCGCATCGCGCGTGACCACGGCATTCGCCCCGATGACGGCGCGCGCCCCGATGGTGATGGGGCCCAGGACCTTCGCCCCCGCGCCCACCGCGACGCCGTCGTGCAGCGTCGGGTGGCGTTTGCCGCCCTCGCGCTGACGTCCGCCGAGGGTCACCCCGTGGTACAGCATGACGTCGTCGCCGACCTCGGCCGTCTCCCCGATCACGACGCCCATCCCGTGGTCGATGAAGAACCGCCGCCCGATCGTCGCGCCCGGGTGGATCTCGATGCCGGTCAGCCACCGGGTGAGCTGCGAGAGGGCGCGCGCCGGGAAACGCAGCCCCCGTCGCCACCAGCGATTCGCGATGCGGTGCATCCACACGGCGTGCAGTCCCGGATAGAGGAGGGCGATCTCGAGCCCGCCGCGCGCCGCGGGGTCGCGGAGCTTGGCCGCGGCGACGTCTTCGCGCACGCGGGAAAGAGCCCCCACGTCAGTCTTCGCGCAGGTGCTCGTAGAGGGCCGTCGACAGGTAACGCTCGCCGTACGAGGGGATGATCACGACGATGTTCTTGCCCGCCGCCTCCGGACGTCGCGCGACCTCGAGCGCGGCCCAGATCGCCGCTCCCGAGGACATGCCGACCAGGATGCCGTCCTTGGCGGCGGTCTCGCGCGCCAGGCGGATCGCGTCGTCGAACTCGACGTCGATGACCTCGTCGATGATGTCGCGGTCGAGGATCGCGGGAACGAAGTTCGGACCGATGCCCTGGATCTTGTGCGGTCCGGGGTGCCCCTTGGTGAGGATGGGGGAGTCGGCGGGCTCGACCGCGACGATCTTGACGCCGGGGACACGCTCCTTGAGCACCTGCCCGACGCCGGTGATCGTGCCGCCCGTACCGATTCCGGCGACGAAGTAGTCGACCTTGCCGTCGGTATCGCGGAGGATCTCCTCGGCGGTCGTCTTGCGGTGGATGGCGGGGTTGGCCTCGTTCTCGAACTGACGGGCCCAGACGGCGCCCGGGGTCTCCGCGACGATGCGCTTGGCCTCGTCGACGGCGTACGACATGCCCTTGGTGGGGTCGGTGAGCACGAGCTCGGCGCCGAACGCCTTGAGCAGGATGCGGCGCTCCTTCGACATCGACGCGGGCATGGTGAGGATGACCTTGTAGCCGCGCGCCGCGCCCACCATCGCGAGGGCGATGCCCGTGTTTCCGCTCGTGGACTCCACCAGCGTGCCGCCGGGCTTGAGCTCGCCCGAGGCCTCGGCGGCGTCGACGATGGCGATGCCGAGGCGGTCCTTGACGCTGGAGGCCGGGTTGTAGAACTCCAGCTTCGCCAGGATCTGGGCCTCGGTCCCCTCCGCGACGCGGTTCAGACGCACCAGCGGGGTGTCGCCGAACGCAGAGGTGATGTCGGAGTGGATGCCGGGCATGGGTCGCCTTTCGCCGTCGATGAGAACGCGACAATCCTAGGTGAGCGATCCGCCGTGGGGGCCTGTGTGACGCGGGACGACTAGGCTCGGACCCCGTCATGCGTGAACCCGCACCGCTCCCCGCTCCCACGGCCGCTCCCGTCGCCGAGGTCGTCCGCGACCTCGAAGCCCGCCTCGCCGCCGCCGGCATCCCCGACCCCCGCGTCGACGCCGAGCTCCTCGTCGGCCACGTGCTCGGCACCTCGCGCGGGGGAGTGCAGGCCGCGGCGATCCGCGGAGACCGGATGCCGCCGCCCGCCGCCGCCGACCTGCTCCGCCTCGCCGATCGTCGGTGCGCCCGCGAACCCCTGCAGCACCTCACCGGCGTCGCCCCGTTCCGCTCCCTCGAGCTCGCGGTCGGCCCGGGCGTGTTCGTTCCCCGGCCCGAGACGGAGATGGTCGCCCAGCTGGCGATCGACGCCCTCGGCGCGGTCGCCGCCCCCGCCCCGATCGCCGTCGACCTCGGAACCGGCAGCGGCGCGATCGCCCTGGCGATGGCGACCGAGGTTCCGCACGCGCGGGTGTTCGCGGCCGAGAACAGCGTCGACGCCTTCATCTGGACGAAGGAGAACGTCGCGCGCGTGGGCGCGACGAACGTCACCCTCGCGTTCGTCGATCTGGCCGACGCGTTCCCCGAGCTCGACGGCACGGTCTCGGTCGTGGCATCCAACCCCCCGTACGTTCCCGACGACGCGATCCCGCGTGATCCCGAGGTGCGTCTCTACGACCCGCCGGCCGCCCTCTACGGCGGACCGGACGGACTGGATGCCGTGCGCCACCTCTCGCGCGTGGGCCTCCGGCTCGGCCACCCCGGGGCGACCCTCGTCATCGAGCACGGGGAGTGGCAGGGCGCCGCGATCCGTGATCTCCTCACCGCCGACGGGTGGCGAGCGGCCGCGACGCACCGCGACCTGACCTCGCGCGATCGGGCCACGACGGCCGTGCGTCCCTGACACGTCGGCCCGCGCGCGCAAGTAGACTGGCGCGCGATATGTCACCTGTCTACGACTGCCGAGACGAGTCGCAGCTGCTCTCGGGCATGCGCCACGCACGCCAGGCGATCGGCCGCGGCGAACTCGTCGTGCTCCCCACCGACACCGTCTACGGAATCGCCGCCGACGCGTTCAACGCGCGTGCCGTCGCGGGCCTCCTCGAGGCGAAGGGACGCGGCCGCCAGCAGCCGCCGCCCGTGCTCGTCGCCGGGATCGGCACGCTGCGCGCGTTGGTCGCCGAGATCCCGCCCGCCGTGGACGACCTCGTCCGCGAGTTCTGGCCGGGCGGGCTGACCATCGTGCTCCCGGCTCAGCCGTCGCTGTCGTGGGACCTCGGCGACACGCACGGAACGGTCGCCGTGCGGATGCCGGCCCACCACCTCACCCTCGAACTCCTCGAAGAGACCGGCCCCCTGGCCGTGTCCAGCGCGAACCGCACCGGGATGGCGGCCGCCGTCGACATCGATTCCGCGCGCGACATGCTCGGCGACAGCGTCTCCGCCTACCTGGACTCGGGTGCGAGCGAGACGGGGATCGCCTCGACGATCGTCGACGCCACCACCCTCGTCGGCGGCGCCGAACCCCGCGTCCGCGTGCTGCGCGAGGGGGCGGTGTCGCGCGAGCGGCTGCGCGAGGTCCTCGGCGACCTGCTCGAGCCCGATCCCGATCCCGACGCTCCCGCGCCGATCATCGCTGCCCCCTCCGCCGAGGCCCCGAAGGCCCAGCCGTCGGAGACGGATGCCGAGGCGCCCGGTCCGTGACCCAGTACCTCCTCACCATCCTGTTCACGGCGGCGGTCACTCTCGCGCTGTCGTGGGTGGTGTGGAAGCTCGCTCTGCGCTTCAAGCTCTATCCCGGCATCCGGGACCGTGACGTGCACAAGACGCCCACCCCCCGACTGGGCGGTGTGGCGATGTTCCTCGGCGTGGTCGCGGCTTTCGCCCTGTCGAGCCGCAATCCGTACTTCTCGATCTTCTGGACCGACCCCGTCCCGGTGCTGTGGCTGCTCGGCGCGGTCCTGCTCATCGTCCTCATCGGCGTCGCCGACGACCTCTGGGATCTGGACTGGATGATCAAGCTCGGCGCGCAGTTCGTCGCGGCGGGAATGATCGCGTGGTTCGGTCAACTGCAGATCCTGTCCCTCCCGATCGGCGCGCTCACCGTCGGGTCGAGCTGGGTCAGCTTCCTGCTCACCGTCTTCGCGATGGTCGTCGTCATGAACGCCGTGAACTTCATCGACGGTCTGAACGGCCTGGTGGCCGGGGTCTGCCTCATCGCCAACGGGGTCTTCTTCGCCTATTCGTACCTGCTCGTGCGTGACACCGGCGCCAGCACGTACTTCAACCTCGCGTCGTTCATCGCGGCCGTGCTCGTGGGCGCGTGCCTCGGCTTCCTCCCCATGAACTGGACGCCGGCGAAGCTGTTCATGGGGGATGCCGGTGCCTTGATGCTCGGCCTGCTCATGGCGAGCTCGGCGGTCGCCATCACCGGCCAGCTCGATCCGGCGGTCCTCGACCCGGAGAAGATCGGTCGATCGCAGCTGCTCGGCGCGTTCATCCCCATCCTGCTCCCCGTCGTGATCGTCCTCCTGCCGTTGTTGGACTTCGGCCTGGCCGTCATCCGTCGTCAGTGGGCGGGACGCTCGCCGTTCTCTCCCGACCGCAAGCACCTCCACCACCGCATGCTCGACATGGGGCACACCGATACCAGCGCGGTCCTGATCTTCTACAGCTGGACGGCTGTGGTGAGCCTGGCGTTCCTCCTGATGTACATCGGCACCCAGCAGAGCTGGCCGGGCGACTACCTCGCCGGAATCCTGTTCGGGGTCATCGGCGTCGCCGCCTGCGCTGTGCTCACCGTCCTTCCCTCCTCTCATCGCTTGCGCCGTCTGTCTCCGCGACGTGCACGCCCCACCCCACCGGAGCCCCACTCATGACCAGCACCACACCCGCCCGCCGTCCCTCCAGCACCCCGGTGCTGCGCACAGCGCTCGTCTGGGGCGGGATCGTCACCGCGGTCCTCCTCGTCGTCGGTGCGGTCGTCGGCTTCGCCGTCGGAGGAGCGGGCGGCCTGGGCAGCGCTCTCGCCGGAGTGGCCGTCAGTGCCGTGTTCCTCGCGGTCACGGCGACGAGCATCCTCGTCGCCAACCGGTGGTTCGGCGACCCGCTCTACGTCCCGATCTTCTTCGGCATCGTGCTCGGGGGGTGGCTGCTGAAGCTCGTGCTCTTCATCGTCGCGATCGTCGTGCTGCGCGAGCAGGCGTGGGTGAACCCGATGACCTTCTACGTCGCCCTCGTCGTGAGCGTGCTCGCGTCGCTGGTGGTCGATGTGATCGTGCTGCTGCGGATGCGCATCCCCAGCGCCAGCGACGTGACTCTGCCCACCGACCCGGACGAAGGGGATCGCCGGTCCTGATCCTCGGGCCCGCGGCCGTATCGTTCCCCCGCCGCGTGTGCAAGCGAGATACCCCGGTCCCGAGAGGATTCTGGGTACTCTCACCGACCATCGTCGCAACGGTTCACACCGATGCCCCGAAGCTGGAGCCAGCGCTGACTACTCAAGCTGCGACCCTGATCACGAACCTCGCGTCCGCGGGTGCGGAGTTCCACCCGCCGTCCATCGGCGAGTTCTTCCCCGATGCGGTGCTCTTCGAGGGCACGATCTTCGCGATCACCCGCATCAACCTCACGCAGATGCTGGCCACGCTCGTGCTCGTGCTGTTCCTGGTCATCGGAACCCGACGCATGAAGGTCGTCCCCGGCCGCTTCCAGAGCGTCGTCGAGATGGGCCTGGACTTCGTCCGTGTGAACATCGCCGAAGACATCCTCGGGCGCAAGGACGGCAAGCGCTTCCTGCCGATCCTCACCACGATCTTCTTCATGGTGCTGTTCATGAACATCACGGGTGTCATCCCCGGTCTGAACATCGCCGGCACCAGCGTCATCGCGGTGCCCATGCTGCTGGCGCTCGTCGCGTACGTGACGTTCATCTACGCCGGTGTCAAGAAGAGCCCCGGCGGCTTCTTCAAGAACGCGCTGCTGCCCTCGGGCGTGCCGTGGCCGCTGTACATCATCATCGTCCCGCTCGAGTTCCTCTCGACCTTCATCATCCGTCCCGTCACCCTGACGCTGCGACTGCTGATGAACATGATCGTCGGCCACCTCATGCTGGTGCTGTTCTTCTCGGCCACGCAGTTCTTCGTGGTCGACCTCAGCGGCTGGTGGACGGCTCTCGGAGCGGGCTCCCTCGCCTTCGGCTTCGCCTTCACCCTGTTCGAAATCTTCGTCGCCTTCCTCCAGGCGTACGTCTTCGCGATCCTCACCGCGGTCTACATCCAGCTCGCGGTCGCAGAAGAGCACTGAGCGGCCCGGCGCACGCCGAGCCACCCAACGAAAGGAAAAAACCCGTGGACGCAACTACGGTTCTCGCCCAGGTCACCGGTAACGTCGCCACGATCGGCTACGGTCTCGCCGCCATCGGCCCCGCCATCGGCGTGGGCATCGTCGTCGGCAAGACGATCGAGGGCGTCGCCCGTCAGCCCGAGCTCGCGGGCCGCCTGCAGGTGCTGATGTTCATCGGTATCGCGTTCACCGAGGCTCTCGCCTTCATCGGTATCGCGACCGGCTTCATCTTCACGTGATCCCGGCCGCTCTCGACTCACTGTAAGGAGACAGGATGCTCAAGGCTCTTGTCACTCTCGCCGCGGAGCCCGCGGGGGAAGCGCACAACCCGCTCTTTCCCGCGGTATACGACATCATCTGGTCGCTCGTGTGCTTCGTCATCATCATCTTCGTGGTGTGGCGCGTCGCTCTGCCGCGCATGGCGAAACTGCTCGACGAGCGCAGTGCGGCCATCGAGGGCAACATCGCGAAGGCCGACGAGGCTCAGCGACAGGCCGAGGCCGCGCTCGAGCAGTACACCGCCCAGCTCGCTGAGGCGCGCCGCGAAGCCGGTGAGATCCGCGAGACGGCCACCCAGGACGGTCGCCAGATCGTCGCTGAGGCCAAGGAGACCGCGTCGGCTGAGGCCGCTCGTATCACCGCCGCCGCTCACGCTCAGATCGAGGCCGAGCGTCAGACCGCTCTCGTCCAGCTGCGCACCGAGGTCGGCACCCTCGCGGTCGACCTCGCCGGCAACGTGATCGGTGAGACCCTCGCGGATGACGCTCGTGCGAACGCCGTCGTCGACCGCTTCCTCGCCGAGCTCGAGGCATCCGAGAAGGCGGCCAAGTAATGGGCAGCGCGACCACTCAGGCGCGGACCGCGACGGCGGAGGCCCTGGCCTCCACGTCGGGCGTCGATCTCGACGTCGCGCGCGAGCTGTTCGCGGCCGTCGGTGCCGTGAGCGGGTCGGCTCAGCTGAGCGGCGCGCTGTCCGACTCGTCGGTGCCGGCGCCCGCTCGCGCGGGGCTGGTGTCGGCCGTCTTCGGCTCTTCCTACCGCCCCGCGACGGTGGCGCTGCTCAGCAGCGCGGCCCAGCAGCGCTGGTCGAACTCCGCGGAGTTCGTCGAGGGTCTCGAAGAGCTCGCCGTCCGGGCCACTGCGGTGGCGGATTCGGCGGACATCGAGCCCGAGCTGTTCTCGTTCTCGCGCACGGTCGCCGCCAACGGTGAGCTCGAGCTCGCTCTGGGCGGGCGTCTCGGAGACGCCTCTGCCAAGAGCGCGCTCGTCACGAAGCTCCTCGACGGACGGGTGAGCGCCGGTACGGCACTGATCGTGTCGTCCCTGGTGCAGAACGCGCGCGGCCGCCGGGTGCGCGCCCTGCTGCGCCGCGCCGAGAGCATCGTCGCCGATCAGCGAGCGCGCGTCGTCGCGACCGTCTACGCGGCAGCGCCCCTCAACGCCGAGCAGCAGACCCGTCTGCAGAACGCTCTGAGCGCCCGGTACGGATCAGCGGTGACGCTGAACACCGTGATCGACCCGACCGTGGTCGGCGGACTGCGCGTGCAGGTCGCCGACGACGTCATCGACGCGAGCGTGTCCGCACGTCTCGCCGACCTCCGCCAGCGGATCGCCGGCTGAAGACTTTCCGCCCGAGTGGGCGTGGATCTGGGGGCCGTGAGCCCCACGAACGAAGGAAGACAATGGCAGATCTCTCTATCAGCCCCGACGTCATTCGTGACGCGCTGAAGGACTTCGTCAACGCCTACGAGCCCACCGGCGCTGCGGCGACCGAGGTCGGCGCCGTCGTCGACGCGGCCGACGGCATCGCGCACGTCGAGGGCCTTCCCGGCGTCATGGCGAACGAGCTCATCCGCTTCGCGAACGGCACCCTGGGCCTGGCCCAGAACCTCGACGAGAACGAGGTCGGTGTCGTCGTCCTCGGCGACTTCGCCGGCATCGAAGAAGGCCAGAGCGTCACCCGCACGGGAGAGGTCCTCTCGGTCGGCGTGGGCGAGGGCTACCTCGGCCGCGTGGTCGACCCGCTCGGCAACCCGATCGACGGTCTCGGCGAGATCGCGACCTCGGGTCGTCGTGCGCTCGAGCTCCAGGCTCCCGGCGTCATGCAGCGCAAGAGCGTTCACGAGCCCCTCCAGACCGGTATCAAGGCCATCGACGCCATGATCCCCGTCGGGCGCGGCCAGCGTCAGCTCATCATCGGCGACCGCCAGACCGGTAAGACGGCCATCGCGATCGACACGATCATCAACCAGAAGGCCAACTGGGAGTCGGGCGACGTC
>JARBUN010000165.1 GCA_029239635.1 Microbacterium sp. | reverse complement strand
GGGATCACCCTCCGACGATAGCCGCCCGCTCGCTGGATAGGCTGGTGACGTGGCCGTTCTCCCGATTCGCATCATGGGTGATCCCGTGCTGCACGCTCCTGCCGCCCGCGTCGATGAGATCACCGAGGAGGTGCGCACCCTCGTCGCCGACATGTTCGAGACGATGGATGCCGCTCCCGGGGTGGGGCTCGCCGCACCGCAGGTCGGTGTGGGCCTGCGCATCTTCACGTACACATACGAGGACGACGAAGGCCTCCCCTGGCGCGGCGTCGTCATCAACCCGGAGCTGTGGATCCGCCCGCTCGAGCCCGGCTATCCCGATCCCGACGACGAGTCGGAGGGCTGCCTGTCCTTCCCGGGTGAGCGCTTCCCCCTGCGTCGCTCGGACGCCGCATTGCTCACCGGCGTCGACCTCGAGGGACCCGTGCGGATCGAGGTGACGGGCTGGCGGGCACGCATCCTCCAGCACGAGTTCGATCACCTCGACGGCATCCTGTACGTCGATCGTCTCGACGAGGAAGACGCCCGGGTCGTGGCCAAGATCGCGAAGAAGCGCAAGTGGGGCGAGCCCGGCGCGTCGTGGATGCCGGGAGTCGACGACATCGACGCGTGAGGGCTCGACGAGCGAGGTGGCGCGCGTGAGAAACCGCGTGAGGGCGCGCGGCGCGTGAGGGTCCGCGCCGGAGAGCTCAGCTCTCGATGATGTTCGGGGCGAAGCGGCAGAAGTAGTCGGTGATCGGCCCGTCGGATTCGCGGATGCCGACCCCGTAGGCCTCGTCGTCGACGACCCACGAGCCGAGCACCGGGTGGTTGCTGCCGTTCGACCCGGGGAAGTCGGGCAGCTCGTGATACTGCTGCCAAACGCGCTCGCGACCCGTGCCTTCGCGGCGGTACTCCTGGCCGTTCGAGGTCACGCTGCCGTCGGCTCGATGGACGCGGATGCCGTCGCCCTCGCGTCCGAAGACGGGTTTGACGACGTAGTCGGTCATGCCGTTCGGCCCGTCGGCGTACGCGGGCAAGAGGTTGGGGTGATCCGGGAACAGTCGCCACAACGCGACGAGCAGCAGCTTGTTCGACAGGAACATCTTCCACGCCGGTTCGTACCAGCGCCCGAACAGGCCGCGGCCGGCGATCAGGAGAGCCCCGAACTCCTGGTCGCCGACGACCCGGTCGTCTCCGGACACGACGTCTTCCCACGGGTAGAGCTTGAAGAGGTTGCGGATCACCGGGTACTGCGTCTCGGGGGCGTCCCCCGGGAGGGCGTTGACGCTGCGCGACGACCCCCACGGCTCGGGCACGCCGACGAACTGGCGCGCTCCGTGATGCCAGCCGATGTCCTTCATCTCGATGCCGGTGTGTTCCCAGCCCGCTTCTCCCGCGAGGTCGCGCATGTAGGCGACGGTGTCCCAGTCCTCGCCGTAGATGTCGGCATCCGAGTGGGCGACGAACAGGCGTCCGCCTTCCCCCTCGCTCAACGAACGGTGCAGGAGGACCCGCCACCGCTCGACGAGGGCTTCGTGCAGGCCGTTCCACTGGTCGGTGTCGGGCGGCAGGACACCGCTCTTGATGCGGTCCTGCAGCCAGAACCACTGGGTGAGCGAGGCCTCGATGAGTCCGGTGGGTGTGTCGGCGTTGTACTCGAGCATCTTCGCGGGTGAGCCGTCGCCGCGGTAGGCCAGGTCGAAGCGTGCGTAGACGTCGGGCTCGTCCTGCTCGAGTGACCACTGCGCGAACTCGAACGCCTGCGGCGTGAGGCCGAGGTGGCCGAGTTCTCCGGATGCCAGGTAGCTCGCGGCTTCTCGGCTCATGCGGTGCAGCTCCTCGGTCTGCTTTTCGAGCGCCTCGACCTCGGGGAGGGTGAAAGCGTAGGCCGCCCCCTCGTTCCAGTACTCCACGGCCGAGCCGTCGTCGCGGAGCGATCGCGAATAGATGAGACCGGACTGCTTGATCGTGCGCTCCCAGTCGGGGCGGGGAGCCAGCTCGATGCGGCGCATCAGCCGCCGTGGCTTCCGTCGGAGCCCGATCCGCCGAAGCCGCCGCGCGAGACGCTCGCCCCGTCGCCGGAGATTCCCTTCGCCGCGGTCTTCCCGCCGGGGAGGGTGTCGACGCCGCCGGAGGCGCGGTCGCCCACGGCCGGCACGTTCCGGCTGCTCGACCCGAGGGGCAGGTAGTACCAGTGGGCGCTGCCGCCGTGGTTGTTGCAGTCGTCGTCCGGCAGACGCTTCTCGGTCGCGTTGTCGCGGCAGATCTGCGCGTAGTCTTCCGAGACGTTCGTGCCCTGCCCGCATCCCGTCAGGGTGGCGGCGAGGGCGGCGACGACACCGATCGTCACGGTGCGTGACGCGCGGCGGCGAGCGGCAACGGGCATCGGCTCTCCTGGGGTGAGCGGCGTGGGGGTCATCCAGATGCTCTCACACGCGACCGGCGTCGATGCCGTATCCCCGCGATGTCCTCTCTCGAAGACCTCAGACCGCGAAGCTGTGGAGATGGAGATCGCGACTGAGCGCCTCGCTCGCGCGCCCGAGACGCTCGACTTCGCCGGGATGCCGACGGCGCGCATCCAGCGGCCCGACCCGTCGTAGACCCCGCACGTCGCCATGACCGACACGACGTCCCGTGCCACGCGCTCGGGGACGACGCGGGTGCCGGTGCGCGGATTGACGCCCCCGAGTGCGAGAGTCGCCCCCATGACGGCGAGGGTTGCGGCGTCGACGAGGGTCGCGCAGGCACGGGCGTAAACGGCGACGGCGTCGTCGGCAGAGGCCGCGAGCGTGCCCTCGGCCCGCATGAGGTGGGCGAGCGCCCTCGCCGTCGACCAGTGACGCGGTGAGCAGCGCTCCCGCATTCACCATGGGGTTCGGGGGTCGTCCGGTGCCGCTCTCGAGCTTGATCGCGTCGAAAGACTCGCCCGTGGGTTCGATGCCCACCCGTTCGAGAGCGTCGCCGTCGGTGTCGAGCAGCGCGAGCGCGAAGAGAAACGGCTTCACGGCGGATTGGATGCTGAACGCGACATCCGCGTCGACGCTCCGGCGCAGGCTCCCGTCGGGCAGGGCGAGGGCGATCGCGCAGAGGTCGGGATCGGCATCCGCGAGCGGGGGGATGCTGTCGTCCACCTCTCCCCCGCGTTCATCGAGCAGGCTTTCGCGCAGGGCATCGAGGTCGTACCGGTGGGGATCGTCTGCGGGGGTCACGCTCCCAGCCTTGCAGCGTTCGTGGCGGGGCGGGCCGTCACATCAGACCGCGCGCGGTCAGGTCCGCACGGAGGATCGGCGTCAGACGCTCCGCGTACGCGGGCGTGATGTGGATCTCGTCGTAGCGGACCGGCGTGCTCCCCGCGAACGCGGGGCAGACCCGGTCGACGCAGGTGAAGGGCAGAGCGCTGATCGCTGCGTCTCCCGTCGTCGCAGCCCGCGCCTCGAGCGCGCTCTCCATGTCGGTCCAGACGTCGTCGACGGCGGCGAGACAGGCTCCCGGCCCGGTCACACTCGAGAAGCACCGCCCGAGATCGGCGCCGTGCGGGGGTGGAGACAGGTACACCGTCCGGCCCGCCGGTGCCCAGCCGCCGACCTCGGACGAGACCGCGGATGCCAACTCCTCCGCGTTCAGATCGCGTCCATCGACCGTGCGCGCGAGGGTGAAGGCGTTCGAGACGACGAGCAGATCGGCCGGCGCGGCGGCGATCATCGCCGCGACGTCGCTCTTGCGCTGTGCGCAGGTCGCCGCGACCGCGGGATCCCGGCTCTCGATGAGAACGTCGGTGAAGCGGCATCCGTACATCCCCACCGTGGTGACGCGCCACTGACCTCCGCTGTCGTCGGCGAGTTTCGCGAACGTGGGCGCGTAGGCCATCGCGCTCGAATCCCCGATGAGACGGATGCAGCTCGGGCCAGGTCGACGCCGTGGTCGCGGCCGCGAGATCGGCTTGCAGAGCGGCGAGCGAATCGCCGCCGTCGTCGGGAGCGGCGACCGGCACGGGTGCGGGCGCGAGGGAGAGCGCGGGTGCCCCGTAGGCGATGAACACGGCGAGCACCGTGGCACCCGCGCCGATCACGAGGCTCGCGGCGGCCAGGCTGATGCGGGGCGCGAAGCGCGCGCGCCAGTCGGACCAGGCCAGTCGGGGCGACGGCGGCGGTGTCGGTGTGGGGGTGACAGGCTGCGGGTTGCTACGGGACTCAAGATGTGGGGCGGATGCCGTGAGCGCGGGTGTTGCCACGGGTGAGGGCGATTCGGCCGGTTCGCGGGGCGCTGTCGCGGTCGCGTCGGCCCGGGACGGCGCGGTCGAGTCGACCGGCGGCGCGGCGACGGGCCGCGAGCCCGGGTAGTACCGCTGCCCGGGAACCCACCCGGCCGGTCGCGAGGCCAGGGCGGACGGCCGTGCGGCCACGGCGGTGGTCGCCGGTGTCGTCGGTCGGGCGGACTCGGGCGCGGGTCGGGAGGTGCGGGGCTTTGGCGCGAGCGGGGCGGGCGAGACGTCGCCCACCGCCACGGCCAGCGGGTTGGTCAGCACGAAGAGGGGCCGATTCCGAGGGTCTCCCCCGATCCCGCCGGCGATCACGAGCGCCGCTCCGGCGACCGGCATCGCCGCCCACGGTGCGGGGAACGGTGCGGCGGGATCGACGAGCACGAAAGCGGCCGCCACGACACCCACCCCGATCCACCCCGAGGCGATCCGAAACACCCCGGGAAGGCGACCCAGGACGGGTGCGAGGCTGGCCAGGACGGCGCCGACAGCGAGCTCCCCCGCGCGTGTGAAGGTCGAGAAGTAGGCGACCGACGGATCGCTCGGTGTCTGGACCCACGCGACGATCCCGGATGCCACGACGACGAGCGCCGCGACCGCACCGACCGCTGCGCGGCCCGCGCTCCCGCGACGGGCGAGGACGGGGAGGAGCGCTACGGCGAGGAGCACGATCACCGGCCAGGCGAGCGAGAACTGCTCCTCGACCGACAGAGACCAGAAGTGCTGGAGCGGGGACACGTCGACGCTGGAGAAGTAGTCGCGGCCCTCGAGGGCGAACCGCCAGTTCGAGACGAGTCCCCCCGCGGCGAGGGCGTCGCCCAGGAGAGCCTCGGCCCGCACCCCGGGGAAGACGAGGAACCCCGTCCCCACGACCACGGCGAGAACGAGCAGCGCGGCGGGGAGCAGCCGACGCACGCGACGGGCGAAGAAACGGCGGAGGTGCACCGTTCCGGTGGACTGCAGGTCGCGCAGCAGGATGCCGGTGACGAGGAAGCCGGACAGCACGAAGAACACGTCGACGCCGACGAACCCGCCCCGCGGCCAGCCGGTCAGATGGGTCGCCACGACCGCGAGAACGGCGATCGCGCGGAGACCCTGGAGGTCGCGGCGCACGCGCGGTGTCGCTGCGTGCACGGGCGGCATCCTCTCCGGCCGCGGGCGACGGCCGGAGAGAGTCTAGTGGAACCGCTCCCACGGCCGGCGAATCACCACACGTCGAGCGGGCGATCCGTGGCTGTTCCGGGGGAAAAGGTAAGGCCCGGGGTGGAAGCCCCCAATTGAGCTACCGAGGATCATGCGCGCCTTGCGGCGGGCAACCACACGATACTAACAGCACCGCGGGGCAGTCGAAAAATCAGGCCGTCGAAACGCGACGGTCGGGCGCGCCGCCCGGTGTCCACTGCAGGTCATCGGCTCCGTGGCCGAACGCGACGGCGTGCCCATTGTGCAGCACGAGCACATCGGCATCCAGATCCGTCGGCGCATCGGCGTCGTTCGTCACGACCAGCGTGGCCATCCCGCGCTCATCCCGTCGGCGCACGATCGACGCGCGCGCGGCGGCGCGCACCTCGACGTCGAGGTTGGCGTAGAGGTCGTCCGCGACGAACAGCCGCGGCTCGAGCACGAACGCGCGCGCGAGCGCCACGCGCTGCCGCATTCCGGCGCTGAGCTCGTACGGGTACTTCGGAGCCGTGCCGAGCGGCAGCTCCATCTCGTCGAGAAGCGTCGCGACCCGGACGGCGAGGGCACGGGTGTTCACGCGGCGATCTCGACTCGTGATCGGTTCGGCGATGACGTCCTGCACGGTCAGGCGCGAGGGCAGCGACGCGCCGGCTCCCTGCGGGAGGTAGCCCGTGTGGAACGTCCATTCGCGATGGGCGCGTCCCGGACGCCGCGCGGAGATGCCGTGTACGTACGCCTCTCCCCCGACGACGGTCAGCCCGTCGTCGGGCCGACCCGCGAGCATCGACACCAGCGAGGTCTTGCCCGAGCCCGTCGCCCCCCGCACCACCAGGGTCTCGGCGAACGGCAGCGTCAGGGTGATCCCGTCGATCACCCGGACGCCGTTACGGGCGAGGGAGAGATCGTCGGCGCGGATGGCGACATCGGTGTCGAGGGTCCGGGGCATCTGTTCATCCTTGCCGAAGACCCTCGGAGGCGCATCAGGCTTCCCTCTCGACACGCCGGTACGCTAGCGCCCGGCCGTCGACGCGGAGCTAGGTCGATGCGGAGCTAGGAGGCGATGAGGCGCTGGCGATCCGCTTCGAGATCGCGCAGCCGCACACCGAGACGACGTCCCTCGTCGGTATCGGCGGGGACACGCTGCACCTCCCGGAGCAGCTCCGCCTTCTGGCGTTCCAGTTCGCGGACGAGAAGCCGGCGGGAGAGATCGTTCGCCGCGACGACCGCTCCTTCTTCGGTGCGAGCGGGAAACTCGGCCGTGAGCAATTCGGCGGCGAGAGAGCGGAACGGCTCGCGGACCGCCTCGACGGCCGTCACAGCCCAGCCGGGTTGGGACAGATCCGTGGATGCCAACGTGCTCCGGACCGCCTCGAGGGCGGGGTGACCGAACGGTGTCTGCAGCGCGCGCAGGAACAGCTCGGGCTCGATGCGGTGCCCGTATTGGAGGAACGCCATCATCGCGCCCCTCTCGAGAGCGACGTCGCGGGTGTTCGGCAGGGAGGCCATGGTCACCGAAACCGCAACGGGAGCCGCCTCGGCCTCGCGCGCCGTCTCGCGCTTCTCGGCGCGGTCGGCCCCGCGCGCGGCGCGCTCGACGGCGGACTGCACCTCGGGCATGTCGAGACCGAGCCGCCGGGCGAGCACCCGGACGTAGCCGGGGCGGAGGGCCGGATCGCGGATGTCGGCGACGATCGGGGCAGCGGCCCGAAGCGCCCCCGCGCGTCCCTCGACGCTGCCGAGGTCGAAGTCCTTCAGGCGCTGATCGATGACGAACTCGAACATCGGGGCCTTGTTGTCCATCAGCGCACGCACGGCGCCATCACCGCGCTGGAGGCGCAGATCGCACGGGTCGAGGCCCTCGGGAGCGACGGCGACGTAGGTCTGGGCGGCGAAACGCTTCTCGTCGGCGAAGGCGCGGAGCGCCGCCTTCTGCCCCGCGGCATCCGGATCGAAGGTGAAGACCACCTCGCCCGAGGAACTGTCGTCGCCCATCACGCGGCGGAGCACCGTGATGTGATCGCTGCCGAACGCGGTGCCGCACGAGGCGATCGCCGTGGTGATCCCGGCGAGGTGGCACGCCATGACGTCGGTGTAGCCCTCGACCACGACGACCCGATGCGAGCGCGAGATGTCGCGCTTCGCGAGGTCGAGGCCGTAGAGCACCTGCGCCTTCTTGTAGACCGGCGTCTCGGGGGTGTTGAGGTACTTCGGACCCTGGTCGTCGTCGTAGAGCTTTCGCGCTCCGAAGCCGATGACCTGGCCGGTGACGTCGCGGATCGGCCAGACGAGCCGCCCGCGGAACCGGTCGTACACCCCGCGTTGCCCCTGCGACACGAGCCCCGCTTGCAGCAGCTCGTCGCGCGTGAACTTCTGCGCGAGGAGGTGGTCCATCAGGTGCGACCAGCCCTTGGGGGCGTAGCCGACCCCGAAGTGCGCGGCGGCGCCCGCGTCGAAACCGCGGTCGCCGAGGAACCGCCGGCCCGTCTCGGCCTCGGGCGTCATGAGCTGCGCGCGGAAGTACTCGGCTGCTGCGGCGTTGGCGGCGTACAGGCGCGAGCGCCCGGTGGTCTCGGGAGCGGGGCCGCCGTCCTCGTAATGCAACGTGTACCCCACGCGCGCGGCCATCCGCTCGACGGCCTCGGTGAACGAGACGTGGTCCATCGCGCGCAGGAACGAGTAGACGTCGCCCGACTCGCCGCAGCCGAAGCAGTGGTAGTACCCGACCTGCGGGCGCACGTGGAAGCTCGGACTGCGCTCGTCGTGGAACGGGCAGAGCCCCTTCATCGAGCCCACACCGGCCGACTTCAAGGCGACGCGCTCACCGACGACGTCGGCGATGTTGACCCGCGCCTTGACCTCGTCGATGTCGGACTGGCGGATGCGGGCCATCAGGCATCCGCCCCGCGGGGCGCGCGCGATCCGGGGGCCCAGACACCGAGTTCGGCGGCATCCACCTCTCCCACGAGACGGTTGTGCCAGGCGATCGCCAGCTGGTCGGTCAGGCTCGCCACCTGATCGACGACCACCCGACGGCGGGCGGTGTCGTCCGTTGCCGCGGCGAAGTCGGGGGCGTGCAGGGCGTCGAGGGCTCCCGGGTTCTCCCAGAGGGCGGATGCCAAGCGCTTCAGCACGTGCCGCTGCTCGCGGTACAGCACCTTGCGGCCGTCGATCGAGACGACCGTCGCCCCGATGATGCCCTTCAGCACAGCCATCTCGGTCTCGACCTCGACGGGCACGATCACGCGCGCCCGGTAGCGCGTCAGCTCGTCGGCCGGGTAGGCCTCGCGCGTCGCGGACGTCGCGGCGCGGGCGAAACGCCCGATGAGGTCGGAGGTGAGGTTCTTCAGCCGCGCGAGAGCGGGGCGCGTGCCGTCGAAGGAGTGGATCCACTCCGGCATGGCCATGAGCCGGTCGAGCCCCTGGGCGAGGTCGTCGCGGACGAAGTCGTAGCCGACCCAGCGCTGGATCGCGTCGAGCAGCCCCTCACGTCCGACCCGGGATGCCAGACGGGCGGGGTCGACGTAACGGTTGACCACGGCGTCCTCGAAGTCGTGGACCGAGTAGGCGATGTCGTCGGAGAGGTCCATGACCTCGGCCTCGATGCAGCGCTGACGCGGCGGGGCTTCGCCGCGCATCCAGTGGAACACCGGCTCGTCGTCGGGGTATACGCCGAACTTCAGGCGTCCGCCCGGGTCGGGGACGGGCTCATCGACCGTCCACGGGTACTTGCACGTGGCGTCGAGGCTGGCGCG
>JARBUN010000164.1 GCA_029239635.1 Microbacterium sp. | reverse complement strand
TCGACGACGACGACGCGACGGCGCTCGTGCGGATCATCGCGCGCTTCCGCAAGGGAGCCGGCGACTTCGCCGACCCCGCCCCGGTGCCCGACCCGCTGTGACGCTCGACCGCGGCTCGGCGCAACGCAGCCGATCGCGCGAGGTGCCGTCCCGTCGTCCTGCTCATCGGTGCGTGAACGACGGTGCCCGCTTCTCGCGGAACGCCGCCATCCCCTCCTTCTGATCGGCGGTGTCGAACAGACCCGCGAACGCCTGACGCTCGAAGCGCAGGCCCTCGGCGAGCGAGGTCTCCAACGCCGCGTCGAGCGCCGCCTTGGCCGCGTAGAGCGCGGGCAGGGGCTTCGCGGCGATCGTCTCGGCGACCTCTTGCGCTTCGTCGAGAAGGGCGTCGGCGGGCACCACCCGCGACACGAGACCGACCCGCTCGGCCTCGGCCGCGTCGATCATGCGGCCGGTCAGGACGAGCTCGGCGGCCTTGTAGTACCCGAGCGCCCGCACGAGCCGCTGCGTCCCGCCCATGCCCGGGATCACGCCCAGCTGGACCTCGGGCTGACCGAACTTGGCGCGTTCCGAAGCCAGGATGACGTCGCACATGAGCGCGAGCTCGCACCCGCCGCCGAGGGCGTAGCCCGAGACCGCCGCGATCACCGGTGTGCGAACGGCCGCGAACCGCGACCACCGTCCGAAGTGATCGGTCAGGGTCATCTCGACGCTGGACTTGCCCTCCATCTCCTTGATGTCCGCTCCCGCGGCGAAGGCTTTCTCGCTGCCCGTCACGACGATCGCGCCGACGCCGTCGTCGGCGTCGAACGCCTCCGCCGCGGCGACCACCTCGTGCATCGTCCGGGTGTTCAGCGCGTTCAGCGCCTCGGGGCGGTCGAGGGTGATCCATCCGACGCGTCCGCGCTGCTCGACGCGGATCGTCTCGTACCCGGCATCCTGTTCCGTCATGGTGCTCCCGTCGTTTCGATGATGATCGGAGTGGTCGTTCCCGCCCTCGAATGCTCGCACGGACCTCCGACCTCGGAGACGAAGGAGCTCACGCCGCCAGGACGCTCCGACCGATGATGAGGCGCATGATCTCGTTGGTGCCCTCGAGGATCTGATGCACGCGCAGATCGCGGACGACCTTCTCGATGCCGTAGTCCTGCAGGTAGCCGTAGCCGCCGTGGAGTTGCAGCGCCTCGTTCGCGACGCGGAACCCGACGTCGGTCGCGAACCGCTTGGCCATCGCGCAGCGGGTCGCGGCATCGGGGTCGCCGGCATCCAGGGCCGATGCGGCATCGCGCACGAGCAGGCGCGCGGCCTCGAGCTCGGTGGCCATGTCGGCCACCGCGAACACCACGGACTGCTTCTCGGCGAGCGCCTCGCCGAACGTGAAGCGCTCGTGCACGTACGCGATCGCGCGATCGAGAGCCCAGCGCGCCCCGCCGATCGAGCAGGTGGCGATGTTGAGACGACCGCCGTTGAGCGCCGTCATCGCGATCGGGAAACCGCGGCCCTCGCCGCCGAGCAGGTTCTCGGCCGGCACACGCACCTCGTCGAGGACGACCTGTCGCGTGGGCTGGGCATTCCAGCCCATCTTCTTCTCGAGGGGCCCGAACGAGAGCCCGTCGGCGTCGGCGGGGACGAGGAACGCGCTGATCCCGCGTGCGCCCGGCTCGCCCGTGCGCGCCATGACGACATAGACGGATGCCTCGCCCGCACCCGAGATGAACTGCTTCACGCCCGTGAGCACGTAGGTGTCGCCGTGGCGGATCGCCGAGGTGGTGATCGCGGCCGCGTCCGACCCCGCACCGGGCTCGGTGAGGCAGTAGGCACCGAGGTCGCGCATTTCGACGAGCCCGGGGAGGAACCGCTCCCGCTGCGCAGCGGTGCCGTACGTGTCGATCATCCACGCGACCATGTTGTGGATCGTGATGTACGCCGTGACGGTGGGGTCGCCGTACGCGAGCTCCTCGAAGATCGCGACGGCGTCGCGGCGCGACAGACCGGCGCCGCCCCTGTCCTCCTGCACGGAGACGCCGCCGAGACCCAGCTCGCCCGCGCGGCGCAGGACGTCGCGGGGGAAGTGCTTCTCGGCATCCCATTCGAGGCTGTGGGGGGTGAGCTCGGCCGCCGCGAAGTCGCGGACCGCGTCGAGGATGGCTTCGCGCTCATCCGCCGAGAGGGTGCCGGCGGACGGGGCGTCGAGCGCGGGGGCAGGGATGGTGTCCATGCGACTCTCCTTCGTGGGGCGACGGCGTCGTCGCATGGTCAGAATATCTGGACGTCCTACTAATTGGTAGGGGTTGCGATGAACACCCGTGACGCGGAGGTCCCCGTTCACTAACCTGGTCGCCGTGTCAGAGAAACAGGAGCGAGCCGCGTTCGACCGCCGTCACGCCGCGGAGTCCGTCGAGATCATCGTCCTCACCGGCCAGAGCGTCGGAGGGGCGGCGAAAGCCGGCGGCGAACAGCTGTGGACACCCTCCGCGGATGTGCTCGCGTCCATCGACGAATCCGGCACCCTGGTCGCGGAGAAGGGGCGGTTGTCGTGGCTCGCGACCGATGCCCAGCGCGACGGGTGGATCCACGACCTTCACCCCCTCACGCAGTACCGCGTCAGGGTGCGCCGCGCCGCCCCTGACCCGGCGGAGTACGCGAAGTACGGCTTCGCCGTGCCCGACCTCTCCGGCCACTTCGCGCTCGACGAGGTCATCGAGCGCGACCTGCACGTCCCCGCACTCGATGACAGACGCGCCGAGTGGCTCCGACCCGTGACCCTCGCCACCGATGTCGGCGAGTTCGCGCTCGATCGTTCCTTCGGGTGGTTCACGGGACACGTCGCCTGGGCGGGCGACCGGGTATCCGTCAGCCTGAGCATCGACGACGATGCTCCCGAAGGCGCCGAAACCTGCGAAGGCGCCCTCGCCCGCCTACGGGGACTGCTCGCGGACCTGCCCGACGTCGATGCGCGCTGGCGCGCCTTCGCGGCCGACCAGCTCACCGACCTCGCGAACGACTGGCAGGAAGAGGACGAGGAAGACGACGCGCCCCCTCCGGAACCGATCACCCGCGAGGCGTTCGCGCAGCGGATCCGTCTCAGCGAGCTGAGCATCGCCGGCGACGGCTCGGCCACTCCGTACTACGACGACGGCGACCTGTTCTTCGGCCACGTGATCGTCATCGACCTCCAGGCCGACGGATCGCTGACCGACGCCTCGATCGCCGGCTGACGGCTGAGCGCTACCCCGCCGCGACCCCGAACAGCGAGCCCACGAGGTAGGTGGCGCCGAGGGCCAGGGCCCCGCCGATCACCGTCCGCAGCATCGACCGCCCGCGCCGGGCGCCGCCGATCCAGGCGGCCACGTATCCCGTGACGGCGAGGGCCACGAGCACCGCCGCGAACGTCAGCGGCACGCGCACCTCCACCGGCGTCAGCAGGATCGTCAGCATCGGCAGCAGCGCGCCGATGGTGAACGCGACGGCCGAGTGTCGCGCGTGAGCCCCTGGGCCTCGTACAACCCGACGAGCTCGGAGAACTCGGCATCCGGATCCTCCGCGAGCTCGCGGCGCTCCTTCTGGATGAGCGCCTGCTCGCTGTCGCGCTGGCTCGAGACCGAGACGTACTCGCCGAGGGCCATCGACACGGCCCCGCCGACGAGTGCCGCGAGCCCGGCCACGAGCACCGGCCCGACCTCGCTCGTTGCACCGGCCACGCCGACGACGACTGCGGCGGTCGACACGATGCCGTCGTTCGCGCCCAGGACGCCGGCGCGCAGACCGTTCAGTCGTTGGGCGAGTCCCTGGCGGTGCGGCTCGTCGGGGTGGGCACCGGGAAGCTCCGTCATGCGCTCAGGCTAGACCGCGGGGCACCCGCGCGGGCGCGTGCGCGAGCGTTCGTCTCTCGTTCACCCCGGCGTCACGGACCGCGGACAGACTCAGCGCGTTCGCCGCCCCCGCGGCGACCGACGCGTCGCCCCCGCTGCGCGTCCCTCCCCCGGCCCCGAGGACACAGCCATGCCTTCGCCCTTCCTTCGCCGTACCGTCGCGCTGGCCGCGACGACGGCGGCCGTCTGCGCGCTCGCGCTCTCGAGCGCGACCGCAGCATCCGCCGCGATCGTCACCGATCCGGTGCGCGACACCCCCTCCGACAGCGCCGTGAGCCTCCGCCCGATCGGCACCTACGAGACGGGCGTGTTCGACCAGTCCGCCGCCGAGATCGTGCACGCGTACAAGAACCGCCTGTTCGTCGTGAACGCGCAGGCCGCCGCCGTCGACGTGCTCGACATGAGCAGCCCGACCGCTCCGACGAAGCTGTACTCGATCACCGGCACCGGCGTGGCCAACTCGCTCGCCGTCCGCGCCGACGGCCTCGGGGTGATCGCCCTCGAAGACGCCGACAAGACCGCACCGGGACGCCTGGTCTTCTTCGACGCGGATGCCGCCGAGCCCACCGTGCTCGGCGAGGTCACCGTCGGAGCCCTCCCCGACATGGTCACGATCTCGGACGACGGTACGGTCGCCGTCGTCGCGAACGAGGGCGAGCCCGCCGACGACTTCTCGGTCGACCCCGAGGGATCGGTCGGCATCGTCGCCCTTCCCGCCGAGAAGGCGGCACCGACCCAGGATGCCGTGCGCACCGCCGGCTTCG
>JARBUN010000163.1 GCA_029239635.1 Microbacterium sp. | reverse complement strand
GCGGAGGCGCAGGCCGTCACCGCCCAGCACTCGACGCAGGACGAGCTGATCCTGCTCACCACGCACGGCCTCCTTCACCTGCTCGGCTTCGATCACGCGGAGCCCGAAGAGGAGCGCGAGATGTTCGGCCTGCAGCGCGAGCTCATCACCGGCTTCCACGCCGTCGAGCGCCGCCGTCGCGCATGACCGAGGCCCTCCTCCTCGTCGCAGCGCTCCTGCTCGTCGTCTTCGGCGGGTTGATGGCGGCATCCGAGGCGGCCCTCGGCGTGACCTCGCGCGCCGACCTGCTGGAACTGGGCGCCTCGGGGCGCAACGCCCGCGCGCTCCAGCGCATCGCCGACGACCCGAGCGCGCACGTGACGGCCGTGGGCTTCATCCGCGTGCTCGCCGAGACCACCGCCGCTGTGCTCGTGACCGCAGCGTTCGTGCTGCTGTTCGACAACATCTGGCTCGCCGTCGCCGCGGCCGCGATCCTCATGACGGGCATCTCGTTCGTCGCGGTGGGAGCGAGCCCGCGTTCGGTCGGTCGCCAGCACGCGCGCGGGCTGCTGCGCGGCGGCGCACCTCTCATCCGCGGGATGCGCATCATCCTCGGCCCGTTGGCGCACGGTCTGGTGTCGGTCAGCAACCGCGTCACTCCGGGCCTGTCGCAGTCGACATCGTTCGCCTCCGAGGAGCAGTTGCTCAGCATCATCGACGAAGCGGCGGAGAACGAGCTCATCGAGCAGGACGACCGCGAGCTCATCCACTCGGTCTTCGACTTCACCGACCGCTACGTCCGTGAGGTCATGGTCCCGCGCACCGACATGGTGACCGTGGATGCCACCGCCACCTCGCGCGAAGCACTCGCCCTGTTCCTCGAGAAGGGCGTCTCCCGCGTCCCCCTCGCCGACGACGAGGCCGACGACGTGGTGGGCATGCTCTACCTGAAAGACCTGGTCCAGTTCGGCTTCCGCGACGAAGCGGGCTGGCGCGATGCCCCGATCCGCCGTATCGCCCGCCCGGCGGTGTTCGTGCCGGAGTCGATGAAGGCCGAGACCCTCCTGCAGCAGATGAAGCGCGACGCCGTCCACGTGTGCCTCGCCGTCGACGAGTACGGCGGTATCTCGGGCCTCGTGACGCTCGAAGACCTCATCGAAGAGCTCGTCGGCGAGATCTCCGACGAGTACGACGCTCCCTCCACCGAGGTGGTGGCTCTCGACGACGGGCGCTACCGGGTGAACGCGAGGCTGGGACTCGACGAGGTGGGAGACCTGTTCGGCCTCGAGCTCGACGACGAAGACGTCGACTCGATCGGCGGCCTGCTCGGTAAGGCCCTCGGGCGCATCCCGCAGCCCGGGGCGACCGCCGAGCACTCCGGGCTCGTGATGACCGGGGGAGCGTCGCGGGGCCGCAATCGCGGCATCGCCACGGTCATCGTTGAGCGCGCCGAGACACCGGACGACGACAGCGACGCGGACACCGCGCGCGAGAGGAACGACAGATGAGCGACACCCGATCCGGCTTCGTGACCTTCGTGGGGCGACCCAACGTCGGCAAGTCGACGCTGACGAACGCCCTCGTGGGCGAGAAGGTCGCCATCACGAGCGACAAGCCGCAGACCACCCGCCGCGCGATCCGCGGGATCGTGAACCGTCCCGGCGGTCAGCTCGTGGTCGTCGACACCCCCGGCATCCACCGTCCCCGCACCCTTCTCGGTCAGCGTCTGAACGACCTCGTCGAGCAGGTGCTGGGCGACGTCGACGTCATCGCCTTCTGCGCGCCCGCGACCGAGAAGGTCGGCCCCGGAGACCGCCGGATCGCGGAGTCCCTCTCGGGGTATCCCCGGGCGAAGAAGGTCGCGCTCGTCACCAAGACGGATGCCGCGACCCGCGAGCAGATCACCGAGCGCCTCGTCGAGGTCGACGCCCTCCGCGAGGACTGGGCGGCCGTGATCCCGCTCTCCGCCGTGACCAACGACCAGCTCGACGTGCTGAGTGACGAGCTGCTCGCGCTCATGCCGGAGGGGCCGGCCCTGTACGACGCCGACATCACGACCGACGAGACCCTCGAGGACCGCATCGCCGAGATCATCCGCGAGGCGGCGCTGCACGGCGTGCGCGACGAGCTGCCGCACTCGATCGCGGTGACGATCGACGACATCGCCCCGCGCGAGGGCAGTGATCTGACCGACGTGTGGGCCAACATCATCGTCGAGCGCGACAGCCAGAAGGCGATCATCATCGGACGGAAGGGCTCGCGTCTCGCCGATGTCGGCGCCCGGGCGCGCGCCGGCATCGAGCCGCTCGTGGGCAGCCGCGTCTACCTGTCGCTGCACGTCCGGGTCGCGAAGGAGTGGCAGCGCGACGCGAAGCAGCTCGGTCGGCTCGGGTTCTGAAAGGCGCGAACATGGCGAAGAGATGGACGGCTCCGGCTCCGGGACCGATCGACACGTGGCGTCTCGACGAGGTCGAGGTCGCCCCGCCGGGTGCCGGCGAGGTGACCATCCGCATTCACGCGGCGGGCGTCAACCCCGCGGATGCCAAGCACGTCGCCCAGGCTCGCCCCGGCGCGACGTTCCCCGTGCCCATCGGGTACGAGCTCTCGGGGGAGATCCTCGCCGTCGGTCCTGACGCCCTCGGAGGCTCGGGAGCGCTCGCCGTCGGCGACGAGGTGGTGGCGTTCCGCGTGCAGGGCGCGTACGCGACCGATATCACGGTGCCCGCGCGCGACGTCTTCGCGAAGCCCGCGACGCTCTCGCACGCCGAGGCGGCGAACCTCCTGCTCGCCGGCACCACCGCGGCCGAGATGATCCAGGTCACGCGCGTCGCCGCCGGCGACACCGTGCTCCTGCACGCCGCGTCCGGTGCCGTGGGGGTGAGCCTGCTCCAGCAGGCCCGCGAGCTCGGCGTGCGCGTGATCGGGACGGTGAGTCCGGATGCCACCGAGTCGGCCGACCGCGTCCGCCGATACGGCGGTATCCCGGTGGCCTACGGCGACGGGCTCCGGCAGCGGGTGGAGGCGGCGGCCGCGGGCGCGCCCATCGTCGCCGCCTGGGACGCCGTCGGCACCGACGAGGCGGTCGGCGTCTCGCTCGCCCTCGTGGCGGAGCGCGACCGCATCGTCACGATCGTCGATCCCGAGCGGGCGAAGCGCGACGGTTTCCTCTGGATCGCCGGCGCGCGACCCGAGAGCGCCCGGTTCCGCGACATCGCCCGGGCGCGGGTGCTGGAGCTCGCGGCATCCGGGGCTCTGGAAGTCCCCCTCTCGTGCACGTACCCGCTCGCGGAGGCCGTCGAGGCGCTCCGCTTCGTCATGACCGGACACCCCGGGGGCAAGGTCGCGCTGATCCCATGACCGCGTCGTCGTTCGTCCTGCCCCCGGCGCCGCAACGGCTCGAGGTGGTGAGGGATCGCGTGAGACTTCGTCCGATCGTCGACACCGACCTCGAGGCCATGGCGTCATCGGCGACCTCGTGCTCTTCCACCTCGACCGCGACGCCGGGTCGGCCGAGATCGGCTGGGTCGTGAGCCCGGCGGCATCCGGTCGGGGCCTTGCGACCGAGGCGGTGCGCGCCCTGATCGCCACGGCGTTCGAGGTCTACGGGCTCCGCCGTCTGGTCGCGCGCATCGACGCCGAGAACGTGCGCTCGCTCGCCCTCGCCGAGCGGGTGGGGATGCGGCGCGAGGCCCACCTCGTCGAGAACGAATGGTTCAAGGGACGCTGGAGCGACGAGATCGACTACGGCATCCTGTCGCGTGAATGGGCGGCAGGGGAGTGAACCGGTCCGCGCGAGGCTGGTACGATCGCAGAATGCGCTTCGGTGGTCTGCTTCTTCTTAGCTGCCGCGACGAGTCCTCGATCTAGGGCCATCCTCGTCGCGGAGCTCGTCGTCGGCCCCTCCTGATGCCCTTCCCGGGCGGGAACCACGAACAAGAGAAGCGACACACCATGAAGAACACCCAGAAGCCCACGTCCGCTCCGGTGCACAAGTACCGTCCGTTCCACGAGCAGATCCGGGTCGACCTGCCCGACCGCACGTGGCCGTCGAAGCGCATCGAGGTCGCACCGCGCTGGTGCGCCGTGGATCTGCGCGACGGCAACCAGGCCCTGATCGATCCGATGAGCCCCGAGCGCAAGCGCGTGATGTTCGACCTGCTGGTGAAGATGGGCTACAAGGAGATCGAGGTCGGTTTCCCCAGCGCGAGCCAGACCGACTTCGACTTCGTGCGCCAGCTGATCGAAGAGGACCTGATCCCCGACGACGTCACGATCCAGGTGCTGACCCAGGCGCGCGAGCACCTCATCGCCCGCACGTACGAGGCGATCGCCGGTGCGAAGCAGGCGATCGTGCACCTGTACAACTCCACGTCCGTGCTGCAGCGCGAGGTCGTCTTCCGCACCGACCAGCAGGGCATCGTCGACATCGCCCTCGAGGGCGCCCGGCTGTGCAAGAAGTACGAGGCGACCATTCCGCAGACCGACGTGTACTACGAGTACTCGCCCGAGAGCTACACGGGGACCGAGCTCGAGTTCGCCCTGCGGATCTGCAACGAGGTGCTCGAGGTCTTCCAGCCCACGCCCGAGCGCAAGGTCATCCTGAACCTGCCCGCCACGGTCGAGATGGCGACGCCCAACGTCTACGCCGACTCGATCGAGTGGATGTCGCGCCACCTGAACCACCGCGAGAACGTCATCCTCTCGCTGCACCCGCACAATGACCGCGGCACCGCCGTGGCCGCCGCGGAGCTGGGGTACCTGGCCGGAGCCGACCGCATCGAAGGATGCCTCTTCGGCAACGGGGAGCGCACCGGCAACGTCGACCTCGTCGCCCTGGGCGTCAA
>JARBUN010000051.1 GCA_029239635.1 Microbacterium sp. | reverse complement strand
GCTCGCGAAGACGAACTCGGGGTCCTCGTCCATGAGCGAGAGCACGTTGCTGAACGTGCGCGACACCTTGCGCGCGGTCTCGCGCACCGGCCAGAGCCAGGCCGAGTCGATGTGCGCGTGACCGACGGCGTGCAGCACGTGGGCACTGGATGCCGCGGGCGCCGCCATCAGTGGAGCGAGCACGTCGCGGCCGGCCTGTGCCGTGCCCGCGACGTTCCCGGGGTCGACCGCGTCGATCGCGGCATCCATCGCCTCGACCAGGGTCGCGCGGCGTGCGGACGTCGCGTCGAGCTCCGCGATCAGGCCGTGGAGCAGGCGGAAGTCCTGGAGCAGCTCCCACACGGCGAGGTCGCGGAGGCCGATCGACATGTCGCGCAGCGTATAGAGAGGAGCGTCACCCGCCGTGGCGGGGTCGCCGAGGTGGGTCGGCTCGAAGGTGAAGAGGCTCCCCACATCGGGGTTCGAGGCGGCTTCGACCAGCACGTCGACGCGGCCGTGGGCATCGATCGCCGCGGGGGTCGCGTTGTTGAAGGGCGAGACGCCCTTGATGGGCGCGCCCTCGCGGTTCCAGACGAGCGCCTCGCACTGGAACCCGCTCTGGCCGGCGGTGAAGCCGAGGTCGATGACGAGCTCGGCGACGGTGCCCGCGGGGAGGGCGCCATCGGCGTCACGCCACGCGGCGGGGATCTCTCCCGACACGGCGAACCAGGTGGTGCCCCACGCCCGGCCCCACGCGAAGGGCACGGGCTCGCCCGGGGCCTCCCACGCCTGGATCTCGAGCGGCTGGCGAGCGCGGTAGACGGCGGGGGCGAGACGCTCGCGGAGGAAGCGTTCGATGCGCATCTCGATGAGCGCGGTGCGGTCGTGCATGAGGGTGTGTTCCTTGTCTGGGGGGACGGGTCAGCCCTTGACCGCGCCGGCGAGGGCCGACGGGCCGCCGAGTCCGCGCTGTACGAGCACGTACAGACCGAGGACCGGGAGGGAGTAGACGATCGAATAGGCCGCGAGCTGGCCGTAGGCCACGGCTCCGAACGACCCGAAGAAGTTGAAGATGCTGACCGCCGCCGGCTGGTAGTCGGGGCTGAGCAGCAGCACGAAGGGCACGAAGAAGTTCCCCCACGCCTGGATGAACGTGAAGATGAACACCACCGCGATGCCGGGGCGCATGAGCGGGAGCACGATCTGCACGAGCGTGCGCATCGAGCCCGCGCCGTCCATCCAGGCCGCGTGCTCGAGCTCGACGGGCACGCCGTCCATGAAGTTCTTCATCATCCAGATCGCGATGGGCAGCGCGCTCGCGGTGAGGAAGAGGGTCGTCCCGCCGATCGAGTCGATGAGGTTCAGCTGCACGAACAGGCTGTAGACCGGCACCATGATCGCCGTGATCGGCAGGCACGTGCCGAACAGCACCGCGTAGAGGAAGGGTTTGCCGACGCGCATCTTGTACCGCGACAGGGGGTAGGCCGCGAGCGACGCGAGCACCACGGTGGCGATGGCCGTCCCTCCCGCGAGCAGCACGCTGTTCCACAGCGGCAGGAAGAGCAGGTCGGGCTTCATGACGGCGGCGAAGTTGTCGAGCGTGACGACCTCGGGCATCTTGATCGCCAGCGTCGGCTGCGCGTCGAGCGAAGCGGTCACCAGCCACACCAGGGGAACCACGAACAGGATGCCGACGACGATGAGCAGCGTGTTGCTCAGGATGCGCAGCGCTCGGGTACGCGGCGACGACAGCGAAGCCTTCTTCCGCGCGGGGGTGCGTCGTCCCGCGCGGACGCCGGTCACCTCGGGGAGAGTCGTGGTGGTCATGACGAGACCTCCTCGCGCAGCGCGCGGACGTAGAAGAACGAGAAGACCGCGCCGATGAGCAGCATGATCGTGGCGATCGCCGTGCCGTAGCCGAGCTCGCCGAACTTCAGACCCTGCTGGTAGGCGAGGATCGGCAGCGTCGTGCTCTTGTTGCCCGGGCCGCCGCCGGTCATGACGAAGATGAGCGTGAAGACCGAGAGGGTCTGCAGCGTCACGATCATCGAGTTGGTGCCGATGGTGGAACGGATCATCGGGATCGTGATGAAGAAGAGGCGCTTGATGCCGCTGGCCCCGTCGACCTCGGCGGCCTCGGTGATCTCGGGCGGAACGTCGGCGAGGGCGGCCGAGTAGACCATCATCGAGAACGCGGTGCCGCGCCAGATGTTGGCGATGATGACCATCAGCACCGGCATCGTGAACAGCCAGCTGACGGGATCGAGGCCGAAGACGGCGAGGATCGCGTTCAACGTGCCGTTGTCGCGGAAGAAGGCGTAGGCCGCGAACGCGGCGACGATCTCGGGCAGGACCCACGCGGTCACGACGATCGTGCCGACGACCGCGGTGACGACGCGGTTGCCCGAGCGCATCATGAGCGCGAGGGCCAGGCCGAGGATGTTCTGACCGATCACCGCGGAGAAGAACACGAAGACGATCGTGTTGATCACGGAGACGGGGAAGTCGGGAGCCTTGAACAGCTGCGTGTAGTTGTCGAAGCCGATGAACTCGCTCGCCACGGCCGTGGAGCCGGAGAGGGTGGCGTTGGTGAGCGAGCCCCACAGCGACACGAGGATCGGACCGAGCAGGAAGATCGCCAGCAGCAGCGCTG
The DNA here is from genome assembly GCA_029239635.1 of Microbacterium sp. Taxonomy (GTDB): domain Bacteria; phylum Actinomycetota; class Actinomycetes; order Actinomycetales; family Microbacteriaceae; genus Microbacterium. The sequence goes on along the minus strand of JARBUN010000051.1, from coordinate 25,569 downwards.
CCGGGAGGAGAGGGAGCGCCCGGGCCGAGGACCGGAGGCCGCGCGCTCTCGCGCGCGACCCCCGGCCGGTGCCGGTCGCCCCGGTCTGAGCCAGGGCGGTCACGGTCAGCCCTTCTGGGTGTTCTCTTCGCCGACGATGCCGATGACGGCCTGGTCGTAGGCGGCGGCCGCGTCATCGACGCTCGACTGCCCGGTCATGACGGCTTCCATGGCGACCTGGATCTGGTTGGAGATCTTGTCGTAGTCCTCGGTCGCCGGGCGGAAGTGGGTCGTGTCGACGAAGCTCGAGAAGGTCTTGAAGCTCGGGTTCGCGTCGAGGTACTCGCTGGACTCGGCCACGTCGGCGCGCACGGCGATCTGGCTGTTGTCGATGTTGTACGCGGTGGCGTTGTCCTTGTTCACGGCGGTGGAGAGGAAGTCCCACGCGGCGTCGGCGTTCTTGGTGTTCTTGCCGATGGCGAGAGTCCACCCGCCCGACATGCTCGTCGTGCCGGGAGCCTGACCCTTCTGCGTCGGCATCGCGGCGATGCCGAGGGTGTCGCTCCACGCGGGCCACGCGGCGGTGCCGCCCTCGACCCAGGCGGCCGACTGCCACGAGCCGTCGAGCGCGATCGCCAGCTTGCTCGAGGGCAGCCAGTCAGCGGTGACGCTCGTGAAGATGTTGGGGTCGAGCGCCTGCTGCAGCGACGGGCCGAGGCCGCCCTGGTAGACGTCCGAGACGAACTGGAGCGAGTCCTTGAAGCCCTGGCTACCGACGACCCACTTCTTCGCGGAGGTGTCGTACAGGGTGTCCTCGGTGCCGTACAGGAGCATCTCGAGACCCTGCATGGATGCCGCTTCACCGGCGGTCTTGCCCGAGTAGACGTTGATCGGGATGACGTCGGGGTCGGCGGCCTTGACCTTCTCGGCGGCGGAGAGCACGTCGGCCCAGGTCTTGGGCTGCCACGGGACGGGGATGCCGGCCTTGGCGAAGATCTCCTTGTTGTACCAGAGGCCGCGGGTGTCGGTGCCGAGCGAGACGCCGTAGGTCTTGCCGTCCGGGCCGAGGCCGGCCTGCTTGGCGCCCTCGGCGAACTGCGACCAGTCGTCCCACTTCGCGAGGTAGTCGTCCAGCGGCAGCAGGTAACCGGCGGCCGCGTCGGACTGGATCTTGAACGTGTCTTCGTACTGCACGTCGGGAGCGGTGCTCGCCGACTTGTTCATCAGCGCGAGCTTCGTGTAGTAGTCGGCGCCTTCGGCCTGGATGGGGACGAGCTCGACGGTCACGCCTTTGTGCGCCGCCTCGTACTCCTTCTTCGCGTTCTCCATCAGCGTCTGCATCTGGTTGAACGTCGCCGTGGTCTGGTACGCCACGCGGATGGTGTTCGCGTCGCCCGCTCCCCCGCTTCCGCCGGAGCAGCCGGCCAGGGCCACGGTCAGGGCGGTGGCGGTCAGAAGACCGCCCGCCATCGTCAGTTTCTTCATGGAAGCTCCTTTGCTCGGGTGGAGACACCGCGTCGCCATGACCTTTTATAAATCAAATGGACTAACTCGGCAAGTCGTCGGTCGCTGCTCCCGGTAACGATCCGGCTACGGGACGCTGTGAGAGGGGTGAACGACCGTCAGATCGCGATCATCATGCGGGCCGGTCGCGCCGCGAACGCGCCGTCGAGCATGAGGCAGGCCGCTCCGACAGCGGCCACGTCGGCCCCCACGCGCGACAGGCGCACGGTGATGGCGCGTGTCGCGGTCGACACCGGATCGGCGGCGACGCGGGCGGTGACCGTGTCGACCAGCACCGCGGCGAGGCGCTCCCACACCGGTCCCCCGAGCACGACCTCGTCGACGTCGAGGAGGTTGTTGGTCACCACGAGAGCCCGAGCGATGCGCTCCCCCGCGCGGTGCAGCACCTCGCGGGCCGGGGCGCCGCCCTCGGCGGCATCCCGCACGAGCCGATCGAGATCCGGACGGGAATCGCCCGTCTCGGTCGGCTCGTACCCCGCCTCGGCGAGGAGCGTGCGGGGCTCGATCGAGACGCCCAGGCATCCGCGCGATCCGCACTCGCAGGCGGGGCCATCCGGATCGACCACCACGTGCGCGATTCCCCCCGCGTTGCCCGTGCGGCCGCGCACGGGGGACCCCGAGATCGCCACCCCGAGACCGACACCGGCGCCGTAGTACAGGAACATCGCGTCGGTGAGCGCGTCGGAGCGGTCGAACCACATCTCCCCGACCATCGCGGCGGTCACGTCCTTCTCGACGATCACGGGAAGACCGGTGGCCGCGCCGAGGTCTTCGCGCACGTGCACGTTGTGCCACGCGGGCAGGAGGGGCGGATCGAGCAGGCGGCCCCCGCGCGCGTCGAAGGGGCCGGGGGCGGCCACGCCGACGCCGAGCACGAGCGGGCGCGGGATGTCGGCATCCGAGAGGATGCGATCGACCGCGGCGCGGACGTCGTCGACGAGCTCGTCCGGGGCGGCGCCGTGTCGCCGCGGGATCTCGTCGTGGGCGACGACGTCGCCGGCCATGTCGACCAGGACGATCGTGTCGACCACCGGGTCGAGGTGCACCCCGACCGCGAAACGGGATCGAGGCTCGAGCTTCAGAAGGGTGCGGGGCTTGCCCGGGCCCGAGATGACCTTGCCCGCCTCGACAATGAGGCCTTCGTCGGCGAGCCGGCGCGTGACGTTGCTGAGGGTCTGGGCGCTGAGCCCCGTGCGCGCCGACAGCTCGACGCGGCTGAGGCCCTCGGGTGCACGGCGGATGAGGTCGAGCACGAGGGTCTGGTTGTACTCGCCGACAGCCGGCAGGTTCGACCCCGTCCGCATCGCTCCTCGCCTTCGCTCGCCGGCCCCTGACGCGGACCTCCGCTCAGCGTACGCCCGCGGCCCCGCCCTTCCCCGCCGCTCCCGCGGTCGGGCGTGGGGCGACCTCTCGCGGCGGACGAGAAACCGGGATGGGAGGGCGCCGCTGGCGGCATCCCTCCTCCGCTCCCCGAATCCCCTCCGCTCACGGGGTCCAGCGCGGACGCCGGCGCGTCAGGCGCGCAGAGCGAGGGCCGCGGCGCCCAGCAACGGCCCGTCGCCGTCGAGACCCGAGCCGGTGATCCGGCAGCGGCGCGCGTACTCGTGGACGGAGGCCGCCTGCGCGGCGGCGCGCACCCGATCGACATAGTCGTCGGCGACCTGGGAGAAGCCCCCGGCGATCGCGACGGCCTCGAGGTCGCAGAGGGTCGCCGCCGCGGCGATCGCCTGTCCGACCGCGGTCGCCGAACGCGCGACGGCCGCCGTCGCGATCTCGTCGCCGGCGCGGTACGAGGCCGCGAGGTCGAGACCGGTCTCGCCCACCCACCCCTTGCTCCGCGCCCACGCCACCGTGCCGGGGCCGGCGGCGACGGCTTCGAGGGTGGATGCCACGACCTCTCCGTCGTGGATCGTCCGCACGAACGTCTGACCGAGGTGGCCGGCGTTGCCGCTCGCCCCGCCCATCGGGCGCCCATCGAGGACGAAACCCCCACCCACACCGGTGGAGACGACGATCGCCAGGGCGTTGCGGCATCCGAGCAAGGATCCTCGCCAGTGCTCGGCGAGCGCGATGCAGGTGCCGTCGAGCGCCAGCGAGAGGGGACCGTCGACGAGACCGCCCAACACCTCGTCGATCGGAAGACCCGCGGCCCGCGGCAGGTTCAGCGGCGACACCGTGCGCGAGGGGAGGTCGACGGGTCCGGCGCTGCCGACGCCGATCGCGCCGACCGCCAGTCCAGGCACCCCGGCGAGCGCCCCTTCCGCGGCCTCGCGGACGTTCCGCGCGATCGTCTCGCGGTCGCTCTCCCGGCCCGAGGGACGACGCGTCACGCTCTCGCGCACCACCTCGCCGGCGATGGACACGACAGCGGCATCGACCTTCGTTCCGCCGATGTCGACGGCGAGGACGTGCGTGTAGGGGGGCAGGGACGGGGTGGCATCGGACATGCGCGCTCCTCGATAGGACCAACGCTCCCCGATCCTAGAGGCCGGTGTATCCGCCGAGTGACGCCTGTGCACCGATGCCCCGGCGGCCCGGGGACCGATCACGCAGGTTACGATCAGGTCACGGCGGCAACGATCCGCCCCGCCCAGCGACACGAGGGATGCCATGGACGAGACGGCCACGCCCGAGGCGGCATCGCGACTCCGCCGCACCGACACCGCTCGCCCGGGAAGCGACGAACCGCTCACCGCGGACGACTTCGCCCGGCTGACCGGCCAGATCACGGCATCCATCTCCGACGTCATCGACGGCAAGCCCGAGGCCGTCCAGAGCGCCCTGATCGCGCTGCTCGCCGAGGGGCACCTGCTGATCGAGGACGTCCCGGGCGTCGGCAAGACGATGCTCGCCCGCGCGCTCGCGGCCACCATCGACGCCGACGTGCGCCGCATCCAGTTCACGCCCGACCTGCTGCCGGGAGACATCACCGGCGTCTCGGTCTTCAACCCGGTCACGCGGCATTTCGAGTTCACACCCGGCGCGGTGTTCGCGAACATCGTCATCGCCGACGAGATCAACCGCTCCTCCCCGAAGACGCAGTCGTCGCTGCTCGAGGCGATGGAGGAACGACAGGTCACGATCGACGGGCGCACGCATGTGCTCCCCTCGCCGTTCCTCGTCGTCGCGACGCAGAACCCGCTCGAGATGGAGGGCACGTACGCGCTGCCCGAAGCGCAGCGCGACCGGTTCCTGCTGCGCATCTCGATGGGGTACCCCGACCCCGCCGCCGAGGCGCTCATGCTGCGTCAGCGCGATGTCGTGAACCCCCTCGACGCGATCGTGCCCGTCGTCACGGGACGCCAGGTGACCGCGATGATCGCGTGGGCCCGCGGGGTCCACGTCGCCCCGGCGCTCGAGGAGTACGTCGTGGCGTTGGCGCAGGCCACCCGCAGCCACCCCGACATCCGCCTCGGCGCGAGCCCTCGAGCGACCCTTCAGCTGGTCCGCGCGGCCAAGGTGCGCGCGGCCCTCGACGGGCGTTCGTACGTCATCCCCGACGATCTCACGTCGCTGCTGAACCCGGTCTTCGGCCACCGTCTCATCGCGAACCGCTCCGCCGCGGGCGGTCGCGCGGGCGCCGTCGTGGTGTCCGAGGCGCTCGAGCGCATCGCCGCGAGCGTGCGCGTCCCGCTCGCCTCGCGGGTGTGAGGACCCGATGAGACGCTGGTGGCCGTTGACCCTTCGAGGCAGCGGCGCCGCGGTGCTCGCGGGCGCGTCCCTCGTGATCGCGCAACGGGCCGGCATCCCGGAACTGATGTACTTCGGCGTCCTCATGGTCGCGCTGCTGGCGACCGCCGCGGCGACCCTCGTGATCGCGCGACGCGCGGATCGCGTGACGCGGACCGTCAGCCCCGACGTCACCGACGTCGGTGCCCGCGCCGAGGTCGTCGTGCGCGTCGGCCTGCAGACAGCGCTGCCGACGGCCCCCGGCCGGTGGGCGGACGCTCTTCCTTCGGGCCTCAGCGGCCACGCGAGCGGCGTCTTCCCGGCGACCTCATCGTCGTTCGGCCGCGACACCGTTCCCGTCGAACTGCGCTACGAGGTCGTCGGCCACGAGCGCGGCGTGCACGATCTCGGCCCGCTCGAGGTGGTCACGACCGACCCGTTCGGCCTCGTCCGGCGCCGCTTCGCGCTGGGGCGTCCTTCCCCCGTCACCGTGGCCCCCGCGATCGTCGACCTCCCGCCGCTCCCTCCCACGGGAGGCGAGGCGGGCGGCACGCGGCAGTCGGCGGCGCTGCAGCTCGGGCAGGGCCTCGACAACCTCGTCGCGCGTCCGTACGCTCCGGGCGACTCGATGCGTCGCATCCACTGGCGGGCGACGGCCCACCGCGACACGCTCATGGTGCGCCAGGAGGAGCAGGAGTCCAGCCCGGCGGCGACGGTCGTGTTCGATCGCGCCGCCTCGCGGTGGGCGCCCGCCGCCTCCGACGCAGCGGGCCGCGACCTCGCGTTCGAGACGGCCGTCTCGGCGTGCGTCTCCGCGGTCGCCCGCCTCGTGCACGAGGGGTACACGGTCGACGTCGTCGACAGCGATGGTGAGCTGCTCGCCGATCCCGTCGACGGCGGGGAGGACGCGGAGGCACGGGCGCTCGCGGCCTCGTTCGCCGCGATCACCGCGCGCACCGAGGGCTCCTTCTCCCGCGTGATCCCCGCGTCCGCGGCGGTGATGATGGGACCCGTCGTCGTGATCACCGCCGATCCCGGACGCGACCCCTCCCTCGTGCCCGGGGCCTTCGCGCAGCGTTCGGCGCTGCCGATCATGATCCTGGTCGCACCCCACCCCGATGTCGAGCCCGCGCGGGCCGCGGGGTGGCGCGCGGCGAGCGTGCGCCCGGGGGGAGACATCGCGACCGCGTGGTCCGACGCGACCGAGAGGGGCCTCGCGGATGTCGGCCGCTGACGTCACCGTGCTCCGCACTCCCCGACGCCGTCGCGATGCGTCGCTGTTGACGCTCGGCCTGTTCGCCGCGATCGCTGCGGCCCTGCTTCCCGTGTTCTCGGTCATGCAACCGGGGTCCTGGACGGTCCAGGCCGCCTTCCTGACCGCCGCGGTGCTCGGCGCCGGGCTGGTCGCGCGCCTGTTCCACCTCCCGGCGCTGGTGGCGACCCTGCTCGAGGTCGGCATCTGGCTCTTCGCGCTCACGGCGATGTTCGGACGCGCCACCGCGGTGCTGTGGATCATCCCGAGCCCGGCGACGGTGAGCACGGTCCCCGGCCTCGTCTCCGCGGCATCCGAGGAGATCCGCACCGGAGTCGCGCCGGTCGCCCCCGGCATCGGTCTCGCGTTCGTGCTGGTCGCCGCGATCGGCGGCCTCGCCATCGTCCTGGATCACGTCGTCCTCACCGCCCGGATGCCGTTGCTCGCCGGCGTGGGACTCGTCGCGGTCTCGCTCATCCCGACGATCGCCATCCCCGCCGACGTGGATGTGACGGCCTTCGTCCTGCTCGCGGCGGCACTGCTGTTCCTCCTCCGCATAGACACCCGCTCGCGCCACGCCGCCTCGCGCCCGCGTCACGTCGGCCCCCGCCGCGTCGGCCCGCGTCTCCGAGGGCGCGGTGCCTCGGCCACGGCCTTCGGCATCGCTGCGGTCGCCGTGATCGTCGCCGTCGTCGCGACGCCGCTCCTCCCCCAACCGGCCCTGCGCTTCGCTTCGGGCGGCACCGGCGGGTACGGCACGACGATCAACCCCAACCTCGAGCTCGGCAACGACCTGCGCCAGCCCCGCGACATCGACGTGCTCACGCTGCAGACGGACGCGCCGACGCCTCCGTACCTGCGCGCCGTGACCCTGTCGAGCTTCGACGGTTCGGTGTGGCAGCCCGATCGCGACGACACCGTGAACGTCCCCGGCGACGGCCCGGTGTTCTCGGCCCCGCCGATCGATCCGGATATCGCGGTCGCGCAGTACACGACCGACATCTCGGTGGGCGAGCTCGACAGTCCCTGGCTCCCCGTCCCCTCCCCCGCGACGACCGTGACGGGCCTGCAGGGCGATTGGCTCGGGATGCCGGACAACCGCACGATCGTGTCGCGCTCGGGCTCGTCGCGCGACCAGGACTATTCGGTGCAGACGTTCGCCCCCCGACCGACGCTCGAGCAGATCCGCGCGCGTCCGGTCGGCGGGTCGGAGCTCGGCGACACGGTGCGCGCGCTCCCCGCCGACGTGCCCGCCGTCATCGGCGACACCGCGCGCGAGGTCACCGCCGGAGCGCAGTCGCCCTACGACGCGCTGATCGATCTGCAGACCTGGTTCCGCAGCAGCGCGTTCCGGTACTCGCTCGACGCCCCCGTCGAAGCGGGCTTCGACGGAGCGGGATTGGATGCCGTCGCCGACTTCCTACAGGCGCGCACCGGATACTGCGTGCACTATGCCTCGGCCTTCGCCGTGATGGCCCGCACGCTCGGCATGCCGTCACGCATCGTCGTCGGCTACCTCCCCGGCACGATGTCGAGCTCGGTCGGTCAGGATCGGGCGACGTTCACCGTGACCTCGAGCCAGCTGCACGCGTGGCCCGAGGTGTACTTCGAGGGCATCGGCTGGGTGCCGTTCGAGCCGACCAACAGCCTCGGCGTCCCGACCAGCTTCGCCTCCGGCACCACCGGCGGCACGGGCACCACCCCGAACGCCCCTCAGCAGCAGCAGAGCGCGGCCCCCGAGACGCAGGCCACGACCGCTCCCTCGCTCGGCAACCAGGACGGGCCGGGCCTGCAGGGCAGCGGAACCACGGGCGCGACGCGGGAGATCGGTCCGGGCCTGCTCGTCGGCGGAGGCATCGTGCTCCTCCTTCTGCTCGTCGCTGCCCCCGCGGTGCTGCGGGCGCTGCGCCGGCGCTCCCGCACGATCGCCGCGCGGGCCGGTGACCCGGTGGCCGCGTGGGCGATGGTGCAGGACGACGCGGTGGATCTCGGCATCCCCGTTCCCGGCGGGGAGTCGCCGCGACGCTTCGCCGAGCGCCTCGTACGGGAGCACGGCTCCGATCCCGACGACATGGATCTCCTCCGGGGGGCCATCGAGCGCGTCAGCTACGCCGAGGACGCGGCGGATGCCACGAACGGACCGGTGCTCGCCGAAGCCGCCGCGCGCGTCGGTGCGGGTCTGCGCGCCCGGGCGGGCGGTGTCCGCCGTGCGTTCTCGCGGGTTCTCCCGCGCTCGCTCGTCGTACGCCCCGGCACCGCCGCGGCCGAGGAGCGCGACCGGGTCGGCGCGTGACCCGCTTTGCTAGGTTGTCGGGCATGGAAATGCGTCGTTCCGGACTTCTGATCGCCTCCTTCCTGGGCCTCGCGGTTCTCTCGGGGTGCACGTCGCCGACCGTTCCGGCGCCGGACGACGACCCGGTCGACGACACCGCCCCCAGCGAAGCGGCGACCGTGCCCTTCCCGCACGTGACCAGCTGCGACGAGGTGACCGGAGCGATTCCCGGCTTCACGCAGGGCATGAGTCTGGTGGGCGACTCGGTCAGCGACGATGCGGTGATGTGCATGTGGGCGGCCCCGGAGGGCGGCCCCTACGCCTCGATCCTCGTCAGCCAGAACACCATGCCCACGGACGAAGAGGCCAAGACGGGGGCGAAGATGCTCAACCTCCAGGCCACCTCGTTCACGAATCCCGAGCTCAGCGGTCTCGAAGGCGTGGGGTGGCGATGGACGGCCGACGGCGGGCCCGACACCACCGGATACTCGACCGTCTACGTCCCCGGCGTCTCCGTCGAGATCCACCGCGGGAAGGACGGCCCGGACGGCGACACGTCGTACGCCCCCGCTGACACGGAGGCGATCGACGTCACCCTCGCGATCCTGAAGCTCTGAGCGCTCACGCAACGCGAGAGCCCCGCCCGAACTCTCGTTCGGACGGGGCTCTCTTCGGCGGAAGTGACAGGATTTGAACCTGCGAGGCGAGTTACCCCGCCTACATGGATTCCAGCCATGCTCCTTAGGCCGCTCGGACACACTTCCAAGGGACGATCTTACACGGCGAGCGACCTGGACCCGTCGCCGCGCGCCCCTCAGGTCGAGGCGGGGCCGGTTTCCGCCTTCTCCAGCAGCGCGCGCGGCACGCGGTGCAGGGTGACCGCGCCCACCGCGTCGAAGGGGTGCAGGGGGTCGGGGTCCACCGCCCCGGTCGGCCCACCCAGCTCCGAGTGCGCGAGGGCGCTCATCACGGTGTAGGCGTCCATGGCATCCCATCCCCGCTCGATGAACGCGTCGAAGGCGTCCTCGTACCCGCGCTGCACGCTCTCCTGCACGGTGGCACCCAGACCGACGAAGATCCACTCGTCCCCGGTCGCGATGCGCGGGGCGCGCAGCGCCATACCGGGAACCACGTCGATCGAGACGACGACCGTGCCCTCGGCCTCGATCGCGACGAACGACGCCTCCCCGCGCGCCATGATCGCGTGCACGTCGCCGATCCCGAGGAGGGCTCCCTCGACCTCGACGGGGAGGTACACCGTGGCGCCGGGCGCGATGTCGGTGACGTCCATGTTGCCCCCGATCGCGTGGGCGGGCATGACCGTGGAGGCCGTTCCCTCGGCGGGCGCCGTGCCGATGCAGCCCACCATCGGGCGGGGCGCGACGGTCACGGCATCCGTGAGATGAACGCCGGTGGCGTCGATCGGGATGCGGCGCGTGACGACGCGGTCGGGCATGCGATCGCGCAGCGCCCCGACACCGGGCAGGCTCATCGCCCACCCCGTGTCGGTGAGACGGATCTCGTGGATGGTCACGGCGAGCGCGTCGCCGGGGTGCGCACCCTCCACGAACACCGGGCCCGTGACGGGGTTCAGCGGTGCCTGCAGCCGACCGAGGTCGCCGTGCTCGTGCAGTTCGCGGTACACGGCGTCGTCGGTCTGGAACGCGAGGGTCTCCCCCGTGCCGGGCCGCATGCGCAGCACCGGGGGCACCGACGCGTCGTGGCCGGGACGACCGTGCTCCTTGCCGAGGAAGAGCTCCGTCATCGGGATGCCACCTCGCCCCCGCCCTCGCCGGCGGTCGCGGTCGCGTGCTCGGGGAGCGGGCCCGTCGCGCCGCCGTTCTTGCGGGCGAAGATGGCGTAGACGATCCCGCCGACGACGAGCCACACGATGCCGCCGATCTTCGCCGTGATGTCGGCGTTGAGGAGCACGTAGCCGATGATGAGGAATCCGATGAGCGGCACGACGAGGTGCAGCAGGTAGTTCTTCGACTTCTTCTTGCCGAGGTAGTAGACGGCGACCGACACGTGCAGGAGCAGGAATCCGAGGAGCGCACCGAAGTTCACGAGCGACGAGATCACGGCGATCTGTCCGACGAAGAACAGCACCAGCACGAGCGAGACTCCGCTGACGAGCAGGATCGCCGCCATCGGCACCTGGCGGGAGTTCACTTTCGACAGGAAGGCGGGCAGGCGCCGGTCGCGGCTCATCGAGTAGAGAAGGCGCGAGGTCGCGGCTTGGGCGGCGACCGCGTTGGCGATGCCGACCGCGATGACGTTGACGGCGAGGAACGCGGTGGCCCAGCCCGAGCCGGCCGCCTGGGCGACGAGGACGAAGAAGGCGTTGTTGACCTCGTCGTCGCCGAACGAGATGGTGCCGGCGGCGAGCGCGCTCGCGAACCAGGTCTGCGTGATGAAGAGCACGGCGACCACGAGGAGGGCGATGATCATCGCGCGACCGCCGGACTTGCGGTCACCCGTGGACTCCTCGGCCATCGTCGAGATGCCGTCGAACCCGAGGAAGCTCAGCACCGCGATCGACAGGGCGGTGGCGATGAGCGCGGGGTTGACCTTGTCGGCATCCCACAGGGGCGCGATCGTGAACTCCGCGCCCGGAACCGTGCCGGCGTTCAGAGCGACCATCGCGATGACGACGAAGATCACCACGAACGCGAGCTGGATGACGAGCATGACGCGGTTCGCGAGCTTGATCGAGCCGATCCCGGCGACGTTGATCAGCGTGTTGATGAGGACGAACGCGACGGCCCAGATCCACTGCGGCACGTCGGGGAAGATGCCCGCCATGCTCGACGCCGCGAAGACGTACAGCAGGGTGGGCACGAGCAGGTAGTCGAGCAGGATCGCCCAGCCGGCGAAGAAGCCGACGGTGGGGTGGAGCCCACGGCCGACGTAGGAGAAGACCGAACCGGCGAGGGGGAACGCCTTCGACATCTGCGCGTAGGCGAGGGCGGTGAAGATCATCGCGACGACGCCGGTGAGGTAGACCAGCGGCACCATGCCGCTGGCGGCGTTGTACACGACGCCGAAGATGGCCCAGGGGGCGATCGGCACCATGAAGACGAGCCCGTAGACCACGAGGTCGAGGGTGGACATGGAGCGCTTGAGCTCCTGCTTGTAGCCGAAGGACTCCAGCGACTGCTGGGCCTCGGGGGCGGTGTTCGACATCGGGTCTCCTGGGTCGGGTGGGGCTGTGTCGGGGGCGGGTGGGGCGGGGGTTACGGCAGGGGCGCGAGGAAGTCGGCGATGACGGCGCGGAAGGCGTCGGGCATCTCGAGGTGCGTGCAGTGGCTGGCTCCCGCGAACACGTGGGCGCGCGCCCCCGGGATGTGCGCGACGAACGGCTCCCACGTCTCGGGGGTGGCCTCGTCGAACTCGCCGGCGACCACGAGCGTCGGCACGGCGATCTGCGGCAGGCGGTCGATGATCGTCCAATCACGGCCGGTGCCGACGACGTGGAACTCGTTGGGTCCGTTCATCGTGAAGTACACCGTCGGGTCGGCGAGCATCTGCTGCTCGCTGTCGACGAAGTCCTGCGGCATCGGGGTGACGCGGCAGACGTGGCGCTCGTAGAAGACGCGGGTGGCATCCACGTAATCCGGGTGGTCGAGGGTGCCGTCGGCCTCGTGGCGGTCGAGGGCCTCGCGGACCGGGGCGGGAAGTTCGGCGCGGAGGCGAGCCGCCCCCGCGAGCCACAGCTCCATGGATGCCGGGGAGTTGCAGATCTCCAGACTCTTCAGACCCGTCGGCCGGCGGACGGCGATCTCGGCGCCGAGCATGCCACCCCACGACTGTCCGAGCACGTGGTACTCGTCGAAGCCCAGGGCCTCGCGCAGGTTGTGGAACTCGTCGACGAAGAGCTGCGGCACCCACTGCGCGACCGGGGCGTCGGGGTGATGCGAGCTCTTCCCGCACCCGATCTGGTCGTAGTGGACGATGGTGCGCCCGGTGAGATCGGCGAGCGCGTCGAGGTTCGCGACGTAGTCGTGCGCCATTCCCGGTCCGCCGTGCAGGACGAAGAGGGGCGCTTTCCCGGTCGGCTCGGCGGGTTCCGTGAGGCGGGCCCATGTGAACCCATCGTGGAAGGGGACGGTGATCTCGCGTTGCATGGAGTCATCGTGGACCCCTTAATGGTTCGTTGGCAAACCTTTTCTTCGGAATTAACATGGAGGAAACGACGGGAGCCCATGGCCGAGACCGACGACGCCACCCTGGTGGACCGCGTCACCCAGCGCCTCATCACCGCGGTCGCGGTGGGTGAGTTCCTGCCGGGCACCCGCCTCCCGGCCGAGCGCGACCTCTCCCCTCTGCTCGGCGTCGGGCGCACCACCGTGCGTGCGGCTCTCGACGATCTGTCCGCGCGCGGCCTGATCGAAAAGCGACGCGGGCGCGCCGGGGGCACCTTCGTGGCCGAGGAGTGGCCGGCGTCGATCGTGGTGGGCGTGGACCGCTGGTTCGAGCAGCGGTGGAGCGACCTCGTCGACGCGTGCACCGCGAGCTCGATGCTGCACTCCTCCCTCGCCCGCCTCGCCGCCGAGAGACGGACGGATGCCGACATCGCCGTCATGCGCGATCGCCTGGCGGCGTTCCACGCGGCGGATTCCGGCAACCCCAAGCAGCGCGCTGACAGCCTCCTGCACCTGTCGATCATCGACGCCGCGCACAACACGGCCCTGCGCGACATCCTCCTCGAGCACGAGCGACACCTGTCCCTGTCGGCCCCCGCGCACCCCTGGGGCGACCGCGAGAGTCATCGCCGCATGGAGTCCCGCGCAGCGCGCGAGCACGACGCGATCGTGGCCGCGATCGTCGCGGCCGCCCCCGACGACCCCGACGAGGCCGCGGACCTCGCCCGCCGGCACGTGCAGATCGACCTCGAGCTGTTCACCGAGGCGCGGGAGTTCGCGCGGCGCCGCGCGGCCGCCGCGCAGAGCTGAGTGCGGCGACGCGCGGGCGCGGCGGCGGGAGGAGAATCGGCGACGGGAGGACGATCCACCTCGGCGTCATCCTCCCTCCGCTGAATCTCCTCCCGGGCGCTCGCGCTCAGCCGGGGAGGCGCGCGCTCAGGCCCGCACGCACTCCCGGCCACTCCTCGCGGAGGATCGAGAAGTACAGCGTGTCGCCGATCGAGCCGTCCGCCGCGATCCGGTGACGGCGCAGCCGCCCCTCGGGCGTCGCACCGAGGCGCTCGATCGCCCGCGCGCTGCGCGCGTTGCGCGCGTCGCAGCGCAGCGCCACCCGGTTCAGGCCCCACTGCTCGAACGCATGCTCCAGCAGCAACAGCTTCGTCGCCGGGTTGGTGCGCCCACCCTGGAAGGCCCGGCCGTACCAGGTCGTGCCGATCTCGACCCGCCCCTGCGCGGGCGCGAGGTCGTAGAACGTCGTGGATCCGCGGATGCCGGAGGTCTCGGCATCCCGAACCGTGAAGGCCAGCATGCCCGACGTCTCGCGCTGGCGTTCGACGTGCGCGGCGTACGCCTCCGCCGACGCGGGCCAGGGCGTCGTCATGCCCGCCCATAGGGACGCGTCGGTGAGGGCCCACGCTTCCGCGGCGTCGTCCGGATGGGCAGGGGTCAGACGGATGCCGTGCCCCTCGAGCACGAGGTCGTGGACGGTCATCGCGCCTCCAGCTGCGCGACGAACTCGTCGGCCGCGGCGAGCTTGCGGCGCAGGTCGTCTCGGCGCAGGACCGCCTCGTCGCGGATGTCGGCGAGTCGCGCGGCGAGCGCGGCGTCGTCGGGGGCGGCATCCAGCCCGTCGACGACCGAGAGCAGCTCGCCCATCTGCTCGAGCGAGTAACCGAGCGGCTTCATGCGGCGGATCAGCAGCAGGCGCGACTCGTCGTCGGCGGTGTACAGGCGGAAGCCGCCGTCGCTGCGTGCGGAGGGGCGCAGGAGGCCGATCTCGTCGTAGTGACGCAGGGTGCGGATCGACATCCCCGTGCGCTCCGCGAGCTCGCCGATCTGCATCGGTCGCTGGGCGGTCATGGCATCCCCCGTTCCGTAACCCTCTCGTTACGGTAGAGTCTGTTCGGTCGCGGTCGCGACCCCTCTATTCTTCCCCGCGCGATGCGGGTCCCCCTCCGGAGCATCTCCATGACGAATGTCCTCACCCGCCCGCGCCCCGAACCCACGGTGCTCCAGGCGTTGCGCTCGCCCCGCCTGCTCACCCGCGAGGTTCTCGCCGGTCTCGTCGTCGCGATCGCGCTGATCCCCGAGGCGATCGCGTTCTCGATCATCGCGGGCGTCGACCCGCGGCTCGGGCTGTTCTCGTCGTTCGTGATGGCCGTCGCGATCTCCTTCCTCGGCGGTCGGCCCGCGATGATCTCGGCCGCGACCGGAGCGATCGCACTCGTCATCGCGCCCGTCGCCCGCGAGCACGGGGTCGACTACCTGCTCGCGACGGTGATCCTCGGCGGCATCCTACAGGTCGCCCTGGGCCTGCTCGGCGTCGCCAAGCTCATGCGCTACATCCCGCGCAGCGTCATGGTCGGCTTCGTCAATGCGCTCGCGATCCTCATCTTCACGGCGCAGATCCCGCAGCTCATCGGGGTGCCGTGGACGGTGTATCCGATCGCCGTCGCGGGGCTGCTCATCATGTATCTCCTCCCCCGCGTCACCAGAGTGGTGCCCGCCCCGCTCGTCGCGATCGTGCTGCTCACCGGCGCCGCCGTCGTGTTCGGCATCTCGGTTCCCACCGTGGGCGACCAGGGTGCGCTGCCCGAGAGCCTGCCGTTCCTGCTGGTCCCGAACGTGCCGTTCAGCCTCGAGACCCTCGCGATCATCTTCCCCTTCGCGATCGCGATGGCGATCGTCGGCCTGCTCGAGTCCCTCATGACCGCGGCCCTGGTGGACGACATCACCGACACCCCGTCGTCGAAGACCCGCGAGTCGCTCGGGCAGGGCGCGGCGAACGTGCTGTCGGGCCTGTTCGGCGGCATGGGCGGCTGCGCGATGATCGGCCAGACGATGATCAACGTGAAGGCCTCCGGCGCCCGCACCCGCATCTCGACCTTCCTCGCCGGCGTCTTCCTGCTCGTGCTCGTGCTGGTGTTCGGCGACGTCGTGGCCGTCATCCCCATGGCGGTGCTCGTGGCCGTCATGGTCGTCGTCTCGGTCGCCACCTTCGACTGGCACAGCATCCGCCCCTCCACCCTGCGCCGGATGCCGGTGAGCGAGACGGTCGTGATGGTGCTGACCGTGGCCGTCACCGTGTGGACGCACAATCTCGCGATCGGGGTCGGCGTGGGCGTGGTCGCCGCCGCCGTGCTGTTCGCGCGACGCGTGGCTTCGCTGACCAGCGTCACCCGCTCGGTCGACGGCGACACCGCGCGCTATGTCGTCGAGGGCGAGCTCTTCTTCGCCTCGAGCAACGACCTCACCACGAAGTTCGCCTATCACGACGATCCGCCGCACGTCGTGATCGACCTGTCGCGCTCGCACGTGTGGGACGCGTCGACGGTGGCGGCCCTGGATGCCGTGCAGACGAAGTACGCGCACCTCGGGACCACCGTCGAACTCGAGGGGATGAACGCGACGGCGGCGCGCTTCCACGGTCGGCTGAGTGGGGAGCTGGGCGCGGGACACTGACGCGCGCCTCGGCTTCACCGCCCCGGACGGGAGGAGATTCTCGGGCGGGAGGATGCCACGGGCCCGACCCGTCCTCCCGTCGCGGAATCACCTCCCCACGCGGGGCGCCGGCGTTCGGCGCCCTGGCACCGGAGCCCCGGCGTCAGGACCGCAGCGTCAGGACCGCAGCGTCGTGGACGGCGTCTCGCCGAACTCCCCGCGATACATCGCGGCGAAGCGTCCGAGGTTCGAGAACCCCCAGCGTGCGGCGATCGCCGCGACCGTGTCCACGGACGGGTCGGCGCTGCGCAGGTCGGCGCGCGCGGCATCCAGCCGGACGCGGCGCAGGTACTGCATCGGCGTGCGGCCCGTGGACGCGCGGAACGCGTACTGCAGACCGCGCGGCGACAGCCGGGCCGCCTGCGCGATGTCGGCGAGGACGACCGGCTCGGCCGCGTGCGCTTCGATGTACGCCTTCGCCCGGCGCACGGGCGCGGGCAGGGGACGCGCGGGGCGGCCCGCGGCGAGGGCGTCGGTGAACGTCGTGGGGAAGGAGAGCAGCGACGCTTCCAGGATCAGCGTCCGCGCCTGGTGCTGGATCAGGGGCGTCCGCTCCGACGAACGCAGCAGGACGTCCCGGGTGTACTCCCACGTGCGCGTCCAGTAGCGCAGGCGTTGCTCGCTGATGGGCGCGTGACCCGTCGCGCGGACCCGCAGGGCCTCGTCGCCGGAGAGCCGCCGGGCGGCGTCATCGAACTCCGTGCGCGAGAAGGCGACGGCGGTACCGGCGATGCGCCCGGTGAAAGCCACCTCGAGCGGACGGTCGACCACCAGGAAAGGCACCGCGGTGTCGATCCGTTCGCGGCGATACGTTCCGGAGACGCGGGACCCGGCGATGCGCCCCACCACGATCTGGTCGAGGGGATCGGACTCGACGAGCATCGTCGACCCGATGGTGTAGTCGCAGAAGGCGAAGCCCGTGTCCGAGACGGCCTGCCAGTTCAACGCCGGCTGGATGGCATCCGCACGGGAGATCCGGGCTCCCGGGACGACCGAACGCCACATCTCCTCGACGAGCGCGGCATCCCTGGTCTCGAGTTTCGTATGCTCCACGAGGCCTTCCTAAATCGACCGAAAGAGTGCGGCAACACCGTTGCTTTTTCGAGCGACGTGTGCGTGGGACCGCTCTCACAGCATCGGGGGGACGTCGACGAGAGAGGAATGCCGGGGGACTCTTCACCGTATCGTCACCGAACGGTGCGCGGGAAAGCCTGGCGGGGTTCGCCCGTCCCCTCCGTCGCGGACCGTGGCCGCTGCGCGCGGAGTCGCGTCCCCTGTGCGCAACCGCGCGTCGCCGCCGTTTGACGCGGCCCTCCCCCGTTCGTGAGGATGCGAAAAGGACTGTTCCTGGTCCGTTCCCTCCGACCCGCCACCGCTCCCCGGCACGGCGGTCGGACCACCTCGGCGCGGAACTCGTGACCCGCGCCGAGGCGGGGCATCGCATAATTGGTGAGGCTCACGACTCGGCGGGCCCGGACCGACAGGATGCCGAATGACCTTCCGCACCATGGCGACTCTGCAGTCGTGGGTCGACGACTTCCGTGCCCTGGGCTACGACGACGCCGACATCCTCCGCGTGATCCCGCAGGATCTCGACGACGACGCGGACCGGGGACTGATCGCCGCGCAGCTTCGCAGCGTCTCGACCACGTTCTTCGTCGCCCCCGGGGCCGCACCGGGTTCGACGGACTGGGCCGTCACCTTCGAGCCGCGCGAGAACGCCGCCCCGCTGCCGGCGGGACGAGTGCTCGCCCTGTCGGGCGAGCTCGCGATGCTCGCGGCGCTGTGCTCGTTCCTGCAGGCGCGATCCGAGGCGTTCCTCGCCCGGCAGTAGGCACCCGGCAGGAAGCGCCCCGCGGAGGGCGCCCCCGCAGGAAGCGCCCCGCGCTCCCGCGGCCCTCAGTCGGCCCGCGTGACCGCGGCGACGACGTCGTCGAGGAGTCGCGCCAGCCGTTCGCTCTCGCCGGGATCGCGTTCGACGATCGCCGCGTCGATCGCACGGTCGAACGCGCGCAGAAGAGACCAGGGCGCCGCGTCGAGGTCGATGATCGCGGTGATGTGGTTGACGCGACGATCCTCGGTGTCGAGGTCGCGCCGCACCGCTCCGCGCTGAACGAGTCGATCGATCAGCGTGGTGACCCCCGCCGAGGTGATCCCGAGGTGGTCACGGACGTCGGAGGGCCGGGCGCCCGGGTTGTCGACGACGAAGAGCAGGGCTCGGGCGTCGAGCTCGTTCAGCGACAGCTGACGACGGGCCTCGGCGACGGCGATGCGCCGCGCTTCGCCATACGCCCGGAGGGCACGGCCCAACGGCGTTTCCAGGGCGGACCCGGAGGGCGAATCTGTTGACGACGACACGACGGTACATCGTACTCATCCCGCCTCGGCTCCACAGCGCTTCGCGCAATCGGGACATGTCGCCTCGCCGATTCTGCCGCCGGACAAAGGCGCGTCGGCTCGTGTCCGGGCGTTCACACGATGGTCTTCGCGGCGTAACCCGCCGCGCGGGGTCGACCCTTCAGCATGAGACAACCGCGTCAGCCGACGTGGCGCCCCTCCCCCGGAAGGCGATGCGATGTCTCGACCCGTGCGCGTGCTGTCCCTCTACGAAGGGTTCTTCGCGGGAGGCGCGCGGATCCTGCATTCCGATGTCGTGGCGAGTCTCGCCGCGACCGACGGCCACGAGCATCATGTGCTGTCGCTCACCTCGGCCGCGCGTCGCGACGCCTCGGTGCAGTACGCGCACGACGACGCGCGGTATCGGCGCCTGCGTGACGCGGGCGTCGCCATCACGACGTTCGACCGCATCGCCGGCGACCACCCGATCGCTCCGGACGCCTTCACCCCCGCGGAACTCGACCGCGCGGCCGCGCTGTTCGATGAGGCCGATGTCGTGCTGTCCCTCAAGGAGCAGCCCCTGAGCCTCGTGCTCGCCCTCGACGAGGCGGGACTCCTCCCCTCCCGCCCGACGGCCGCGTGTCTGCACCGTTCCGACCCCACCCACTCCGGTCCCGCTCTCGGATGGCTGACGGATGCCGCCGACTCCGGCGCCGTGTCCGCGACGATCGCCTGCGCCGTCTCGACGTCGGACGCCTACGCGCGTGCGGGCGTCGCGGCCTCCGACGCGTGGATCATCGACAACGGCATCGACACCCGGCGCTTCCGCCCGGGGACGCGACTCGAGCGCCGCCGGATCCGGGCGGGTCTCGGCATCCCGGAATCCGCTCCCGTGGTGCTGTTCGCCGCGCGCTTCGACGCGATGAAGGACCCCGGGCTCTTCCTCGCCGCGGTCGCGCGGCACGCGCGGCGCTTCCCCGACACCCATTACGTGATGTGCGGCTCGGGGATGACGCGCGAGAACGCCGCCTTCACCTCCCTCCTCGCCGAGAGCGGCGTGGATGCCCGGACACCCCTGCACGCACTCGGGCTGCGCGAGGACATGCCGCAGCTCTACCGCATCGCCGACATCGTGGCCCTCACCAGCGCCTTCGGGGAGGCCTCGCCCCTGTGCTTGGCCGAGGGCGCGGCATCCGGGGCGATCCCCGTGACCACCGACGTCGGCGACGCCGCTCGCGTCGTCGAGGGTTTCGGACTCGTGACCCCGCGCGACGCGGACCAGATCGCCGGAGCGTGGGAGCACGCCCTCGGGCACCGTGCTGCGCTGCGATCGGCGGCGATCCGCGCACGGGGCCGCCTGGACCGCCGCCGGATGGTCGACGACTACCGCGGCGCGATCTCGGGCCTGCTCCTGCGCGACGCGCTCGCCGCGTGAGCGGGTCGACCCCGTCCCGCGCCGCGCATCCCCGCCGCGCTCCGCGCTGAGTGTCCGGAACACCCGGACGATTTCTTCGAGCGTCCGGGTGTTCTGGACACCGACCGCGTCGGGGCGCCCGCGCGGAGGCGCGCGCCGCACCATAGACGGCGCGCGACACCCGCGCCATCCCCGCGGCCCGCTGCTCCGGGCATGTCTACAGTGAGACATGACCGCGCGCATCCTCTCGATCGGCACGGCCCTGCCCGAAACGCGCGTCGACCAATCCACGCTCCGTGACCTCTTCGCCGCCCAGCCGGGTTTCGACCGCAAGGCGCAGCGCCTGGTCGGGGCGGCGTTCGACGCGGCGGCGATCGACACCCGGCACGTCGTCCTCCCGCAGCTGGCCGGCGGCGACGGCGGCGCACTCGGCGTCCGCGACGGCGACACCCTCCTCATGCCCCCGACCGGTGCCCGCAACGACGAGTACCGCCGGAGGGCACCGGCCCTCTTCGCGGAAGCGTCGCGCGCCGCGATCGCCGGTTCCGGCCGGACCGCGGATGCCATCACCCACGTCGTGACCGTCTCGTGCACCGGCATGTTCGCGCCGGGTCCCGATTACCACCTTGTGCGCGACCTCGGCCTCACCCCCACGGCGGAGCGATATCACCTCGGCTTCATCGGCTGCGCGGCGGCGATCCCGGCGCTGCGGTTGGCCGCGCGCATCGTCGCCGCCGATCCCGAGGCCGTCGTCCTCGTGGGGTGCGCCGAGCTGTGCTCGCTGCACTGGCAGACCTCGTCGGATCCCGACCAGATCGTCGCCGCCTCGGTGTTCGCCGACGGCGCGGCGGCGGCGGTCGTGGCATCCGGAACCGACGGATCACCCGGCCTCGACCTCGACGGGTTCGCCACCCACCTCACCGGCGAGGGCGAACGCGACATGGCCTGGACCGTCGGCGACTCGGGTTTCGAGATGACCCTGACCCCCGAGGTGCCCCGGATCATCGGCCGCGAGATCGCGGCCATCGCGGCGGATGTGATCGGCGACCTCGGCGAGATCGACGCGTGGGCCGTGCACCCCGGCGGCCGCAGCATTCTCGACCGCGTCGAGAACGCCCTGGACATGGATGCCACCGCCCTCGCGCCCTCACGAGAGGTGCTGCGCGCGCACGGCAACATGTCGAGCGCGACCCTGCTGTTCATCCTGCGCGACCTGCTCGCGGACTCCTCGCGCGGCGACGGCGACCAGATCGCGGCCCTCGCCTTCGGCCCGGGGCTCACGGTCGAGGCGGCGCGCCTGACGCTGCGCCGCGCGTGACCCCCTCACCCGGGGCCTGGGACGGGCTCGCCCGCCGGGACACCGCGCTGACCGAGCTGATGGACGATCCCGACTGCGACCCCCGCGCGCTCGCGGCGACCTACCGCCGCTTCGGCCTCGTGAACCGACTCGTCTCGGCGTGGGGGCACGTGTACCGCACGCGCGTGCGTCCGGAGCTGCAGGCGCTGGGCCGCCCGGCGCGCGTGCTCGACCTCGGGTGCGGCGGCGGGGACGTCGTGGTGCGCCTCGCGGGCCTCGCCGCGCGCGACGGCCTCGACGTCGAATGGGTGGGCGCGGATCCCGACCCGCGCGCACTCGAGGCGGCCCGCGAGAGAGAGCGCTCGGGCGTGCGCTTCGTCTCCCGGGGCTCGCAGGATCTCCTCGCCGCGGGCGAGCGCTTCGACCTCGTGCTGTCGAACCACGTCCTGCACCACCTCGACGCCGATGCCCTGCGGTCGTTCGCGGACGACTCGCTCGCGCTCTCGCGCGGACGGGTGCTGCACGCCGACATCGCTCGCGGGCACCTCGCCTACGCCCTGTACGCGCTCGGTATCAGTCCTCTCGCGGCGGGGACGTTCCTGCGCGTCGACGGGCTCCGGTCCATCCGCCGCAGTTACCGCGCGAACGAGCTCGCCGCCGCCCTCGGCTCCCCGTGGCACGTCGAGACGCCCGCGCCCTTCCGGGTGCTCGCCGTCGCGGAAGGCCGCGCGGATGCCTGACGTCCTCGTCGTCGGCGCCGGTCCCGTCGGTCTCGCCCTGGCCGCGGACCTCCGCGCGCGCGGAGTCGAGGTCGGCATCGTCGAGAAGCGGACGGCGATCGGCGGAGGAACGCGGGCGATCGGCATCCACTCCCCCGCTCTCGCCCACCTCGAGGCCTCCGGGGCGACCGACGAGCTCCTGGCGCGAGCGGTCCGCATCGAGCGCGGCGAAGCCCGGGCGGACGGACGTCTTCTCGCGGCGATCCGCTTCGACCGGCTCCGCGCGCGCCACCCCTACGTCGCCGCGCTCCCGCAGTCCGACACCGTCGAGGTGCTCACCCGTCTCGCCCCGCCGGTCCGGCGCGGCGTCGCGGTCACGGCGATCTCCGACGACGGCGCCGCGGTGCGCGTGCGCACCACCGGCCCGCGCGGCGACGAGGAGATCCGCGCGCGGCTCGTCGTCGTGGCATCCGGATGGGCGGGACGAGACCTCGTCTACCGATCCGGTGCCGTGCGCACGCACGCCTACCCCGACCGGTACGCGATGGCGGACGTGGTCGCCCCCGGCGGTCCCGTCGCGCGCGTCCACCTCGAACGCGAGGGCGTGCTCGAGTCCTTCCCCCTCCCCGACGGACACCGCCGTCTCGTCGCCTGGGCGGGCACGGAGGAGATCCCGGATGCCACGGCCTTCCTCCGCCGCGCCGTCGCCGACCGCGCCGGGCTCGACGTCGACATCCCCGCGGCGACCACGTTCGGCGTGCGCCGCGCCGTGGCTCCCGCACTCCGGCGCGGCCGCGTGATCGTCGTCGGGGACGCGGCGCACGAGGTGAGCCCGATCGGCGGCCAGGGGATGAATCTCGGACTGCTCGACGCCCTGACCCTCGCTCCGCTGCTCGCGCCCTGGCTCCGGACGGGCACGCCGGACGGGCTCGCCCGCTGGGAACGCGACCGCCTCGCGTCGGCGCGGCACGCGGCTCGGCTCGCGGCTCTCAACACCGTGCTCGGACGGGCCCTCGGCCCGCGCACGCATGCCGCGAAGACGGCGGCGCTCCGCGCGGTCCTGCGGGGACCGGGCGGCGATGCCTTCACCCGCGCGTACGCGATGCAGATGGACCGGGCCGCCCGCCGCTGAGCCGCCCCTCCGCGCAGGCGCGCCGCCGGCCGCGACGCGCCGCCCGGGCCGCGCTCAGTCGAGGTGGAAGACCTCGGGGATCTCGTGCCACCACTCGCCCTCGCGCCGGTCCGGCACCGGGCTCTGCAGGGGCTCCTGCACCGCCCACCAGCGCTGGGTCTCGGGGTCGGCCGCCATCGCCGCCATATCGGCCTCGTAGTCGTCGCCCACGTACTCGATCTGCTCGAGCACTCCCGGCCAGACGGCCGCGTGGTACCGCTCGTATTCTTCGCGGTTCTCGGGCGAGACGCCGATGACGGACGCGAACCTTCTCATGGGTTCTCCTGGGGGGTCGGGCACGATCGTCGGCGCCGGGCGGTGACCCGCCGGCGGCTCTCCACCGGCTCTGGCGGGATCGGGTTCTGCCCGACGATATATCATATGAATCGTGGATGCCGGGGGTCAGGGAGGCCGTCCGAGGTCACCCGTCGATACCGAGCCGGTGCACGTCGAGGCGATAGAACTCCGCCGCGGTACGACCCAGAACGCGCTCACGTGCATCCGTGTCGAGGGCGTCGAAAATCGGGCGCAGCCCCTGCCAGACGCGGGCGTACCCGCCGGACAGAACGGAGATCGGCCAGTCTCCGCCGTACATCAACCGCTGCGGGCCGAACATCTCCAGCGCCCGGTCGACGAACGGACGGATCTGCTCGGTGGTCCACGCCGAGCTGTCCTCGGTCGCGGAGTACAGACCGCTCACCTTGGCGAAGACGTTCTCATTGTCCGCGGCGGTCTCCAGGAGACGCGCCCACTCCGCGCCGTCGCCGACGCCGATCGGCGGCTTCGCGAGGTGGTCGATCACCATCCGCAGGCCCGGGTGACGCGCGCCGACGAGCGGGACGATCTCGACGTGCCGCGGAAGCACGGCCACCACGTCGAAGGACAGACCGCGCTCCTCCAACAGCCCCAGGGAAGCGTCGACGTCCGGCCGCAGGAGCCAATCGGGGTCGGGCTGGTTGTGGATGAGGGTGCGGACGCCGACCATGAGCGGGTCCCCCTCCCACGACGCGAGCGTGCGAGCCGTTGCCTCCGGATCCTCCAGCGGGGCGTACCCGACGATGCCGGCCACTTCCGGGTGCCGGGCGGCGGACTCCCTCATGAGGGCGGTGTCCTCCGGGTTGTCCGCCGACTGCACCTGGGGAGCGGCCTCGGGGGTGAGCCAGTCGTACTCGGCCCGGGACGGGTCCCACACGTGCTGGTGAGCGTCGATCACGGGAAAGGTCATGCGGGCCTCCTCGGGCACGGATGGATCGTCATGAGGGAAGGACGGGGCTCTGGTCGTCGACCGCTACCGCCGCAGAGAGCATTGATTCCTCCGATGAATCAGCGGAATCCGTAGACTGACCGCCATGACCGACGACCTCGTCTCCGCCGCACGCTCCCAGACGGACGTCGTCATCGACGGCATCAAGTCGATGCTGACGCGCGGGGAGCTCGGTCCCGGTTCCCGTCTCCCGATCGAGAAAGACCTCGCCGCCCAGCTCGGGGTCTCTCGCGGATCGCTGCGCGAGGGCGTGCGGGCGCTCGCGACCCTCGGCGTCCTCGAGACACGTCAGGGGGACGGCACGTACGTGACCGCTCTGGACCCGCGGACCCTTCTCAGCCCACTCGGCTTCCTCGCCGACCTCCAGCAACCCGCTCACGCGGCCGATCTGCTCGCCGTGCGGCGCATCCTCGAGGCCGAGACGGTCTCGCTGGCGGCCACTCGCCTCACCGACGAGGAGCTCGACCAGCTCGACCGCACGCTCGGGGTCGTCGACACGATCCTCCAGAACGATCCCGACATGGACCTCGAGGGCTTCATCGACGCCGACACCGAGTTCCACCGGATCATCGCCCGCGCGAGCGGCAACCCGGCGCTGGCCGCGATCATCGACTCGCTCGTGGGGCGCACGTTCCGCGCTCGGCTGTGGCGCGCCGTCTCGCACCGCGGGTCGGTGCGCGAGACGCAGGCCGAGCACCGGGCGATCCTCGCGGAACTCGTGCGCCGAGACCCGGCGCGGGCCCGCATCCGCATGCAGGTGCACCTCCTCGGTGTCGAGGAGTTCAGCGCCGCACACGCGGACGAGGATCCCGAGGCCCAATAGTCGTCACCGGCTCGCCCAGTACGTTCCTCCGGGGAAGGAGTACTCGGACAGCGAGGCGTCGTGCATCTCGGCACTGTAGCCCGGCATCGAGGGCAGCACGTACGCGCCGTTCTCGACGATGCACGGGTCGACGAAGTGCTCGTGCAGGTGGTCGACGAACTCGGTGACACGGTTCTCGAGCGTGCCCGAGACGCACACGAAG
>JARBUN010000050.1 GCA_029239635.1 Microbacterium sp. | reverse complement strand
GTCGTCGACCTGGACGCCCAGGAAGATGACGCGGTCCTCGAACAGCTTGTTGTACGGGTCCTGGCGCTTGTAGCCGTAGGCGGTGCGCTCCTCGAACTGAGGAAGGACGTAGCGGCTGGACGGCATGTGGGCTGCGGCGCCGCCGAAGGTGGGGATGTTCATGTGGGTGTCCTTTTCCTCTCGCCTCAGGCCGCGGTTCCGCCGCCGCCGGTGACGTCGGTGGCGTGCTCGCGCATGTGGTCGACGAAGCCGTACTCGAGGGCTTCCTGAGCGGTGAACCAGCGGTCGCGGTCACCGTCGGCGTTGATCTGCTCGACGCTCTTGCCGGTCTGCGACGCGGTGATCTCGGCGAGACGGCGCTTCATGTCGAGGATGAGCTGCGCCTGCGTCTGGATGTCGCTCGACGTTCCGCCGAAGCCGCCGTGGGGCTGGTGCAGCAGCACGCGCGCGTTCGGCGTGATGTACCGCTTGCCCTTGGTGCCGCTGGTCAGCAGCAGCTGGCCCATCGAGGCGGCCATGCCGATCCCGACGGTGACGATGTCGTTCGGCACGAACTGCATCGTGTCGTAGATCGCCATGCCGGCCGTGATCGAGCCGCCGGGCGAGTTGATGTAGAGGTAGATGTCCTTCTGCGGGTCTTCTGCGGCGAGCAGGAGGATCTTCGCGCAGATCTCGTTGGCGTTCTCGTCGCGCACCTCCGAACCGAGCCAGATGATGCGGTCCTTCAGCAGCCTGTCGAAGACGCTCGTTGCCATAAGGGGTTCGGGCATGTGTGCTCCTCTTCCGGTGATCTGCAACGAATCTACCGGCGCGCTCCGGGACGGGATGCCGTGTTCGCCGCGGGCGGATCAGTCGCGATCGTCGGCGATTTCTCGCGCGTATCCGGTCACGGACCGGGTATAGCGCGGCAGGTGCGGGGCCAGCGCCTGAAGGGCGATGGATGCCGCTCGCTCCGGCTCGCCGCTCGACACCAGCGCGAGCGCGTAGAACGCCGCGGCGGCGTCGTGCAGCGGACCACGGGGCTCGCGCTCGTACTCGGCGCGCAGCATGGCGAGCGCCTCCTCGGTCTTGCCGAGGTTGCGGATCGTGCTGGCGAGCTGGATCGTCGCGCGGGTGCGGCGCTCGTCGTCGAGGCCGAGCGCGAGGGCTCGGCGATAGAGAACCTCCGCCTCGTCCTCGACGCCGGCCGAGTCGCGTGCGCCGGCGCGTTCGAACAGCGCAACGGCGTCGTCGGCCGGTCGCTCGGCGGCGAGGTCGTCGATCCGCTCGATCACGCGCTCAGGGCTGAGCGTGTCATCGGCCCACACGGCATCCACCCTGCTCTGCCAGTCGTTCATGTGTCGCATCCCCGTTCTCTTTCCTGCCCCACGCTCACGCACCGAGTGTCCAGAACACCCGGACGCTTCGAGATGTCGTCCGGGTGTTCTGGACACTCGACGGGGTCGGCTCCCCGGACGGCGCCCGGGGACGGAAAAGGGGGCGGATGCCACGGCATCCGCCCCCTCGTCACGACTTACTCGCTGTCCGCGGCCTTCTTCTTGGCCGGGGCGCGCTTCTTGGCGGGAGCCTTCGCGGGGGCCTCCTCCGCGGCGGGCGCCTCGTCAGCGTCGGCCTTCTTCTTCGCGGGAGCGCGCTTCTTCGCGGGAGCCTTCGCCGCCGCAGCTTCCTCGGCCTCGACGACGTCGTCCGCGTCGGCCGCGGCATCCGCGATCTCCTGCGCCTCTTCGACGACGTCGTCCTCGGCAGCCTCTTCGCCCTCGACGGCGACGAAACCGGTCAGGTCGACGGGCTTGCCGTCGGTGTCGACGACCTCCACCTTGCCGAGCGCGATCGCGAGGGCCTTGTTGCGGGCGACCTCACCCACGAGCGCGGGCAACTGGTTGCCCTGCTGCAGCGCGTTCACGAAGTCCTGCGGGGCCATGTTGTACTGCGCGGCCGACTGGATGAGGTACTGGGTCAGCTCGTCCTGCGACACCTGGACGTTGGCGTCTTCGGCGATCTTGTCGAGGACCATCTGCGTGCGGAACTGCTTCTCGCTCGCCTCGGTGACCTCAGCGCGGTGCACGTCGTCCTCGAGGCGGTTCTCGCCCTCGAGGTGCTGGTGCACCTCGTCCTCGATGAGCTGCGGCGGCACGGGGATCTCCACGGCCTCGAGGAGGGCGTCGATGAACTTGTCGCGCGCAGCGGAGCCCTGCGTGAACACGGCCTGCTGCGAGACACGCTCGCTGAGCGACTCGCGGAGCTCGCCGATGGTGTCGAACTCGGATGCCATCTGGGCGAAGTCGTCGTCGGCCTCGGGGAGCTCGCGCTCCTTGACCGCGGTGATCTTGACCGAGACCTCGGCCTCTTCGCCGGCGTGGTCGCCGCCCACCAGCTTCGAGCGGAACGTGGTCTCCTCATCGGCGGTGAGCGACTCGATGGCCTCGTCGATGCCCTCGAGCAGCTCGCCCGAGCCGATCTCGTACGACACGCCTTCGGCGCGATCGATCTCGTTGCCGTCGATCGTGGCGACCAGGTCGAGCTCGACGAAGTCACCCGTCGCGGCGGGGCGGTCGACCGTGACGAGCGTGCCGAAGCGCGCGCGCAGACGGTCGAGCTCGGCGTCGATCCCGGCCTCGTCGGCCTCGACGGCGTCGACGGTCACGGTGATGCTGTCGTAAGCGGGGAGGTCGAACTCGGGACGGACGTCGACCTCGACGTCGACGACCAGGTCGCCCGAGAAGTCCTTCAGGTCGGGGAGCTCGATGATCTCGGCGTTCGGGCGGCCGATCACGCGCAGTTCCTGCGCCTCGACGGCCTCACGGTAGAACCCGTCGAGACCCTCGTTCACGGCGTGCTCGATGACCGCGCCGCGGCCCATGCGCTGGTCGATGATCGGCGCGGGGACCTTGCCCTTGCGGAAGCCCGGGATCTGCACGTCGCGGGCGATGTGCTCATAGGCGTGGGCGATGCTCGGCTTGAGCTCGTCGGGCGAGACCGTGATGTGGAGCTTGACCCGGGTCGGGCTGAGCTTCTCGACGGTGCTGTTGACCATGCGGTTCGTTCTCCTCGTGTGGCCCGCGCGCACGCGGGGGCCGGTTGGGCCTGTGGTCTGTGGGGCCGTTCGTCGGGGCGACAGGATTTGAACCTGCGGCCTCCCGCTCCCAAAGCGGGCGCTCTACCAAGCTGAGCTACGCCCCGGGGCGGCGCGCGGCACGCGCCGACGAAACGACCCCTGAGAGTCTAGTCGATCGAGTCGCGGGGACCGGCGCGCGCGGCATCCGGTCGTTTCAGCGGCGTCGTGGAACGGCGAGAGGGCCGTGTTCGTGACACCCCCGCTCGTGAAGTAGAGTGGAAGACGCTGCGGTTCGCCGCCGCGGGGATGTAGCTCAATGGTAGAGCCTCAGTCTTCCAAACTGATGGTGCGGGTTCGATTCCCGTCATCCCCTCCACATCCGCGATCTCCGGGTCGCCGGTTCCGCGATTACCCGGCGCGTCCTCGGCCAGACGTTTTCGTCGACCGCGAACGTCGAACCGGCTCCCCGCGACCGGGCGAGCGGCCGGTCGGTGGCAGCCGGTTGGACGGCGGCGGGTCAGCTCTGCGAGACGCGGCTCGCCGCTTTCCCCGCGGCAACGGATCCGATGATCAACCAGACGACGACCCACGCGCAGCCCGCCACCGCGGCGGAGACGGCGTGCTCCTCCCCCACGACACCGCCGCGGCGGCGGCGACGATGAGGCCGATCCCCCCGACCGAGAGCGGAACCGCTGCGGCGGCGTGGCCGGCGCGCCGTGCGTCCTCCGAACGCCGTGTGGCCGCCGTGCGGATTCCGATCCAGAAAGTTCCTCGGGAGCGTCTCCCGGTGGGCGCGACACGCGGTCCAGCCGATGAAGACACCCGCGGCGAGGAGGGGAAGAGCGGTACAGATGGCGATGATCATCGGGGTTCTCCATTCCGGCTGGAAGCTTGGGTCTTCTGCCGCGGCGTGGCTTCGGTCGCGCGGCGGCAAGCGGGGAGTCACTCGCGGGGTGCAGCGACACCACCAAGCCCATCAAAACGGCGATCGCCCGAGAAAGCAGGATGCCGCAGGCGAGGGCGACAAGACGGAGGCGCCGTCGGTGGGGGGGCGAAGACGATGGTGAGGCAGAGGAGGTCGAGCGCGATCGTGCCCTACGTCGTCGCCACCGCCACTCACGGACGGGGGAGCAACGCTTGGATCACCGTGAAGAGGGCGGGCGTTGCGCCGAATCCCCCGTTCTCCACATGGCGGTGCCGTCCGAAAGCCGTCTGCGTCGTCGTGCGCGACAGCCGGTCGCGCGGCGCGACGCCGCCGGAAAGCGCGCTCGCAGGGCGCGAGCTTTAGACAACCCAGCAGCGGCTCGTCCGGGTCCGTGGAGATGTCGAGAGCGGACCGGTGCCGGAGGGATGGATGCTGCGCGCCCTCGTTTGGTTGCCCCGACGCGATCGCGATCATCTTTCGCCCTGGCTTCTGGTCGTTCAGGATCCACACATCACCGCACCAATACGGTGGGGCGAGACGTCCTCGAGGAGCGCCTGTGAAAAGCGAAACCGGTCTTGCAGCGATCGGAATGGCTCTGATGATCTCGCTCGTCGTCGGAATCGTCTTCCTCAGTTCCGGTGCCCTGTTCGGGAGCGATCGATATGTCGCAGACCCCAGCGCGGCACCCCTTCGTCTGACGACTCCGTCGCTCCTCTTCGAGTCGCCGAGCAGCGTGAAACTCGCTGTCGAGAATGCACGGGAAGACCTCAACTGGTCGGTGCACGATCATTCCGGCCAAGTCGTGAGCTCGGGAACCACAGCGGTCGCCGCATCCGATCGCATCGATCCCGAACTGAGCGAGCCGGGCTTCTACACCTTCAGCGTCGACGACGGACGTGGACCGCTCCAAGCCGACCTGGTCGTCACGGGAAGCATTCCAAAGACCCCGGAACCGTTCTTCTCGGTCGCGACGCACTGGGGAAAACAGACCTTCGCGTCATCCACGTGGCCGATCGAGTCGACCTTGCCCCTGGTCACGGGCCTCGGCATCAGGGAGTTCCGAGACGAGACGACGTGGACGAGCGTAGAACGCGCGACGGGGCAGCTCACCATGCCCGACTTCGCGAACGATCTGACGTTGGCGGCCCGGGTGAACGATATGCGCATGCTTTTCGTCGCCAGCTACGGGAATCCGCGCGCCTACCCTGGCGACATGAGCGGACCGATGTCTCCGCCCACGACCAAGGAAGGTCGTGCGGCCTTCGTCGATTACATCAACAGCGTTCTCGATTCCAACCCCACCATCGACAAGGTCGAGGTCTGGAACGAGTTCAACCGTCCAGGTCGAAACACCAGTGACTGTCAATCTGGTACCTGCTACGCGACGCTTGTGAAGGCGGTCTACCAAGGGGTCAAGTCCAAACACCCCGACGTGAAGATCGTCGCGGGTAACACCCACGGCATTCCCACGGATTTCTTCACGGATTTCGCGACTGCGGGGGGATTAAAGTATGCGGACATGATTTCCACGCACGGTTATGCGGCCGACGTAGCTGATCTCCGAAATGGCATTCGACGCCTCGACAACATCGTCCGCGCACACAACGGTGGACGTTCCAAACCGATCATCGTCAGCGAAGTGGGTCTGACGAACACGACGGTCACCCCTCCCCTGGGGAACGTCGGCCGTGTCTTGGACGAGGATCAAGCGGCCGGCGGCCTTGTGCAGATCTTCGTCACCTTGAAGTCGCTCCCTCCCGTCTCACAGGCGGTGTGGTACGACGCGGTCAACGACGGGACCGACCCCGCGCACACCGAGGCGAACTTCGGTCTTTTCCAGCAGCCGACGCGGGCGGTCGAGGCGTTCCAACCCAAGGTCGGCGCGGCGGCGATGGCGACCACAATCCGGCAACTCGATGGATATACCTTCACCTCAGTGACCCGCCTCAGCGGCGACGTCACCGCCTACACCTTCACAAATGACGCGGGAAATGTCCGCCGTGTGATGTGGAAGAATCAGCCCTTCCTGAGCACCGACGATTCCACGACGACCGTTCCTATCGCGACGTCCGCAGGACGGCAGACCACGATCACCTCGATGACCGGACAGACGCTCCGCGTCCTCGCTGATGGCCCGGCGATCGTCCAGGCGGGGGGGATGCCGATCTTCGTGGATGAGGAGCCCGCGGGGAACTGAGCCTTGGGGGTCACGTGCGGACGGGCACCGCCTGTGCGTGCCGCGCGGCGTGCCCCAGGTATGTCTGCGCGTTTCGTCGAATGCCGTCCCGTTCCGCGGCCGTGAGCGAGCGCCGCACCTTCGCGGGAACGCCCGCGACGAGCGATCCGGCCGGGACCACGGTTCCCTCCAGCACGACGGCTCCCCCGGCGACGAGGCATCCGGGTCCGATCTCGGCTCCCGACAGGACCACACTGCCCATGCCGATGAGGGAGCCGTCACCGATGGTGCACCCGTGCACGACGGCGTTGTGACCGATCGAGACGTCCTCGCCGATCGTGACCGGATGCCCGCGGTCGACATGGATCGACACGTTGTCCTGCACGTTCGATCGGGCCCCCACGACGATCGCGGCACCGTCACCGCGCAAGACCGCGTTGTACCAGATGCTCGCTCCGGCTCCGAGCGCCACCTCCCCGATCACACGAGCCCCGGATGCCACGAACGCGTCGTCGTGCACGGTCGGTGCCGCGTCGGGCAGGGCGAGGATCGAGGCGTCTGCGGCGACGGTCACGAGGCATCCTTTCGTCGGTTGCGGAGGTGCCGGCTCACCCAGGCCGCGACGGCCGGCACATGCGGTGCGTCGGGGTCGATGAGCTCCATATGGGGAAGACGAGCGAACTCGAAGAAGTCCACCGGAGCGTGCAGATCGCGCGCGCGGCGGGCGAAGTCCTGCGAGTGGCTCATCGGAACGCGGTCGTCGTCGACGCCGTGGACGAGCAGCGTGGGCACGGTCGAGGGGCGCGGGGTGGCCGCGTCGAACGCGTCCGGTCGATCAGCGGGTGACGCTCCCATCAACTCCGCCACCGCGCCGGACCCGATGCGCGCCGCATACCCGCCCACGAGGTCGGTCACGGGCGCGAGCGCGACGACGAGGTCGACATCCTCGGCGCAGAGCAGAGCGAGGTGGCCACCCGCAGAGTGCCCCACCGCGACCCGGACCGCGTCGGGGAAGAGGTCCCGCGCGCGGCGGAGCGCGGTGCGCACATCGGCCTGCATCGCGACGGGGTCGCTTTCGCGGCGGTACTCGATGTTCACCGCTGCGACGTTACGGCTGTCGCGCGTGACCCGTTCGACGAGCGGATCCATCAGCGCCGCGGTGTAGGAGGGGCGCCAGTAGCCGCCGTGGACGAAGCAGACGACGAGGTCGGCGGCACCATCCCCGACGATGTGCACCCACTGATCGCGATGGTCTCCGTACGCGTCGGTGCGCGAGGTGCGATGCGGCATGTCTCGATCCTGTCACGCGCGCGTCAGCGGGTGCGACCGACGGCGCGAGTGAGGTGAGGATTGCCTATTCACCAGGGATTTAGCCGAGCCTCAACTTGCTTGCGGAATGCTCTCCCGTGAGTAGCGTTACATCCATCAGACTTCGTTCGCTGCGAGAAGGAGCAGAAAATGAGCACCGTTCACACCCCCGCCGCCACCACCGTCGACCCCACGATGGCCGCCGGCACCGCCCAGTTCCTCTCCCCCGTCGTTCTCGGCCTCGAGGCTCTCGTCGTCAACGGCAAGCAGGCGCACTGGCACGTCCGTGGCGCGAACTTCATCGGCGTCCACGAGCTGCTCGACTCCGTCGTGGCGCACGCGCAGGACTGGGCCGATCTGGCCGCTGAGCGCATCGTCGCCCTGGGCCTCCCGATCGACTCGCGCCTGTCGACGGTCGCCGCGAAGGCCAAGGCGACCGAGGTGCCCGCCGGTTTCGCACAGTCCGACGTCATCATCCGTGCGATCATCGCCGACATCGACGCCGTCCTCGTCGACATCGAGGCCGCGATCGAGGGCCTCGACGAGATCGACATGACGAGCCAGGACGTCGCGATCGAGATCAAGCGCGGCCTCGACAAGGACCGCTGGTTCCTCTTCGCGCACCTCGCCGCGTAAGTCGTCGGTTCGCGGAAGGGGGCGGTGCTTCGGCACCGCCCCCTTCGTCGTTCGCGCGCGTGAGCGCGACTCAGACGCCGTGCGTCACGCGCCCCGCGACCGACGTCGTGCGTACCGGCATCGCACGCAGGCCGCGTTCATCGGCGGCGAGCGGATCCGCGCCGACGATCACGAGGTCGGCGAGGGCGCCGGGAGCGATCTCCGCGGGCGCCGTCGAACCCCCGGCCGTGGATGCCGCGATCGCGGTGTCGATGTCGACGCGCTCGTGCGGCTGCCAGGCATCACGCCCGTCCCTCGTGCGGAACACCGCCGAGGCGATCGCCGCCCACGGGTCGAGCGACGCCACCGGGGCATCCGAGCCGAAGCGGAGGTTGGCGCCGCTGTCGGCCAGCGCCCGGAGGGGGTAGGGCTGGGCGGACTGCTCGGCCCAGATGGCATCCGTCATGTCGCGATCGTCGAGCGCGTGCTCGGGCTGCACACTCGCCGCGACACCCAGACGCGCGAATCGCGGGATGTCCGTGTGCGCGACGAGCTGCGCGTGCTCGATCGTTCCCGTCGCTCCGCTCAGCGCGTAGGCGTCGAGGGCGTGCGCGTTCGCCACATCGCCGATCGCGTGGATCGCGCACTCCAGACCCGCGGCCGTCGCCTGCGTCATCATCTCGACCAGTTCGTCCGGCTTCACGGTCAGGATGCCGTGATTGCCGACCTGCCCGGGATAGTGGTGGGCGCACGCCGCCGTCCGCGTGCCGAGGGAGCCGTCCGTGATCGCCTTGAGCGGACCGACCCGCACCAGGTCGTGCACTGCTCCCCGCACCGGGTCGCCGGTGCGCAGCCCCTCGGCGATCGCGCGGTCGAGGTGCTGCGGGTAGGTGCCGTACGAGACGCGGAGGGTGTCGAAACCGCGCGCCACCCGACGCTGCCACGGCTCGTCGTTCCAGGTCATGTCGAGGTCGACGAGCCCGACGATCCCCCGCGCGGCCGCCGCTCGCGCCATCCGCTCGACCGCGTGGTCGGCCACCTCGGGCTCCACCGCGTTCACCCGACGCGAGATCTCGAAGGCGTCCTCCTCACGGAGCATGCCGGATGCCACGGGCTCGAAGCCCTCGCGACGGAAGGCGGCCGTGTTCATCCAGACGCTGTGGACGTCGGCGTTGATGAGATACGTCGGAACGCCCGCGGTGGTGGCATCCAGCAGCTCCAGGCTGGGGACATCGGGCCAGAGGCCGTCGCGGAAGCCGGAGCCGATGCGGCGTCCGTCGCTCTCCGGCGCCAGCCCCATGATCGCGGCGGCGTCGCGGGCCGAGGCCACCTCGCCGAGCGGGACGCGGTCGGCGGCCAGTGCCCACTGGAGGACGTGCACGTGGTGGTCCCACAGGCCCGGGAGCAGCCAGCCTCCCTCTCCCTCGACGACGAGCCCGGTCGGGCGCAGGTTGCCGGTCGGCGCGATGTCCGCGATGAGACCGTTCGCGAGGACGAGGTCGACGGGCTCGGTCGTGGGGAGGAACTCCCGACCCGGTCCCGCGACCCGTACGGCGCGGATGAACCCCGCGGTCTCGCCGATCATGGGCGTACCCGCGCCTCTCCGGCGCGACGCATCTCGGCGGCGAGATCGGGGTTGCTGTCGGACAGCCCGTCGATGATCGTCTCGACCACCTCCGCGGTCTTGTTCTGGCTGAGTTTGCGCTTGGCCGTCACCCGGGTCGGGGTGAGCCGGAACCCGACGGTGCCGCGCTCGAGCCGCTCGACGAAGGTCGCGTCGTTCGGCAGCGTGTAGAGACCGCGCGCGTGGTCTCCCCCGCCCTCGAAGCGGTCGACGAGGCGTTCGAGGACGCGCAGGTTCTCCTCGGGACGGAGGAGTTCCGGGATGCCGGACAGGTGAGCGGAGACGAAGTTCCAGGTCGGCACCGCGGGGACGTCGCCGTACCACTGCGGCGTGATGTACCCGTGCGGCCCCTGCACGATCACCAGCAGTTCCCGCTCGCCGAGGCCGAGGATCGCGTCGTCGGGCTTGCCCACGTGGCCGACGATCGTGAGGTCGTCGCGTTCGTCGTCGAGCATGACGGCGTAGTGCGAGGCGACGAGGCCCTCATCGCCCTGGCTGACGAGGGTGACCCACGGATGGCGATCGATGAGACGGCGGATCTCACCGACGTCGGTCATCGCGAAGCTCGGATTCTGACGCACCGGTTCAGCCTAGGACGTCCGCCCCGGTGGCTTCGACAGGCTCAGCCACCTGGCGTGCGAGGTCCCCGAGCCCACCGAAGGAGCCGGACTCTCCGTGCTCAGTCCTCGGTCACGCCTGACATTTCGGGCACCAGTACAGCTTGCGACCCGCGGCCTCTTCCATGAGCACCGTCGTCCCGCAGACGCGGCACGGCAGACCCGCGCGGTGGTAGACCCAGTGCCGGTCGTCGCGATGAGCCATCGCGCGACGATACGCCTCCGGATCGAGGTCGTCCATGGTCATCATCTGGCCGGTCTCGACACCTATGGACAGCAGCCGCACCCAATCGCGCCACATCTCGCGCACGATCTCCTCGGGCACCTCGCGGCCGGGCGTGTGCGGATTCTGTCGAGCACGGAAGAGGATCTCGGCGCGATAGACGTTGCCGATGCCGCTGACCACCGACTGGTCCATGAGCAGCAGGCCGATCGCCGTCGGCTTCTTGCGGACGGTTGCCGTGAAGCGCTCCTCGCCCTCGGCGACGTCGTCGACGAGCGGATCGGGACCGAGCTTCGCGATGGTCGCGGCGACCTCGTCGGGGGTCTGCAGCGCACACGCGGTTGGTCCACGCAGATCAGCGCAGGTGCTCTCGGTGAGCAGTCGTAGCCGGACCGCCCCGACGACCGGCGGGGGCCATTCGGTCTGTTCTTCGAGGCCGGTGGTCTGTTCCGACATCCGCACACGTGCCCGCCGCGGAGCCCCGATGGAGCTGAGGGAGTTCTCGCCCGCGGCATCCAGGATCGGTCCGTCGTCGAGAACCGTGCCGCGCTGATTCGTGTGGCCCATCCGCCCGTTCGCCGAGGCGATCGTCGCGTCGACGGCGACCTCGCCCGAGAAGTCCCAGGCGCCGTACATGCCGAGGTGGACTCGCAGCCACACGTCGCCCTCGAAGGCGAGGAACATCTGCTTGCCGACGGCGCGCACATCGACCGCTTCACGCCCGTCGATGACGGACGCCCCCTCGACGAAGCGCCCTTGCGGGCTGGATGCCGACACCGTCCGGCCGACGATGTTCCGGGCGAACTGCCGGGCGATGCGATGGACCGAATGCCCTTCGGGCATCAGCCTGCCTCGGGGTCGAACGAGTCGCCGGCCGCGAGGACGTCGGCCTGCGCGTGTCCTTCGCGCGGATCGGGCAGCAGGACACCGTCCTGCTCGTATGCCGCGAGCTGGGCGATGCGCCGGGCGTGGCGTTCCTCGCCCGAGAAGGGGGTGGCGATGAAGCGGTCGATGAAGGACGCCGCTTCGTCGAAGGTGTGCTGACGGGCGCCGATGGCGATCACGTTCGCGTCGTTGTGCTCGCGGGCGAGCTCGGCGGTCGCGATGCTCCAGACCAGCGCGGCACGCACACCGAGGACCTTGTTCGCCGCGATCTGCTCACCATTGCCGGATCCGCCGAACACGACGCCCAGCGCTTCGACGCCGTCGGCCTGATCGCGCACGACAGCCTGCGCCGCGCGGATGCAGAACGCCGGGTAGTCGTCGAGCGGGTCGTACTCGATCGGACCGTGGTCGACGACCTCGTGCCCCTGCGAGGCGAGGTGGTGCTGGATCTGGGTCGAGAATTCGAGACCGGCGTGATCGGTGCCGAGGTGGATTCGCATGCGCTCATCCTATTGACGGCCACCGACACCCGGAGCCGATATGACGACGCCGCCCGTTCCCCGCAGGAGGACGGACGGCGTCGATCAGGTCGTCAGGGGCGCACGCCGGCCGCGACCGGCTTGAATCCCGCGCGGATGTTCTCGCAGCACCCGGGGCGGCACACGTCGTACCAGGGGCCGAGGTCGGTGAGGTGCGGACGCTCCGACTTCGGGGTGCCGTTGAGACGTTCCTCCACCAGATCGATGAGACCCGAGACGTACGCGGGGTCGATCCCGGGGGTGGGGGTGCGCACCGCCCGGATGCCGGCCTCCTCGGCCGCCTCCATGGCCTCGGTGTCGAGGTCCCAGAGCACCTCCATGTGGTCGCTGACGAATCCGAGAGGCACGATGACGACGGCCTCCGCTCCGCGGCCGGGCAGCTCGGCGATGACGTCGTTGACGTCGGGCTCGAGCCACGGCTGCGTCGGCGGGCCGGAGCGCGACTGGTACACGAGCTCCCACTCGACGTCGGCAACGGCCGCGGCGACCTCGGCCATGACGAAGGCCGCGACGGCCTTGTGCTGGGCCTCGTACGCGCCCCCCTCACCGAAGTCCACGTCCCGCGGGCCGGAGCGCTGCGCGTCGGCGGTCGGGATGGAGTGCGTGGAGAAGAGCACCCGGATCTTCTCGGGGGCGATGCCGTCCGCGATGTAGGCGGACACGGCATCCGTCACTCCCCGGACGAACGTGGTGACGAACCCGGGGTGGTCGAAGAACTGGCGGACCTTGTCGATGGTCACCGTCTCGCCGAGGCCCGTGGCCTCGAGAACCCGCGCGTAGTCCTCGCGGTACTGTCGGCAGCTCGAGAAGGAGCTGTACGCGCTCGTCGCGATCGCGAGGAGCGTCGTGTCTCCGGCCTCGGCGGCCTCGGTGACGGCTTCTTCGAGGTACGGAGCCCAGTTCCGGTTGCCCCAGTACACCGGCAGGCCCAGGCCGCGCTTCGCGATCTCCGCCTCCAGGGCCGCCTTGAGCTCCCGGTTGTGCTGGTTGATGGGGCTCACACCGCCGAAGTGACGATAGTGGTGGGCGACCTCTTCGAGGCGCTCGTCGGGGATGCCGCGACCCCGCGTCACATTGCGGAGGAACGGGATGACGTCGTCCTGGCCCTCGGGGCCGCCGAAACCGGCGAGGAGGATGCCGTCGTACGCGACCGGCGTCTCGACCCACTTGGGTCCGGACGCCGCGGCGGGCGAGGCGTAGAGGACGGTCTCAGGGTTGGTGTCCGTGTCGGTCGTGCTCACCCCCACATCCTCCCACCTGCCCGAGAGGGCCGGATGCCGGTTATCTCGTGACTAGGCTTATCTGGTTGTCATCGTCGCCGACGGCGTTCGTCGTCACACGCGCCCGCGCTCTCTGCGACGATCCACCCTCATCCCAGGGAGTACGCCAGTGCCAGGAGAGAACCTCACCCGCATCGAAGCACAGGAGCGTCGCGCGATCGTCGACACGCGCGCCTACGATGTGCAGCTCGACCTCACCCGCGGCGACGAGGTGTTCTCCTCGCGCACGGTGGTGACGTTCGCCGCGACCGAGGGTGCCTCGACCTTCATCGACCTCATCGCGCGGACGGTCCACTCCGTCACGCTCAACGGCCGCGCCCTCGACCCGGCCGAGGTGTTCGCCGACTCGCGCATCGCGCTCGACGGCCTCGCGGCCGAGAACGAGCTCGTCGTCGAGGCGGACTGCGAATACACCAACACCGGTGAGGGCCTGCACCGCTTCGTCGACCCCGTCGACGGCGAGGTCTACCTCTACTCGCAGTTCGAGGTGCCCGACTCGCGCCGCATGTACACGGTCTTCGAGCAGCCCGATCTGAAGGCGGAGTTCACGTTCTCGGTCACCGCTCCCGCGCGCTGGAAGGTCGTGTCCAACTCCCCCACGCCCGAGCCCGTCGCCGTCTCCGACGACACCGCCCGCTGGGACTTCCCGGCGACCCCGCGCATCTCCTCGTACATCACCGCGCTCGTCGCCGGCCCCTACGAGGCGACCTACAGCGAGCTCACGAGCGCCGACGGCCGCGTGATCCCCCTCGGCGTCTTCGCCCGCAAGAGCCTGTGGCAGTACCTCGACGCCGACTACGTCTTCGAGAAGACCCGTCAGGGCTTCGCGTACTTCGAGGAGAAGTTCGGCTTCCCCTACCCCTTCGCGAAGTACGACCAGCTCTTCGTGCCGGAGTTCAACGCCGGCGCCATGGAGAACGCGGGTGCAGTCACCTTCACCGAGACCTACGTCTTCCGCAGCAAGGTGACGGATGCCGTGAAGGAACGGCGCGTCGTCACGATCCTCCACGAGCTCGCGCACATGTGGTTCGGCGACCTCGTGACCATGAAGTGGTGGAACGACCTGTGGCTGAACGAGTCGTTCGCCGAGTGGGCGTCGACCATCGCCACCGCCGAGGCCACCGAGTGGGAGGCCGCCTGGACGACCTTCAACGCGATGGAGAAGACCTGGGCGTACCGCCAGGACCAGCTGCCCTCGACGCACCCCGTCGTCGCCGAGATCAACGACCTCGAAGACGTCCAGGTCAACTTCGACGGCATCACCTACGCCAAGGGCGGGTCGGTGCTCAAGCAGCTCGCCGCGTGGGTGGGCATCGAGCAGTTCTTCGCCGGTGTCGCCGCGTACTTCCAGAAGCACCAGTGGTCCAACACCGAGGTCGGCGACCTGCTCGTCGAGCTCGAGGCCACCAGCGGTCGCGACCTCGGTGACTGGTCGAAGAAGTGGCTCGAGACCGCGGGTGTCAACACGCTCACGCCGCTCATCGAAGAGGGAGCGGACGGCACGATCTCGCGCTTCGCGATCGTGCAGACGGCTCCCGCCGACTACCCCACCATCCGTCCTCACCGTCTGGGTGTCGGCTTCTATTCGCTGAACGACGCGGGGACCCTCGAGCGGGTGCACCACGTCGAGATCGACGTCGACGGCGACCGCACCGAGGTGCCGGAGCTGCGCGGCATCCGTCGTCCCGACCTCGTGCTGCTGAACGACAACGACCTCGCCTACGCGAAGATCCGCCTCGACGAGCGGTCGCTCGCCACGGCGATCGCGCACCTCAAGGACATCGCCGACCCCCTCGCGCGCTCGCTCGTCTGGGGTGCCGCGTGGGACCAGACCCGGGATGCCGAGGCCTCGGCGACCGATTACCTCGACCTCGTGCTGCGCAACATCGGCTCCGAGACGGAGTCGACCACCGTCCGCACGACGCTCGCTCAGTTGCAGCTCGCCGCCAACTCCTACGTCGCGCCCGCGAAGCGCGAGGCGTCCCGCCAGCGTGTGGCGGACGGTCTGTGGGAGCTCGCGCAGGCGGCTGAGGCCGGCAGCGACAGCCAGCTGCAGTTCGTCACGGCGTTCGCGTCGGCGGCATCCACCCCGGCGCACGCCGAGACGGTGCGAGCCCTGCGCGCCGGCGAGATCGCGTTGGACGGGCTCGAGATCGACACCGACCTGTCGTGGCAGCTGCTGGTCTCGCTCGCCTCGGCCGGTGCCGTCACCGCGGCCGAGATCGACGAGGCCCGCGCCGCCGACAACACGGCGAAGGGCGGGGAGTTCGCGGCGATGGCGAAGGCGTCGCTGCCCTCGCACGAAGCGAAGCAGGAGGCGTGGGACTCGCTCATCGAGCGCACGGACGCCCCCAACACGATCGTGCGTTCCACGGCGGCCGGTTTCACCAACCCGGCCACCGTCGACGTGCTCGCCGACTTCGTCGAGCCCTACTTCGCGATGCTTCTGCCCATCTGGGAGTCGCGCAGCTACCAGATCGCGAACTACCTCATCGCGCTGCGGGACGCGACGCGCGGCTGGCTCGCCCGGAACACGGATGCCGCCCCCGCGCTGCGCCGTCTGGTGAGCGAGAACCTGGCCGGTGTCGAGCGTGCCCTGGCCGTCCAGGAGCGCGACGCGGCGTAACGCCTGCACCGCTGCCTCGGATGCCTCCGCCCCTCGGGAGCGGAGGCATCCGTCGTATCCAGGCGCCGCTGAGGAGCCGCTCGTTACGATGAAGGGGATGTCCCTTCTCGCCGAAGTCTCCGAACCGCCTCCGTCTCCGTCGCCGTCCATCGACCCCGCCAACCTGACGAGCCTCGACACCTGGACCTGGATCGGATCCCAGCTGCTCGGCTTCGGGGGTGTGCTGCTGCGCATCCTCGGGATCATCGTCGGCATCGCGATCGCCGCGTGGCTGCTCCGCGTGATCATCCGACGCGTGGTCGACCGCATCGTGAACGGGGCCAAGAGCAAAGCGCGCGTCGACGACACGCAGGCACTCGACCGGTCCCCGCTCAGCGCCGTCCGACTCGTGCAGCGCACCCGGACGCTCGGCACGATCCTCCAGAACATCGTGAACGTCATCCTGGTGATCGTGGCTCTGGTC
Source organism: Microbacterium sp. (assembly GCA_029239635.1). Classification (GTDB taxonomy): domain Bacteria; phylum Actinomycetota; class Actinomycetes; order Actinomycetales; family Microbacteriaceae; genus Microbacterium. The sequence continues at coordinate 2,801 of JARBUN010000050.1, read as the reverse complement.
TGGATCGCGAGCATCGCCGCCCCGAACGCACTGGCCTCGCTCACGCTGCTGACGGCCGCGGTGGGCGCCGGGCTGGGTTTCGGGGCCCAGAACATCGTCAAGGACGTTCTCAACGGCATCTTCATCGTCGCGGAGGACCAGATCGGCATCGGCGACGTCGTCGACCTGGGGCTCGCGACGGGCATCGTCGAGTTCGTGAGTGTGCGCATCACCCACGTCCGCGACGTCAACGGCACGCTCTGGTACGTCCGCAACGGCGAGATCACCCGCATCGGGAACATGTCGCAGGGGTGGTCGCGCGTCATCATCGATCTCGCGGTACCGACGGATGCCGACATCGATGATGTGGAAGCGGCGATGCTGTCGGCGGCGAAGGCCATGGCCAAGGAGCCGAAGTGGCGCTCGCGCATCATCGAGCAGCCCGAGATCTGGGGACTGGAATCCATCAGCGGCGACGCGCTCGTCATCCGTCTCGTCATGAAGACGCGGTCGAGCGCCAAGGACGACGTCGCGCGCGAGCTGCGCGCCCGGCTCCGAAGACCAAGGAGACCCAGATCGCCCCGGGTGCGGAGCGTCCGCGGTGGCGGCCGCGGGGCCGGAAGCTCGAGGTCTCGGAGACGGTCGAAGACCACACGTCCGACGCCGTTCCCCGCGTCAAGAAGAAGAAGGCCGTGCGGGATGACACCCCGACCGCCGTCGTGAACCTGCCGGACGCACCGGGTGCCGACCACCCGAAGCCCACCCCGCCCGCCGTGCGCGCCGATGAGAAGGACACCCCGTGAGCGAGCCCGTCAGCTTCTACGACCAGGTCGGGGGGATGGACACGTTCCGTCGACTGGTCGACGCGTTCTACCGCGGTGTGGCCACCGACGAGGTGCTCAAGCCGATGTACCCGGAAGAAGACCTGGGGCCTGCGGCCGAGCGCTTGACGCTCTTCCTCGCCCAGTACTGGGGCGGCCCGACGACCTACGGCGAGACCCGCGGACACCCGCGTCTGCGCATGCGCCACATGCCGTTCCACGTCGATCCCGATGCCCGCGACAGGTGGCTGCGGCACATGCGAGCCGCCGTCGACGAGATCGCGCTCCCTCCGGCCTTCGAAGCACCGCTCTGGGACTATCTCGAGCGCGCGGCCTACGCCATGGTCAACACCTTCGAGCCTCGCGGCATCGGTCCGCAGCAGAACGGTCGTCCCGACACCGGGCTCCCGGTCCGCGCCGCCGACGGCGCGCCCTCCTGAGGCAGCTCCCGCCGGACGTCAGAGCCGGGCGCCCGCGTCTTCGAGCGTGATCCGCGCGTGGGTCCGGACCAGCTCCCAACGTGAAGCCAGGGCTGAGCGGGCGATCGGGATCTCGTCCGGAGTCAGAGCGCAGAAGCCGGTACCCGGGCGGAGCTGCTCTCGGAACGCCGGTTCGAGATCGGGATGCTCCTCGAGGGCTCGTTCGAGCGGGCCGTACTCGAGCATCCGGTGCGCGCCGTGGTCCCGGAACGAACGGAACGGATCGCTGACACCGCTCACCACGATGTCGTCCGGGAGGTCGGATGCCCGGTCCAGGATGAGGTCGGAGCGTCCGAGCCGCGCCAGTGCGCACGCGGCCCACGCGCGAGCGTGTCCATCCGCTTTGGGCCGGCACATGAGGTCGACGAGCGCGTCGACCACCTCGGGGGTGTCGATGTTGATCTCGGCGAGGAGGCGCGCCGCGACCACGTCCCCGTGAGCCAGATCCTCCCCGCGGACCACCCGCGCGAGCGCCGGAACGGCGGCCGCACCGCAGGCGACGAGCAGCCCCTCGTGCTCGCCGACCAACGGTCCCTGATAACGGGGCGCAACCGCTTCGGGCAGGAGCTCCGCCACCCGCTCCTCGACGGGCAGCGCGGCCAGCCTCTGCCGTTCGCGCTCGGCGGCATCGTATTCCGGGAAGTGTGCGAGCAGCTGAGCGCGTGTGAGGCTGCGCGGGATCAGGTCGCCGCTCTCGTCTGCGGCGATCGCGAGGAAGTCCTTCCCCACGACGCCTTCGGCGATGAGGGCCCTGCGCGCGGTTCTCGCCGCCCTCGGGAAGCACAGCAGGAAGCGTTCCCACTGCCGTTCCCAACCGGCGAAATCCCCGCGCGAGGAGGCGTGGGCGTGAACCGCGTCGGCGATCGCCTGTTCGCGCTCGGAAGGGTCGAAGGCGTGCGAGAGGTCGGAACCGGACCACCGCAGCGACCTGGCCAGCTCGTCGCGCTCGCTGACCGGATATCCCTCGATCGCCTCCGCGAGCGACTCCTCCGTGCCGACGGTCACCATGGGCCAGTAGATGACCGACCCATCCCCGTAGAACTCGTGGAACATCGCCCCGTAGATGTGCTCGTCGGGATGCTGCACCCGCACGGTCCGCACCGCCGCGACGAGCTGCGCGGCGGCAGCCTCCACGATCATGTTCCCCCCGACGGCCATTCCTTCAGGGTAGTGAACGCGAGCGTGCGGCCCGGGCGGATCAGAAGACGTCGTCGAACCCGGGGATCTGGATGTTCGACAGCTGGTCGCCGAAGCCGCCGACCTGGTCGCCGAGGCCCGTGACGGCATCCTGAGCTCCGCCGACCCACTCGCCGACACCGGCGCCCTCCGCGAGAGCGGTGGGATCCACACCCTCGGCGAGCCAGGCGAAGTCGACGCCCATCTGACCGGCCTGTTCGAGCAGAGGGGCGGCCACGGCGCTGAGGACGGCGCCGCCGGCCACGGCCGCGAGCAGTCCCCCGGCGCCCACGACACCCGCGCCGATCAGTCCCCCGCGACCGACCTTCGCCAGCAGACCTGACAT